>JBFYZU010000323.1:0-4314 GCA_041309365.1 Myxococcota bacterium
CCGCGACGAGAGACGACGGCTCGAGGACGTCCCCTCGCAACAGCTTTGCCGAGACCCCCTCGAACGCCTTCCTGTCGCGGTGTACGAGCACCGTGACCTCGTGGCCTAGCCTGGCGAGGTCGCCAAGGAGGTTCGCTCCGAGATGACCCGATCCGCCTGTGACCGCGACGATCATGAACACTGTCGTGCATTGTGCACCAGACCGTCGAGAAGGGTGCTGTCGAACGTCTTGCCCCTGGAACGAAACCGTCGAGTTCACGAAATACGCCTGTTTTCCCGGAGACTTGGTGCTTTCATCATGCGTGTGATTGCGCACGCAGAGCGTGCACGGATAAGACAACGGCCTTGAGTGCGCCAAGATCGAGTGGTGTGCTAGACTGAGCCATCCAAGAGGTGCTCGCATGAGATACATGGTCTGCGGCCCATTGCTTGCCGCGTTTTTGATTGCGGCAGGGCCTGTCGAGGCGGTCACGCCCTACGTGACCGAAAGGGGCGGGTTCGGGGCGTACTTCCTTCTCATGGGCGTGTCGCGCGCCTCACAGTTCACGGAGACCAGTCTGGGTGATGGGCAGGGTCGTTACCAGCTCGACCCTGCAGGTGGCTTCGGCATCTTCGGCGAGTACCTCGTCAGCCCGAGGGTGGCGCTCGGCGGTGAGTTCGTGTTCGCGTTCCCCGACGTGGACGATACACAGGCCCGAAGCAGGCCGTCAGGAGGCTCTTGGTCGGACTGGACGGCCTGGACCTACTGCGGAACCTGCGACAACGGCATCCTGTTCATGATGAGCTTTCGTGCCAGGTTCCCCATCCAGGTTCACCCGTGGGTGCGAGTCTACCCGCTCATTGCACTCGGCCTGGGCACGTACACGGCACGCTACAACACCGTGTTCGGCATCGAGCAGGACAACGAGAACTGGGTGGGCGCAGGCTGGAGCGTGGGATTCGGGGTGGAGGTCTCCACGCCGGTCCTCGTGACGCCGTTTCTGGAGGTGCGCTACATCGGAGGCGTGGGAGGCAACACGGACAGGCCCAGCAACGTGGATCGCGACACCCTCCTTCTAAACAGCCTTACCTTCGTGCTCGCCGGCCTGCGCGTGTTCTGAGAGTCAGCACGGCTTTTCGCCTGCTATTGGTTGCTGGTATCATCGGCACTTCGATGAGCCTCAAGGATCAATGGACTGGCGCCCTCGGCCGCTGGGTGGGCCTGGGCCTCAGGCGGCACCTTGTCGCAGTGGTCCTTCTGGTGGCCGCAGTCACCCTGCCATTCGCCTGGATGGGCAGCCTGCCGTTCGACAACGACTGCCTGTACGGCGACGCCATCAGGGACGTGCGGGAGAACGGGCATTTGCTCACTCCCGCCGTCCACGGGGTGCCGTTCATCGACAAGCCGCCTCTGCACTTCTGGACCGGTGCGCTTTCGACCGCGCTTCTGGGCGAGAGCGAGTTCTCGCTGCGGCTTCCCGCCTCGATCGCCGCCATCCTGGCGTGCCTGGCCGTGTTCTTGCTCGTTCGAGAGCTCGTGGATACGGACAGAAGCAAGGAGCGCGAGAGGCTGGCGCTGGCAGGAGGCTGGGCCGCGGTGCTCCTGCTCCTGGGGACGCGTGTATTTTTCGAATATTCCCTGCGCAACTACATGGAGGTGCCCGTGGCGGCCTGCGCCGCATGGTCGCTTCTGGCCCTGATCCGTGCGGATCGCACCGAGGGCAAGCAGACGCTCTGGTGGGCGGCCGTGGCCGGTGTGGCCTGCGGCGCAGGCGTGATGCTCAAGAGCGTGGTGGGGCTCGTGGGCGTGTCGGGCTTCGTCGTGTGGATGGTGGCGAGCGGGCGGTGGGCGAGGCTGCTCCGGCCCTCGATGCTGCTCGCCTCTGGCGTGGCAGCACTGGTGTTCGTGCCCTGGCACGCCATCCAGGCCTCGGCCAACGCTCAGGTCTTCCTGGATTTCCAGTACAGGCTGCACGTCACGGATCAGATCATGAACGCCCAGCCATGGTCGACGGGCGGGCCCATGTTCTACGTGCTCGATCTCTGGGCCACGGAAAAGCCGCTCCTGTCGTGCCTGGCCGTCGCGCTCGTGGTCACACTGTGGAGGCTGGCCGTGATGGTGCGGCGCGAAGGCGAGGGCGAGGAGACGCTCGCTTCGTCGCCCGTGGCGACGGCGGCCATCATGGCGCTCGTGCCCCTCGTGGTCTTCTCCGTGTCGGAGACCAAGAAGGACCTCTACGTCGTCGCATTTGCGCCCATGCTCGCCGTCTGGTCGGCCGTGGCAGCCACGACCCTGGTGACGCGATTGGGCAGTCGTGCAAGACGCACGACCTGGTTCGCGGCGCTGGCTCTCTGCGCTCTCGCGTTCGTGTGGTCGGGCGCCAGGACCCTGGATCCCTTCGGCCCTGTGCTGGACGGATCGCCAGGGCAAAAGGCCATAGGAGAGGCGCTCCGCGAGGACGCCTTCGAGCAGGGCGACGTGGACGTGCACCTGATAGGTATCATGCCAGTGGCGATCCAGTTCTACTCCGGCCTGCCAGCTGTCATGTGGACCGACGACGAGTCCTATCTCGAGCAGGTGTCGCGCATCCCGTACATCCGCTACGCGGGCAACGTGAGGCTCGGCGGGTACGTGGACGTGCGCCAGGCCATGGAGAAGGACAGGAAGGCCTATGGAGTGGCCAGCCCAAGAGGGTTGCTCCGGATCGCGCGAGGCAAGCCGTGGATAAGGGTCGTGGCCCACGCGGGCGGGCTCGTGCTGTTCCGCAACTTCGACAAGGGAGAGGGCGATCTTGCGATGGCCATCGACGAGCTGGAACGCCAGGGCGTGCTAGGCGGCTGGCCTCTGGAAGCCGTCATGATCTCGGCAGATGAGCTGAGGGTAAAAGGACGATTCAAAGATGCAGCGCGAGAGTACAGGATCGCCATGGATATGGCGAATGGCGAACGCGAGAGGGTGGACGCGATGAGAGCCCTGGGCGAGACCCTGTACTGGCTCGACAGGCGCGAGGAGGCCGCCACCGTGCTCGGGGGCCTCGGGCCGAAGGAGGCCGGGCGCAGGGCATGGGAGATGCTCGCGGACCTCGCCTGGCTCGACTGCCGCTCCACCCGTCCGGATCTGCAGATGCTGTTTCGCGAGCTCGTCTCTGGCCCGGACGATCCCGCGGCGCTGCGCATGATGGCAACTCTCCCTCCGGGTTGCAGCGACGCTGCCGGAAGTGGTCACGGCAAGAGGCAGGCACAGATATTCGAAATGGCCGGCAGGGCCTTCGATCACACGGCAGGGGCGCAGGCAGCCGTACTCGTCGTGCTCGACGATCCCACGATCTCCCTCGGTCAGGGCTATCTGGTCGAGGTGCTTGACGAGTCAGGGCTGGGAGGTGTCGCGGCAGTGGATGTGGATGCCCTCGACGGGGAGAGCGAGGCTCCGGTCATCCTCTGGGCATCGAGCCGGTCTCCGGCCGTGCCGGCCGTGTTCTCGCACCTCGATGCAGGTCGGGGGCTGGTGGTCGTGGGCGCGGACGCGTCCAGCCTGCTCGACGGGGCGGCGCCCGTGCGCGTGCGTCCGGCTTCGAGCGCCATGCTGGTCATGCCGGGAGAGTCACCCTTTCGCGTGCCCGTGGATGTCACGACCATGAAGGGCGGCCAGGGCGTGGACGTGCTCGCCACCATGGATGGGGATCCGGTGGCCGTCGCAATGACCGGGGAGGGCAGACGCGTGGCCTCCATCGGCTTCGAGGTGGGGAAGGCCGTGGTGATCCTGCGCCAGGGCGATCCGACGCTGGCCGGTTGCGATACTGATGGGATTTCGGGCATCACGCCCCTCGACCTGTTTTCGAGGATGGCGAACGCCTCCGATCATCGTGTGCCTCGCGCCGACATGCTGGTGAAGCTCCTCGTCGATGCCATCGAGATCGTGTCGCCGAGGCCTCTGCCGGTCGTGGGAACGCTGCCTCCCGGTACGAGCGGCGTGATGGTGCTCACCGCGGACCAGGACTTCGCGGACTCGGAGTTTCTCGTCTCCATGGCAGCCGAGGTCAAGGCGCGAACTGGTGGGACAGGAGCCATGACCTTCTACCTGACCTCGGGGACCCAGCAGGAGGAGTTCCGTGCAGGCGCCAACCTGCTGACCGATCCCGAGACCGAGGTGGCGTCGAGGTTGATCTCGGATGGGCACGAGCTCGCGGTGCACACCAACCTCACGGCGTTCGCCGGATCAGTGGACGCCGTGCCGGCACTTGTGTCGGCCCACGTCGCTCACGTGCAAAGGGCTTACGGCGTGCATGTCCTGACCGCGCGCAACCACAGGCTCTCCTGGAGCGGCTGGGTGGGCAC
>JBFYZU010000324.1:0-10927 GCA_041309365.1 Myxococcota bacterium
GGTTATGGGCACTCCGCGGTACATGTCGCCCGAGCAGGCCCAGTGCAGCAAGGGCGTGGACCACCGAACGGACATCTTCTCGGTGGGAGTGCTCCTGTACCGCATGATCACGGGCAAGAAGAGGTTCGATGAGTGGGATCACGAGTCGTACGTGAGCGCCCAGACACTGGCCGTGCCCCCGCGGCCAGAGAGCTTCTCGCCCCACCGCAAGCTGCCTGAGGCACTCGCCGAGATCATCATGAAGGCCATGGCGTGGGATCCCGAGTCGCGCTTCTCCGACGCCAAGGCGTTCATCGATGCGCTGGCCCCCTTCAGGTTCTCCGGAGGGCTCATCGGTGATCCCGAGGGCGAGGACGAAGCTTTCAAGGACTCATCCATGGAACTCGGGGAGCTGGCCAGGCGACTGCGCGAGGGGGGAAAGGATGTCCCGAGGCGCAAATTTATACTGGGCCAGCCATGGATCTTTGTGCTGTCGGGAGTGGCGCTCGTCGTGCTGGCGACGTCGACCGTGTTCATCGTGCTCAAGGTATCGGCCATCGAGCGGAAAGTCACGATCATCGAGCGGAAGACCCAAGCGGCCCATCCCGATGCCGTCACGGTCACTATCGAGGGCGCGCCCCCAGGCGCGTCCGTGTACGTGGACGGTGTGCTGCACCCGGAGAGGCCTCTGATCATCCACGGCCCTTCTGGAGAGCACTCCATCGAGGTCAAGGCCGATGGCTACGAGACCACGAGGCACAAGGTCGACGGCACGGCCGACTTGCACCTCTACGTGAAGATGCGTCCCGAGTGAATCCTACTTGAGAGCCTTCCAGAGGATGTCGTTGATGTCGTGCACCGTGATCGGCTTTCCTTCTACGTTCTGCGAGGCCGCGCGCAGGGTCTGGGCGCAGGTGGCGCAGGCCGTGGTGAGGACGCTTGCGCCCGTGTTCACGGCCTCTGCGATGCGACGCGATGCGACCTGCGCGGAAAGGGCAGTGTCGGAGACGAGAATGCCTCCTCCGCCACCGCAGCACTGGGCCTGGTCTCGGTTGTGCTCCATCTCCACGATCTCGTAACCTAGCTTCTTGAGGATACTGCGTGGAGGGTCGTAGACCTTGAGTCCCCGCCCCAGGTCGCAGGGGTCGTGGTAGGTGATTTTCTCTCCGGCGGGCTTGATGTCCATGCCGTCGAGCTTCTCGTCGATGACCTGCATGATGTGCTTGACGTCGTAACCGTACTCCTCCTTGAGGAACATGGTGCAGCTCGGGCAGAAGGCGATCATTTCTTTCGTCGGGTGGGCGTCCAGGAATCGCTTTCGGTACTCGTCGAAGCTCTTCTTGAACCCCAGGGCTACCATGGGAAACCCGCAGCAAAGAGTGCCGGTGCCCCGTGCCTTGATTCCGAGCTTCTCCAGGATCTTGAAGTAGCGCTTGGTGATGTTGGGGCGTGCGGCGTACTGGCAGCCGACGTAGACCAGCGCCTCGCCCTCGCCCTTCGGGAGTTGCACGTTCTCGTCGCCGTAGATGTTTCCCGTGCGAAGCACGTTTTCGACCATTGCGGTTTGGGCAGGTAGTGCGAAGCCGGCGTCCACGGCCTCGGCACGGGCGGCGCGCACCAGATCCGGGGTCTTGACCTTGGAAGGGCAACGACGCGCGCAGTCCCCGCACAGCATGCACTGGAACAGGCGATTGGCAACGCTCTCGTCCATCGGCAGCTCGCCCGAGAGCACGCCGTAGGACATGAGGACCTTGCCTCGCGCCGTCCCGGTGTCCCATCCCACGCTCTTGAAGGCGGGGCAGACCGATTTGCAGTACCCGCAGTTCGTGCAGGTCACCATGGCATCGATGTACTTCGCCAGGTGTGTCCTGTCCGCGAGCTTGGCCAGCGGGTAGCGCAGGTGCGTGACGAACCCCTCGTGCCAGTCCATTATCTTGCCGGGGTTCATGATGTCGTTGGGGTCCAGGGCTCGCTTGATGTCCACCATCACCTTCACGGCCGGCCCGCGCTCCTTGTGGAAGAAGGGCGCCTTGGTGATGCCGATGCCGTGCTCGCCGGTCGTGGTCCCGTCCAGGGCCAGGACAGCGTCGTAGATGCGGGTGACCGCCTCCTCGGCCTGGCGCCAGTGGTCGGGGTTCGTGGGGTCCATGAGAACCTTGGTGTGCAGGTTGCCGTCGCCCGCGTGACCGTACGCCGGAATGAAGATGTCGTAATCGTTCTGGATGCGCTCGAACTCCACGAGTGCCTTCGGGACGTTGTAGATGGGAACTGCCATGTCGTCGGCGAGCATGACCGTAGAGAACTTCTCCTCGATCTTGCTCAAGGACGGGATCATCTGCTTTCTGCCCTTCCACAGCTGATCGAGCCTCTTGGGGTCGTCGCTGTACTCCACCTTGATGGCGCCGGTCCGCTTGCAGATCTCGCCCACGCGCTCGATGTCGTCAGCGACCTGAGCCGGGTGGCCGTCCACCTCGATGAGCAGCATGCCATCACACTCGAGAAGCCCCATTCCCGTGGCCTTGTTGACGGCCTTGATGGGCGTCGCACCCATGATCTCCATCTGCGAGGGCACGAGCCCCGATGCGATGACCGCGGCCACGCACTGGCCGGCCTTCTCGAGATCGTCGAAGGAAGCGGCGCAGCCCGCGCGCTTCTTCGGCAGCGGGTAGTATTTGAGGGTGATCCCGGTGATGATCCCCAGGGTTCCTTCCATGCCGCACATGAGCTTCTCAAGCTGGTAGCCTCCGGAGTTCTTCGCGGTCTTGCTGCCCGTCTCGATGACCTCGCCCGTGGGCATGACGACTGTGAGGCCCAGCACGAAATCGCGCGTCGCTCCGTACTTGAGGGCCTGACCCCCGGATGAGTTGGTGCCAACCATTCCTCCGAGGGTCGCCACCTCGCTGGAGGCCGGTCCCGGGATGAAGTACCCATGCTTCTTGAGGGCAGCGTTGAGGTGATCGCAGACCACTCCAGGCTCCAGCACGGCGTACATGCCGTCCACGCGGATCTCACGGATGTCGTTCATTCGCTGGAGGTCCACGATGACCCCGCCTCTTACGGGCACGGTCTGTCCGCAGAGGGCCGTGCCGGCGCCGCGTGGCACGAGCGGGACCTTCTTCTCGTTGGCCAAAAGCACGAGGCTCTGCACTTCGGTGGTTGTGCGAGGCCGCACGACGGCATCCGCGTTGTAGTGGTGAATGCCTCCGTCGAAGCCGTAGACGTAGACCTCCGCCGCGTCTGTGCGACAGTGGTCCTGACCCACGATGCCCTCGAGCCTGGTGACGATGTCCTTGCCGATCATGCTCGCTCCACCTGCTTGTTCAATTCGCGATCATGGGGACCGTGATGCAACCATCCATGAGAAACAGGACCCTGGCCTCCGGGCCCTTCTCGTCGAGGGCCTCGTCGACGGCGGCCTGCAGGTCCTTGACGGGCCGCATGAAAGCCGCGCTCACCTCGCCTTCGGGCAGATCCGTCATGGCCCACATATGGGCCCAAAGGGCGATCTCCGCCATCTTGGCGGCCTTGTGCCAGCCAAGCTTGTACCCGGCGGCGATCCTGTCCAGCGCGGCCTGGGGTGTCTCGCTCGAGGAAAGCAGCTCGAAGAAGCTGCGCTCACCCAGCCCCGTCCGGCACTGGCTCACCATGATGAGGATGCCCCCGTCCTTGAGGGCGAGCTTGCCGTTGTCCAGGGCCTTCTGCGACTGGTACAGGTCCACGTCCATGGGGAAAGGCGCCACGCTCACCACCACGTCCGCCTTCTCGGGGACCGACACGCAGAACACCTCGTTGGCCGCCTCGATGGCCGCGTAGAACGATTCGTGGATATCCCCGGCCGTGGCTGCGTAGATCCTCCGCTCGGCGTCGAGAACTGTCTGGATGCTGAAGATGCGCTTGTCCTTCACCGTCCTCAGCGCATCGATCATGTCCTCGTGCACGGGGTTGCCCTCGAGCAGCAAGGCCCTGGGCTCCGGCCTTACCGCGTGACGGTGGTTCTGCTCTATCGTCCGATATGATGCGATGCCGGGCAAGAACGCCTTGCGCCCGCCCGTGTACCCGCCGAAGTAGTGAGGCTCCACCGACCCGATGACCACGATCCGGGACGCCTCGACCCCGAGCCGGTTCACCCACATCTCGGTGCCGTTCTTGGACGAACCCAGATAGACCATATCCTCGTCGCGCCTGGCGTCGTGTGCGAAGATCCTGTCGGCCCATCTCTCGTAGAGCGGCCCGAAGATGAAGTCGTACTCCTCGCGGGTGGGGGCGCGGTGCACTCCCGTGGCCACGATGAATCTCACAGCCACGCCTTCGAGCATGGGCGCCAGCATCCCGAGCACCTGTGCCGTGGGCGTCGGTCGTGTGCCGTCGTTCACGATGAACAGTACGTCTCCATCGCCCGACAGGAACTCCTGGAACGTCGGGGAACCCAGCGGTTTTGCAAGTGCCCTGGCGATGGTCTGTTCCGGGTCGCCCGTGCTCACCTGATTGGGATGCACGACGCCGAGCACACGGCCGTCGTCAACCCTGATCTCCACGGTCCTCTTGCCGTAGGGCACTTCGATCCGCATCTCGACTCTCCCGTTCCAGAGGTATCCTCGCCCCTGTTTTCCTCTTTGAATCGAAAAGCTTGTCGAACATAACACCCTGCTCGTTTCTGACAAGAGTCGCGTGTGCGAGGAAGAGGGAAAAGGGGTCGAGCCGATCAGCCATCCACCCTGCTACACCTGACGCTGTTGATGTAGAACCCGTCGAGCCAGCCGTAGCCGCCTGTCGGGTACACGAAGTTGGCGATGTAGATGATGCTCAGCACGGGATCGAGTGCCACGTCCGCCGCGGGCATCACCCATGAGCCCGAGTCGAACTCGAACCGGTAGCTATCCGGGTTGGCCAGGGTGCCGTCCTCCCGAAACGTGGCGATCGAGAACTGGGCAGGCTCGTCGGGAGGGTACAGGATAACGGCGTAGTGGTACACGCCGAGGTTGCCGTCATGCATGACCTTCGTGGAGGATAAGCTCACGAACTCCATGTCGCGAAACGGTGCATCCGACTCGATGTCCATGATGGCCGTTCCCTCGATGTCCATGCCTGGCTCGAGGCCCGTGACCACTGCGGAGTTGAGCGTGAAGGGAGGGTCGATGCCCGTCATGCCGAAGCGGGACTCGCCACACAGAGCGGCGATCCCGTATGTGTCCCTGTCCGGGAATGTGGCGCCGCCGATCATTCCGTCGAACGAGCAGCTCGAGCTCAGTGGAAACTCGATGGCGCGCTCCGGTCCGCCCGGATCGATGATCTCCGGCATGGCCCAGATGCCGGAGTGGTAGGCTCCAATGTCAACGTCCATGTCCAGCTCCATGTAGGGCATGACCACGCGGTCCTGGTAGTGAGCCGGCATGAATGGCAAGTGAGTCCGCAGCCTCGTGCTTTCCAGCTCCTGGAATCCAAGGGCGAAGCTCGTGTGGAACATCGGGTTCGCCCACTCCGCCGCCGAGAAGCTTGCCCCGTAGAGCTGGTTGAGCATGAAGATAGGGCCATCCTCCTCCATCATGACGAACACGGAGTACTCGTCGCCACCTGGGATCCGGATGGCCCGCGGATGGGTCAGCATCCCGTCTTCACCGGACGGCATCACGTTGGACAAAAGATCGTGCTGCGAGTATTCCAGAAAGCCACTCTGTTCCCACACCGAGATCACCCGCAGGTTCTGCTCCAAGGGGGTCGTGCCTCCTTCCCATCTCCTGACGGGCACGATCACGCTGGCCGCCAGTGCGCCCGCCACCAGCGATCCCCCCGACACGTCGAGGTTCCAGGAAATGGACGGGTCCTCGGGCAAGATCTCGCCCGAGTGGATGACGGTCGAGGTCCCCGGATCGATGATCCAGGCGAACACCTGACGGGAAACGGGCGTCGTGTAGCTGTTCTCGGCCGCCACGATGGCAACCAGACGGCCTTCAATGAAGTCGAGCCACAGGTTCAGGTGGTCGCACTGATCCGTATCGCAACCCCATGGCAACCCCGCACCGTCCGGGAAAGGGACGTAGAAGCCTTCTCCCAGTCCCGCGCATGAAGCGAAAAATGGAGGCGGCCCGTCCGGCTGCGTATCGTAGATGACGTCGCCCGGATCGACGAGCATGTCCGGCATGCCATCGGGGATGATCTCCACGGCGGTGTCCAAGGGCACGTCTGGTCCCGTTTCCAGGGCGTCCCCGGGCGAGGAGAACTCGGTCGTGCATGCCGCCAGGGAAACGACCAGAGCCAGGATGCATGGTGTGTTCGAGATGTGCTTCATGGCCGGATTATACCTCAACAGTGATGTCTTTCCACGATGTCCTGGGTCCCGACCTGGGTCTCGGGCTCGGGCATCGTGTGCGCCGATCCCCAGGTGCGTATTTTCAGGCCAGGGTTTGCAGGATGATGTCGAGCACCTCGTTGTCCGACAGGCCGCTCCCGGTCTGCCTCGGTGAGCCTCCAATGCGGCCCGACCCGCCCCAGAGGTTATCTGGCCTCTCGTCCATATCCACGAGTGGGTCTTGCACGTCGAGAGCCGGGTACACGACCCTGAGATCGTGCTCCAGGAAAGGGTCGCTGAGCCTGAGTGTGTAGCTGCCGGCCCCCTTGTCCAGGATGATGATCGCCAGCTTCTTGCCGTGACGCTCCTTGAGCACGAGCTCGGCCTCGTAGATCCCCTGCGAGGAACGGCAGAGGATTGCCAGCTTGTTGCCTTCCAGCACTCCCTGGCGGAGCTCCACGAGGACTGCATCCTCGTCCAGTTGCTCCCCAGGCAAGAGGAGCCTGTCGAGCACATCGAGCATCTCGTGCGTGTAGCCGAGCAGATCGATGCTGCTCCAGTCCCCCATTGTCCTGTAGTGCTTCTCACGCTCCAGTAGCCTGTCGATGCTCTGGCGATGCTCCCTGTACACCAGCTCTGGCAGGGCGGAGAGCTGGCCCATGCCCAGGCCGTGTGCGTCGATGACCCCCTCGACCCGGACGAGAGGCATCACGTCCCACAGGAGCCGCCCTTCGTTCTGCATCAAAAGCCCGTGGTTGAGTAGGAGCCACGAAGCCAGCAGGGTGTCCATGTCCGGTTCGTTGGCGTACACGTGCCAGGGCTCCTCTCCCAGAGGCAAGCCCTGCATGAGCATCACGGCCGCCTGCTCGCACGTGGCCAGGGTAAAAGGCCTGACACACCCGGTGTGGTGATCCAGGGAGTACTGTCTGGCCGTGTTGTCGTAGAACGGCGGTCCATCGAAGACGCCGTCCAGAAAGATAGTCCTGGATGCGAACCCGAGCCTCTGCTGTTCCGTGACCATGAGCCCCCGCTCCACGTGCAGGTACACCCCGGGCGCCTGCAGGCAAACGATGACCCGGTGGCCGTCCACTTCGCCCACGGCGTAGCGTGACGGCGGTACGCTTGGCAGCCTTGCTTCCATGCCCTGGGTTGGGTGACCGTCCATCTTCTCCCGTATGTAGTACAGGCCTGTTGACCGGCCCTTGTCGGCCGGCTCCTATATCACAGAGGGCCGTATCCTCATACCCCCTCGCCGCCGCACTTCTGCCAACTGGTTGGATTATTCCATGATCATCGCAGCTTGGAGGCGTACTCCGGGTAAAGCCTCTCGACACATTCTGGGCACAGTCCGTGGCTGAACTCCACGTCGAGGTGCTGCTGGAGATAGCTCTCCACATCCCGCCAGTAGTTCTCATCGTCCCTGATTTTCTTGCACCCGGCGCACATGGATAGGAGGGACTTGAGTCGCACGACCTCGGTGATGTCCTCGAGCATGAGCAGCACTGCCCTGTCATGTCCGGGCGTCTCGAGTGGTGACGCGGTCACCAGCATGAAGCGCTCCGAGCTTTTGCCATTCCCGTCAACTAGCTCGAGTCGTGCCTTTGCGCGAGAGACCTTCCTGTTGGCCATTGCCTCGCCCACGGAACCCCGGATCACGCACCCTGCGCACGCCGGAGACGAACCGCAACCCTTGCCCCCGCCCAGGGCGTTGATGCATCCGAGCACTTCGCCTCCCTTCCTGCGCAGCAGGTACCCCGAACCCGCGCCCACGAGCTTCTGCGCGGCCTCGTTGCACTCGAGGATTCTCACGTCCTCGTCCACGACGAAGAGGGGATACGGAAAACTCTCCACGATCTCGCGAACGGTCCGAGCGCTCAGGACTCTCCATGTCTCCTTCTCGGTCGCATCGCTTTCCCTCACCGTGCTTTCCATGATTCTGGACACTTAAGATGCTCAGGCTGGTCGTGCAAGCGGTGCTGTTCGAGCCATGTGGACTCCTATCCGATCTCGGCCTAGACTGTGGCACTATCGGGCAGACGGGTTATTTCGATCCGGTCGGCCAGCCAAGGAGGAGCCAGATGAGGTATGTATCCACTCACGTGTGTGTGCTGGTAGCTGTCTCAATGACGGCTTGCCTGGAGGAATTCGAGCCGACCGAGGGCTGTGGCAATGGCGTGCGCGACGAAGGCGAGCAGTGTGACACCAATGACCTGAACGGCGCAAGCTGCACGAGCCTTGGTCTCGTGGGCGGCGATCTGGCCTGCAGCGCCGAGTGCACCTTCATCGTCATGGGCTGCACCGGCACGGCCGAGTGCGGCAACGACAGCGTGGAGTATCCAGAGGACTGCGACGGCACGGATCTCGACGACGAGACCTGCATCACGCTGGGATACGATGGCGGCGATCTCCAGTGCGCCTCGGGCTGCACCTTCGACCCGTCGGGCTGCACGACCATCGACGAGTGCGGCGACGGCGATGCCACCGGCGACGAGGACTGCGACGAAGCGGACCTGCGAGGTCAGGGCTGCTCGGACATTGGTTTCGACGGCGGCGAGCTCTCCTGCACCGATGCCTGCACTTACGACGTGAGCCTGTGCACGGGCACCGTGGAGTGCGGCAACAACGAGCTGGAGTTCGGCGAGCAGTGCGACACTGACCAGCTCGGCGGTGCGACCTGCCTGAGCCAGGGTTTCGCCGGCGGTGACCTGGAGTGTGACGATTCCTGCGATTTCGACACCTCGGGTTGCTCTGCGACCGAGTGCGGCAACAGCATCGTGGAGGAAGGCGAGGACTGCGACGGCCTAGTGCTGGAAGTGCAGTGCCAGGACGTGGGCTTCGACGCCGGGATTCTGGGCTGCAACTCGGACTGCACCTTCGACACGAGCGAGTGCTACTCCTTCATCTGCGGCAACGGGACGATGGAGGGAACCGAGGCGTGCGACGGTACAGATCTGGGCACAGCGAGCTGCACCGTCGGCGCGGGGTACAACGGCGGCACGATGCGCTGCAATGCGGACTGCACCCTCGACTGGACGCTCTGCTACAACTGCGGCGATGGCGTGTGCCAGGGCATCGGCGACGAGAACTGCACGTCCTGCCCCGTCGACTGCGGGCCGTGCCCGACCTGCGGAGACGCCATCTGCCAGCTCGCCGAGACCTGCGACACCTGCCCGGCGGACTGCGACTGCATCTGCGGGAACGGCACCTGCGACAGGTGGTGGACAAACGAGAACTGCCTCCTCTGCCCGCTGGATTGTGGCAACTGCCCCTCGTGCGGCAACGACACCTGCGAGCCCCAGGGAGGCGAGACGTGCATCACATGCCCCGAGGATTGCGGGTCGATCTGCCCTGCCTGCGGTGACGCCTCCTGCGACCCGGGCGAGGACTGCGCGTCCTGTCCCGTGGACTGCTACGGGTGTACCTGCGGTGACGGCATGTGCACGGCCGATCGAGGCGAGACCTGCGATACGTGCTGGATGGACTGCGCGTGCCCGACCGTGTGCGGCAACGGGCTCTGCGAGGTGACCGAAGGCTGCACCTCGTGCCCCTCCGACTGCGGTGCGTGCCCGGCATCGTGCGGCGATCTCGTGTGCGAAGGACACGAGACCTGCCAGAACTGCCCCGATGACTGCACCATCTGCTCGTCGCCATGCGGCGACGGGGTCTGCGAGACGGGCTACCCCGTGTCGGAGGACTGCTCCACCTGCCCGTCCGACTGTGGCGGCTGCCCTTGCGGCGACGACGTGTGCGCAGGGTACGAGAGCTGCAGTAACTGTCCGGCCGACTGTGGAGCCTGCGTGACCATGCCAACATGTGGCGACAGCATTTGTGGCGCCACAGAGAGCTGCCGCGACTGCCCGCACGACTGCGGACCCTGCCCGGTGAGCTGCGGCGACGGTGTGTGCTCTCTGCTCGAGAGCTGCATCTCGTGCCCCGCGGACTGCGGCTCCTGCCCGAGCTGCGGGGACATGCGCTGCGATCCCTCGGCCGGCGAGGACTGCCACGTCTGCCGCGTGGACTGCGGCACGTGCCCGACCATGTGGGAATGCGGCGACGGGATCTGCCACTACTGGGAGTCCTGCACCTACTGCCCGGTGGATTGCGGGGTCTGCGGTACCTCGACATGCGGCGTGGATCCCTACATATGTGATTTGGGTGAGACCTGCTCCAATTGCTCGAGCGACTGCGGCAGCTGCTCGCCCGTGTGCGGCGACGGCGTGTGCGGCCCCATGGAGTGGTGCGGGGTGTGCCCCATGGATTGCGGGTGGTGCTCGTCCGTATGCGGCGACGGCGCCTGCGAGAACTACGGCGCCGAGGATTGCTACACGTGCTTCGCGGACTGCGGCTCCTGCGCGCCCGGCTGCGGCGATGGCGTGTGCGGTTCTTTCGAGGACTGCATGAGCTGCAAGCTGGACTGTGGTCCCTGCCGCGCCGGCGGCTGATCCCCGTTGATGCGCTCCGTCACCCGCTCTTTCAAGATGCTCGCATCGTCTAAAACCTGCTTGCGATCGGTTCGCCACCCGGTTGCCATTTTGAAATGGCCCTTCACGCGATCTCGGCGTCAGCCTTCGGGTTCGCCTGTGCGGCGTACGGGAGTACGTCTTTGCGCAAGCCCCCGGCTTTCTTGACCTCCCGCGAAATTCCCCGTTTCGTGACTGGCAA
>JBFYZU010000325.1:0-13148 GCA_041309365.1 Myxococcota bacterium
GTGCCACCCGGTCTACACGGGCAAGCAGAAGATCATGGACTCCGCGGGCCGCGTGGAGCGCTTCCGCCGCAAGTACGAGCAGTTCGAGAAGGACAGGGCCGCGGCGAGAAAATCGGGCGAGGAGGCGGCCGAGCCCGAGCCCGAGCCCGAGCCCGAGACCAAGACCAGCGAGGCCTGATCCACCCAGATGTTCGAGAAGCTGGACTCCCTCGAGAAGCGCCTCGGCGAGATCGAGGAGAAGCTCTACGATCCAGCCGTGATCGGCGACCGCGGCCTGTTCACCAGGCTGGGCAAGGAGCGCTCCGAGCTTGTCGAGGTCGTCGAGACCTACCGGACCTTCCGCCACAACCGCGAGGAGCTGGAACAGAGCCGCGTGCTTTTGGGCGACTCCGATCCCGACATCCGCGACATGGCGCGACAGGAGATACCCAGGCTGCAGGGGGAGCTCGAGAGGATCGAGGCAAAGCTCAAGCATCTGCTCGTGCCCCGGGATCCGCTGGACGCCAAGAACGCGCTCGTCGAGGTACGTTCGGGCACGGGTGGGGACGAGGCGGCCCTGTTCGCGGCAGAGCTGATGCGCATGTACATGAGGTTCGCGGACGAGCGCGGCTGGAAGGTCGAGACCATGAACCTCAGCGAGACCGAGTCGGGCGGCATCAAGGAAGCCGTCCTGGGAATCCAGGGCAAGGACGTGTTCGGCTGGCTGAAGTACGAGAGCGGAGTGCACAGGGTCCAGCGCGTGCCAGTGACCGAGAGCCAGGGGCGCGTCCACACCTCGGCCGCGACGGTGGCCGTCATGCCCGAGGCGGACGACATCGAGGTGAAGATCGAGGAGAAGGACCTGAAGATAGACGTCATGCGGGCCAGCGGCGCGGGAGGCCAGCACGTGAACACCACGGACTCGGCGGTGCGGATGACGCACATCCCGACCGGCCTCGTGGTGCACTGCCGCGACGAGCGATCGCAGCACAAGAACCGCGCCAAGGCCATCAAGATCCTTCGCTCCTGGCTGCTGGATCTCGAGCGGACCAGGCGCGACGACGCCATCGCCGCCGATCGCCGTTCCAAGGTGGGCTCAGGCGACAGGAGCGAGAAGATCAGGACCTACAACTTCCCGCAGGACCGGGTGACGGATCACAGGATCGGCTACACGAGGCACAACATCGAGTCGTTCATGGCCGGAAACATCGAGGACGTGCTGGACGAGCTTCGGGCTCACTTCCAGGCAGAGGCGCTGCAGTCGATCTGAGCAGGGATCCACGCTGGTGCGATGGAGGGATCCTCTACGATTCCCTGTAAAAGAGCGTGATGGTGAGGCAGTGGAACTCCTTGTCGGAGCTCTGCGTCACGACCCTGTGCACGACATCGCGGCCCGGGTTGGCCTTGAGCCACCTCGTGATGAGGTCTCCCATCTCGTCCCGTTCCTTGGCCTTGGTGGCCGAGAACACCTTCACGCCCGTGTAGCCGTTGATCTTGGTGTCGTCCATCATTTGACCACCCGCCCTCGGATCCCCACGACGGGACGAGATTCTCTTACAACTTATATCCAACCGTCGAACAACGCAAGAGGTTTCATCGCATGGAGCCAGAGGAAGAAAGCTCGCCGCTCGACGGCAGATCGCACGGGTCCACATCCGGGACGGCCGGCACCGAGCCGACGAGCGATGCCAGCGACCCGGGGGGAAGGCCGGTCAGCCTGGAGTACTCCTCGGGGCCGAGCTGGCGCAGCCTCAGCATGGCCATGTCCTTCGCGCCGATGCCGCTCACCGAGGTGATGGCCGGAGGGACGATGGATGAGGACCGCTGGTCGAGGGGGCGCTGGTCCACGTGCATCCAGAGCTCGTCGATCCTGTCCGATGAGCCGGCACGGGGGGTGGCCGTCACGTTGGACCTCAGCACGGGGACGAAGCGATCGGCGGCCCGCACGGACCTCACGAAAAGCTCGGCCACGTAGGTTGAGTCCGGGGCCATGCCCTTGAAGAAGTGCTCGCCGGCGGGGTCTGGAACGGGCACGCAGGCCTTGACCTCGGTGGAGGCACCGGATGCTCCCATCCCGATCCTCTGGATCCGGAGCTCCAGCCGCGCTTCTGGGTCGGACAGGACGTCACGGGCGTTCGCCAGTGTGGCTGCCGTCACCTCCCAGCAGGCGTAGAGAGCACCTGGCGTGACCATCACGAGCACGGCCTCGTCAACGCCGTGGGTGCCGGGAAGCTCGAAGAGGTCAAGGGCATCGAGCGGCAGCTCCGGCACCGGGGATGGCAGGGATGCGGGCTTGTAGGCGTCAGCGCCCACGGCCGGCCCTGCCTGGTCGAAAGGGGGGGGGTTGTCTCGACCATCCCCCCCGAGCCTGCGGATCGACTGGCGCGCCTCCTCGTTGCCGGGCTCCCGCTCGAAGAGTTCGCGGTACACGGCCAGGGCCTGCTCGACCATTCCCTGATCCTCGTACACGCGCGCGAGGGTCATGGTCCTGAGCGCGGGATCCGCCGGCAGCGACGGCACGTCCTCGGCATGCCCTTGCGGTCCGGACGCGTCCTCGGACCCTCCCCGTACCGCTCCGGTGCCGGAGAGGTCCGGTGCGGCAGGCCCCCGCATGGACAAGGGCAGCTTCCTGCGGATCTTGCCCATGGAGCTGTGGGCCAGATCCACGATGGACGCCCCGCGCTCACGTGCGGTGCGAGAGATGTCCTCCACGTAGCGATCGACGAGCCATCGGACCACGTCATCATTGGCCTGGCTCGCATCCTTCGGGTAGCCCTTCCTGCGGGCCAGGGCTCGGAGCGCCTCGGGTGGAAGCTTGAAAAGCATCTCGCGCTTCATGGCCTGGCCTCGATGGCGGGAGGCGTCTTCACGGTCTCGACCGTCCTCTCGACGTCCAGCCGGATCTGACGCACGAGGGCGTCGGCGTCGACGAACTTCACGGGATCACGGAGCCTCGACAGAAACTCGACCTCGAGCCTCTCGCCATAGAGGTCGCGCCCGTGGTCCCAGCCGACCACGTGTGCCTCGACGGTGCTGACCTGGTCGAAGGTCATCCTGGGGCCCACGTGCACGGCCGCAGGCAGGGTGAGGCCCTCGACCACCGTGCGACACGCGTAGATGCCGGGCGCCGGCAGGATCTCGGCCATCCGGTCGAGGTTGGCCGTGGGGAACCCGAGCAGACGCCCCCTGCCCTCTCCCTTCACCACGAGCCCTCCGACCGAGTGGAAGCGGCCGAGCAGGCGGCCGGCCCTCAACACGTCGCCGTCCTCTCCGATGAGCTTGCGGACGTGGCGGGACGACACGACCTCGCCTTCGAGCCTGTAGCCCCTGGCGGTGCGGACCTCGAATCCCAGCTCGCGGCCCATGGCCACGAGCATCTTCACGTCGCCTCTGCGATCGCGACCGAAGCGGAAGCGCGACCCCACCACGAGCACCCTGGCCTGGAGCTGATCGACGATGAAGGTCTTGACGAACCGCTCTGCCGGCAGCAAAGCCAGTTCCCGGTCGAAGGGGTGGGAGACGAGATGGGATAGCCCTGTCGAGGCCAGAAGCGCCGCCTTCTTGACGGGAGTCGTGATCCTCTGGGGTGCCACCGAGGGACGGAGCACCTGGAGCGGATGAGGCTCGAACGTGAGGACCACCGTGGCGAGCTCCATCCTGCGGGCGTGCCGTATGCAGGTGCCGATCACGTGACGGTGGCCGAGGTGCACGCCGTCGAAGTTGCCGATGCAGAGGGCGCATGGCCCCTCACGGCCCGTCGAGACGTACTGCTTGATGCTCTCGTGTGTGCGCATCGGTACCGACATCAATAAGCTACGCTCCCGGCCTGGTCAACCACCCGTCACAGCCTGAGGTTCTCACGGATCCGCCGCGCGGCGAGCACGACCTTCTCGGGGTGGGCCGTGAGCGAGAACCGCACGTGGCCGGCGCCAGGGATTCGCCCGTCCGGCAGGGCCAAGGACAACGCCTCGCCGGGCAGTGCGGCCACGGCGATGTCGGGCGCGAGCAGCCTCTCGCACAGCTCCTGGGAGGTCATGCCGTCGGGTCCCTTCTGCCAGACATACAGTGCGCCTCTCGGCCTCGTCCCCGTGAGGCCCGTGACCGCCAGCGCGTCGCAGAGCACGTCCCTGTTGCAAAGGTATTCGGCCCGCATGGCGTCCACGTGAGCCTCGTCGGCCAGGGCGGCGGCCGCGGCCGACTGCACGAAGCACGGGGACCCCGAGTCGAGGTTCACCTTCACCTTGCCGAGGAGCCCGACGATGGCCGGATCGCCTGCCGCCCATCCGATGCGGTAGCCCGTCATGTTGCTCCTCTTGGACAGGGAGAAGAACACGATGAGGCCTTCGCTCCCGGACTGCAGGGCGGAGACCGGCGCGCCCCCATCCCAGACGAAGTCGGCGTAGGCCTCGTCCGAGGCGAGCACGACGCCCCTCGGCCGGGTCACCTCGAGGATGCCGTCGAAGAACTCGCGAGTGGCCAGCCCTCCGGTGGGCGCGTTGGGGTAGCACAGCCACAGGAGCCTGACAGGGGAGCCGGCAGCCGTCGACCCGTCGATGAGACTGGCGATGTGACCGGGCGACGGGAGGAAACCGTCCTCGGCCCGGAGCTCGAAGCACAGGCAGCGGCCTCCGGCGAACAGGGTGCCACGATAGTAAGGGACGTAGCCCGGCGACGGCACGAGGACGGTGTCGCCCGGGTTCACGAGTGCCGCGGGGAGATGGAAGATGGCCTCCTTGGACCCCGCCGTGACGAGGATCTCCCGCTCCGGATCCAGCTTCGCTCCGAACATCCTGTCCATGTAGCAGGCAGCGGCGGTCCTGAGCTCCAGAGTACCCTCGTAGGGGGGGTAGCCATAGGAATCGAACGTGTCGATGGCCGTGCGGCACGCCTTCTTGGCAACTTCCGGGGTCGGCCGGACCGGGTCGCCAACGCCCATGTCGATGACGTCGACGCCCTGCCCGAGCAGGTCCTGGACCTTCCTGTTGACCACGGCGAAGGCGTACGGGGGGATTGCGCCCAGCCTCTCCGAATGCTCGACCTTCATGGTCGCCATTGATATCAGGTCGTCGCTTCTCCCTCAAGTCCCGGCGCTATCCAGGAGCGTGGCCTTCCGATATAACGTGGGGTGGAACGGTCGAGAACATCAGGGAGGTCGTCTGATGCGGATCGCCTTCATCTCGGACATCCACGGCAACGTCGCGGCTCTCGAGGCCGTGCTGGACGACATCGCGCAGATGAGCGTCGACGCCATCGTGTGCGCGGGTGACATGGTGGCGCTGGGGCCGAGGCCCCTGGAGGTGATGGACAGGCTCGATGCCATCCGAAACCTCATGACGATCCAGGGCAACACGGAGAGGTGGATGGGACTTGTCCGCGAGAAGCCGGAAGGCCCCTGGGACGAGGAGGCGATCGCCAGGGTGGCCCCTGCCCTGCGCTGGACCATGGAGCGGATCGGCGACGAGAGGCTGGACGATCTGCTCGAGCTGGGAAGGGCCGGGACCCTCAAGGTGCCGGGACACGTCATCGAGATCGAGCACGCGTCGCCGGGCTCGGACTGGGTGGGAATCCACCCGGACACGCCCGATCTGGCGCTGGCGAGCATGTTCGAGGGGATCGAGATGGGTGCCTTCGCGTGCGGCCACACGCATGTCCCCATCATCCGCCGCGCGGGTGGCGTGCTCGTCATCAACGATGGGTCCGTGGGATATCCCTACGACGGCGTGCCGGAGCCGTCGTGGGCGCTTCTCGCAACGCTCCAGGACCGCCTCGAATGCGTCATCCATCGGGTCCGCTACGATCGCGACGCGGTCAGGCGCGACATGGAGCAGACAGGCATGGTGTGGTCGGAGGTGATGGCGCGGCGCCTCGACACGGCGAGGATGTAGCCGGAAGGCTATCGCTCCTTGAGCTTGTCGGCCAGCGAGCGGTACCTGCCGATGACCATCTGCAGGATGTCCAGGGCGATCTCGGGCCTGCTGCGGATGGTCGCCCTCAGGTCCCAGGACGTGAGCACCAGGCAGGTCGTCTTCTGCGTCGCGCGGACCGTGGCCGTGCGGACCTCTCCGTCGATCACGCTGAGCTCTCCCACGACGTCTCCCGCGGCTATCTCCGCGAGCGGGATCTCGCCGTCCTTTTTTTCCTCCACGACCCTGGCGGCCCCCTCGATGAGGAGGAACAGCGCGGCGCCCTTCTCGCCCTGCTGGCAGATCACGTCGCCGGCCGCGAAGACCATCTCATCGCAGCTCCTGGCGAGCGCCTTCAGGTCGCTGTTCTTGCACTTCTCGAAGATCCCGACCCTGGCCAGAAAAATGCGTCTGTCGTCGAGCTTCACCTTGGTTTCTCCATCCTGCTGCGTGCGAGAGCGACAAGCTCCGAGGCCGCGTCGCGCGACCTGGCCGTGATCCTCTCTCCGCCGAGCATCCTTGCCATCTCGTCGCGACGGCCCTCGTCGTCGAGAGATCTCGCCCTCGACGTCGTGCGCTTCTTGTCCGTGACCTTGTCCACCAGGATGTGGACGTCCGCGTATGCTGCTATCTGGGCGAGGTGCGTCACGCACAGGACCTGTCGCGTGCGCGAGATCATGTGCAGCTTGAGCCCGAGAGCGTCCGCCACCTTGCCTCCGATGCCCGTGTCCGCCTCGTCGAACACGAGCAGGCCCTCCCTGCGGGCTCGGCCCAGAGCGGCGCGGATGGCGAGAAACACCCTGGACAGCTCGCCTCCGCTGGCGATGTGCTCGAGCGGCTTGGGGTCCTCGCCGGGGTTCGGGCCGAACATGAAGCGGACCTCGTCCGCTCCTGTCTCGTCAAGGCCCGAGAGCGGATCCGAGGACTGCGGGCGAGGCGCAACGACGACGTCCAGGATCACCTGGTCGAAGGCCAGGTCGGCGAGCTCCAGGACGATGCGCTTGGCGAGCTTCGACGCCTCCTTGCGTCTCTTTCCGGTGAGCTTTCCTGCCAGCTCTCGGGCACGCAGAGCTTCTGCGGCGAGGGCCTTCTCGGCCTCTCTCGTGGCGGCGCCGAGGTCCGACAGCGTGGCGCTCTCGCGCTCCATCGATGCGAGCTTCTCGATCACATCCGTCAGGCCGGGCCCGTGCTTCTTCTTCAACCCCTGGAGCGCGAAGGCGCGCTCCTGCTTGGACTGCAGCGCGGCAGGATCCATGTCCATCGACTCGTGACGCGACGAGATGGCGCGGGCCGCCTCCTCGACGAGGGTGCGGGCCTCCGCGATGGATGCGAGCCAGCCTCCCGCTTCCGAGAGAAACGCCCGTACATCCTCGATCTCGCGCTCCGCGACGGCCATGGACTCGGTGCAGGATCCCTCGGACTCGTACAGGATGGACGCGGCTTTGGCGAGCGCGCCCGAGATGCGCTCCGCGTTGGCCAGCATCCGGATGTCCCGATCGAGGGACTCGTCCTCGCCCGGCACCGGGTCGAGGGCGCGGATCTCGCGGATCTGGTGGGAGAGCCACTCCTGGCGGTACGCCCTGTCCTTCCCGGCCGCGCGCAGACTGGCGAGATCGGCCGCGAGCCGCCTCGATCTCTCGAAGCTTCCTGCATAGGCCTCGCGCAGATCGTCGAGCCCGCCGAACTCGTCGAGGATCCGCCGGTGGGTATCGGGATCGACGAGCGACATCTGGTCGTGCTGGCCGCTGATGGAGACGTGGTCGCCGACCGCCTCGCGGAGCGCCGCCAGGCTCGCGGGCTGCCCGTCGATGGTGCAGCGGCCCTGACCCTGGACGGTCAGTGTACGTTCCACCAGCAGGCTTCTGCCTTGCACCTCGAGGACACCGGCGATCACGGCAGTGTCGCTGCCCTTCCTGATCTGGTCGCGCCTGGCGCGACCGCCCGCGAGCAGGCCGAGGGCTGTCGTGAGGTTGCTCTTTCCCCCGCCCGTCTCGCCGCTGATGACGTTCAGACCCTCTCCGAGATCGAGATCGAGGCGGTCGAACAAGACGTAGTCGCGTATCGTGAGCCTCTTGAGCATGTTATAGTCGCCTCGTGGCGTCGAGGGTAATGAGTATCACAAAGCCTCGGGAAGGGGCCAGCCTCGCGGTCACATGCGCGCTTCTCGTCGGTCTGGCCCCGGCATGCATGGACAAGGCGGAGATCGAGAGGAAGGAGTACCTCGAGCTCAAGGACCAGCTCACCGTCCTGTCGAGGACGGACACCGCGGACCTCGGCCCACAGCTCGACAGTCTGGACCGGATGCCCATCACGTCCGAAAGGGTGCGCGAGGCCCGGGACAAGTGCTCGAAGGCGTACGGTGACCTTCTGCGGGCCCACGCCAAGCACGACAGCGTCAGGGAGAGCATCGAGGAGCTCTCCGGGATCGTCGACTCTCAGGGCGATGCCGAGCTGGACGAGAAGCAGGCCGCGAAGGTCGTCGGACTCATGGAGAAGGCCGAGGAGGATCTCGAGAGCTCCATGGAGCTCATCGACGGCGCGAGCGAGAAGGTCGCGGACTGCTACGAGATCCTGGAAGGGCTGGAGCAGTCCGGGATCACCCGTCAAAGATGACCACTCATGGGATGTATGAGGGTGAGCCGGACGCGGTCTCAGCCGTCGCGTCCAGCTATTGACTTCATATACCCGCGTAAATATTATCCGCCACGCTTCCGGCCCCAGAGGCTGGAACACGAAAGGAGCACCAGAGATCTACATGCCAGAAGTCAAGCAGGGACCCGCCAGCCCAGATCCGTTCAGCGATGATGATGCCACCTTCGCAAGTCTTTTCGAGGAGAAGAGCAAGGAAGAGGACAGGTTGCGTGAAGGCGAGATCGTCACGGGACGAGTCGTTCGGCTGCTCAAGGACATGGTCATCGTTGACGTGGGCTACAAGTCGGAGGGGCAGATCCCCATCGACGAGTTCAGGGGACCGGGTGGGATCTCGGTGAACGTTGGAGACCGGATCGACGTGCTCTTCGAGAGGAGCGAGGACGAGGACGGCCTCGTGATGCTCTCGAAAAGGGAGGCCGACCGCATGCGCGTCTGGGACGAGATCAGCGACGCGTGCGAGAAGGACGAGATCATCGAGGGAACCGTGGCGCAGAAGGTCAAGGGAGGCCTGGCCGTCGCCATCCGCGGCGGCGTCAAGGCGTTCCTGCCTGGCTCGCAGGTGGATCTCAAGCCGACGCGCGATCTCGACCAGTACCTGGGCAAGACCTACAAGTTCCGCGTCATCAAGTTCAACAAGAAGCGCGGCAACATCGTGCTGAGCCGCCGCGTGATTCTCGAGAAGGAGCGCGAGGAGCTCAAGAGCAAGACGCTGGAGCAGCTCCGCGAGGGGACGGTGGTCGAGGGCATCGTCAAGAACATCACGGACTACGGCGCGTTCGTGGACCTGGGTGGCATCGACGGCCTTCTGCACATCACCGACATGTCCTACGGTCGGGTGAACCACCCGTCGCAGCTCTTCAACATCGGTGACCGGGTCAAGGTCGTGGTGCTCAAGTACAACGACCGCACCGAGCGCGTCAGCCTCGGCATGAAGCAGCTCAACGAGGACCCGTGGATCACTGCCCACGAGCAGTTCCCCAAGAACAAGAAGGTGGGCGGCAAGGTCGTCATGATCTCCGACTTCGGCGTGTTCGTGGAGCTGGCAGAGGGCATCGAGGGCCTCATCCACGTGTCCGAGATCTCCTGGACCAAGAAGGTCAAGAACCCGGCGAAGCTCTTCGCCATCGGCCAGGAAGTCGAGTGCCTCGTGCTCGACATCGACACCGAGGCTCGGAGGATCTCCCTGGGCATCAAGCAGCTCGAGCCCGATCCATGGAGCCTGTTCTCGGCAGACTTCAGGCCGGGTGACAAGATCAAGGGCAAGGTCCGCAGCATCACGGATTACGGCGTGTTCGTGGAGATCACGGAGGGTGTGGACGGACTGGTTCACAAGAGCGACCTGAGCTGGACGCAGAAGATCAACCACCCGAGCGAATTCGTGAAGAAGGGTGCGATCGTCGAGGCCGTCATCCTCAACGTCAACTACAACGAGAAGAAGGTCTCTCTCGGCATCAAGCAGCTCTCGGACGATCCATGGGAGCGCATCCCGCGCGACTACCCCCCGGGACGCGTGCTGGAGGTCAAGGTCAGCAAGGTGACCGACTTCGGTGCGTTCGTCGAGATCGAGGAAGGGATCGAGGGCCTCATCCACGTGTCCGAGATGAGCGACCAGCACGTCAAGGACCCGCGCGACATCGTCAAGGACGGTGACGTGGTGAAGGCCGAGGTCATCACCGTGGACCCGTCGGACCGCAAGATCGGCCTCTCCATGAAGACCCTCACGGGCAAGGAGCAGGAGAAGGATCTGCAGGAGTTCCGGCGCGTGCAGGCCGAGAAGCTGTCGCAGCGCCCCGCATCCACCATCGGCGAGCTCATCAAGCAGAAGATGGGCGCAGCGGTGAAGGAGCTGCCGGAGCGCGAGCGAGAGGCCAAGACGACCGCGGAGCGCGAGATCGAGGAGAAGGAGCGCAGGTCGTCGTCGAATGACGGGCAGAACCTGGATGGGAACGAAACGGATCGGGAGTCGGACGAGGACGAGGACGACACCGATCGACCTGCCGAGGACGCGGCCCCCGACAAGGCCGGCGAGTGACCGGGACCGGTCGGTGATCCGCGGGGGAGCGACCCCCATGACACACAGAGCCCTCTGGTGCCCCTGGAAGATCGACTACATCCTGGGGGAGAAGGAGAAGGGCTGCACCTTCTGCAGGATCCTGTCAGATGGAGAAGCGCGCAGAGAGCAGAACCTGGTTCTGGCCTTCGAGCGCGATCTGTACATCGTCATGAACAGGTATCCGTACAACAACGGACACGTCATGATCGTGCCGAACCGGCACGTGCAGCGGCTGCACCAGCTCACGGACGAAGAGAACCGCAACGTGTTCGCCCAGGCCCGGCGCATCGAGAAGCTCTTCGAGACCGTCTTTCGTTGCGATGGCATCAACCTGGGCATCAACCTGGGGGAGGCCGCCGGAGCCGGGATCGAGGAGCACCTGCACGTCCACCTCGTGCCCCGGTGGTACGGAGACACCAACTTCATGACCGCTCTGGGGGAGATAAGGACGGTCCCCGAGCACATCGCATCGACATATGCAAAGCTGACCGAAGGGCTGTCGAGGATGTGACCTGACAGCCCGGCCGGACGTCACAGGGCGATGACGAGTATCAGTATGAACAGCGTGAGCACGAGCGCACCTCCCAGGCCCAGAAGGACGTGCCCCTTCGCGAAATCGGAGTGGCTGTAGGAGTCCATGGCTCCGCGGTACAGCTCCAGCTTCGCCCCGAGGGCCGCTTCCGCGTCCATCCTGGCGGTTATCACCTCGTCCATGCCCTCCATCCCCTCGGGGATCTTCCCAGCGTCCAGGGCAGTCCTGGCAAGCGTCCTGTACAGCTCCTCGAGCCTGGACTGCATGTCGTAGAACTCGCCCTGGGCCTTCGCGTCGCTCTGGCGGGCATTCTCGACCATCTGCTCCTTCTTCCTGTTGACGAGGGAGATCTTGCCCATCTGCTCCGAGACCGCGTTGCGGGCCATGGCGAGCTTCCGGTTGACGTCCTTGACGTTCTCCTCGGCCAGGGTCAACTCGGCACCGATGTCCTTGAGGGCGGACTCCCTCTCGGCGATCTGCCTCTCGTAGGGGGCCAGGACCTCCCGGGCCACGGGTGGCTCTCCCTTGGCCGGCCTGGGCATGGTCTGCTTGATGTTGCGGATCTCGATCTCGACGCGCTGCTGCCTGAGCTGCACGCGCTTGCGGGAGGCGTGAGCGTCCTCGGCCTCGCGGGAGATGATCTCCTCCTCGTTCTTGAACTTCTGCGCCTCGACCTCGATGCGAGAGATCTCCTCGTCCAGGTAATCCTGCTGACCCTTGCGGTCCTGCTCCTCGACGCTGCGCTGCTGGCGGAACCTGGAAACGCTCGTCTTCATCTCCCTGATGGCCTCGACCTCGCGGCCGAAATCACCGGACTCGACGGCCTGATCCTCGACCTTGGTGCCCAGCTTGAGAAGGTTCGCGTTCAGGTCGTCGAGGGCCGCGCCGTGCTGCTTCTCGATGCCGGCGATGTCCGACGCGAGAGCCTTGCGACGTCTCCGAACATGTACCATGTAACCTGCCGTTTTGAAAAACGAATCAGGTGACGGTCCGAAGCCTGCGATGGACGCCATCTCCTCCAGTGGAGCCGATGTGGATGCCTGGACAGCGGGCGACTTGCCGTGCGCTGCCGGGGCCTTCACGGGCCTGGCCCGGGCTGCTCGCTCACGTGCAGGGTCGATGTCCAACTCGATGGGCCCATCATCGTAGCCTCCCCCGGCCAGATCGCCTGCAGCCGGGCTCCCCTCCATGATCTCCCCCGTGGCAAGGTCCATCCTGCGACCGTCGGTCCTTCCGGCCGGTGAGTCGCCGCCGTCGATCACGAGCGGCACCGAGTCCGATAGCTCCTTGCCGCAATGGGGGCACGGCCCCGCCTCCTTGATCGTCGGTTTCTGACAGTGACGGCAGTAGTTCATGGATGGTGTGACACCTTGTGAAATTGTTCAGAGAGGCACTATACCAACTCTTCGGGACTATTGACATATTCGAAAAAACAAGTAAAGAGTACGGGTCTCATGACCACGGTCGGCTATCCGTGGTGGGGTCGGTGTGCGCCCCGGTCGAGCGAGGAGTGAACCATGCCCAAGATGAAGACCAACAGAGCGGCCGCCAAGAGGTTCTGGGTGACGGGATCGGGCAAGATCCGTCGCGGGAAGGCCAGCGGAAGCCATCTTCTGACAGGCAAGAACAGGAAGCGGTCCAGGAGATTGCGCAACAACGACACGGTCGACAAGGCCAGCTTCAAGCAGATCAAGGTGCTGATTCCCTACAAGTAGGAGGCCGGAGATGCCGAGGGTCAAGAGAGGGTTCAAGGCGCGGCGGCGGCGCAACAAGGTCCTGAGCGAAGCCCGTGGGTTCGTAGCCGGCCGGAGCAAGCTCTACCGCACGGCCATGGACGCAGTGCGCCATGCCTGGCTCTACCAGTACAGGCACCGCAGGGAGCGCAAGCGCGAGTTCCGCAGGCTGTGGAGCGTTCGTATCGGGGCTGCTGCTCGTCTGAACGGAACGAGCTACAGCCGCCTCATCCACGGACTCAAGCTCGCAGGAGTCGAGATCAACCGCAAGATGCTCGCCGAGGTCGCCATCCACG
>JBFYZU010000326.1:0-58684 GCA_041309365.1 Myxococcota bacterium
CCGCCGGCCGAGACCTGCAACGGGGCGGACGACGACTGCGACGACGCGTGCGACGAGCCCGGGGTCTGCTGCGCGGGCACGAGCGGCCCCTGCACCACGGGCTGCGGGAGCGCGGGCACGCAAACGTGCACCGGCGAGTGCGACTGGGGAGCGTGCAGCCCGCCGGCGGAGACGTACAACCTCGTGGACGACGACTGCGACACCCTGGTGGACGAAGGATACGCGGTGCTCGCCCACGGGCACGACGACTGCACGGGGCTCGCAGGCTCCTGCCCCGCGGGCTATTTGCCCCGCGGCTCGTTCAAGGTGGAGAGCATCGCGTGCGGCGTTCCGGGCGCCACGGCGGTGGACTTTACGGGCTACGAAATGGACGCCGGGTGGCTCGCGCTCTGCTCTCCCACGGACGACTTCGTCTTGGCGCGAGGCGGCGACGACTGCACGGGAGGCGGTGGCTCTTGCCCAGCGGGCTATTTGCCCCGCGGCTCGTTCAAGGTGGACGCCGTCCCCTGCGCCAGCGCAGGCCCTTCGGGCACCGCGTACGACGGTGCCGAGCTGCGCAGCGGATGGCTCTTTGTGTGCGCCCGCGACGACCGCGCGAGCCTGCTTCTGGCCTCCGACGACTGCACGGGCGCCACGGGAGGCTGCCCGGCCGGCACCCACCAGGCGGGCGTGTTCAAGCCCGACGTCGTGGCCTGCAACCCGGCGCTGCCTTCCGCCGTGACAACGGACGGCCACGCCCTCAACTCGGGCTGGCTCGTCCTGTGCGTCTCCGACTGACGGCAGGGGGACCGCCCGCAGGGCCCTCGTGATCGACCTCATGGCCGGCTTGCAGAGCGAGACAGAGCTTCGTGTGAAGATGTCTTGAATTGAAATGAATAATGTATAGAATTGAGTGGCCATGTCGCCGTTCGATCTCGACGCCTCCATCGAGAGGGCAAAGAGGAGGCTGGGCCATCCCGGGCCCGGTAGGACGGGACGCGCACGCGGACGCGTCCGCTCGGACGCCGGCTCCTCGCGGCTGGATCCGCGTGTGGTGGCGTGCGTGCACGAGGCGCTCTCGGGACAGGACCGGCCGGCCATGAGCCGCATGATGCGAGACCTCGTCGCCCTGTGCCGCGAGGCCGGCCTGGCGCCGCCCTCCCGTGCCACCGTCTACAAGCTCATGGGCTCTGCCCCCTGTGCCACCCGCCGCATGGGCGACCTGCCGCAGGCGGTGCAAAGCGCGCTCTACAACCTCGGCCCGGACAGCGAGGTCCCGGAGCACCAGATCGCCTTTTACTGCTTCAACTACGGCGATGCGAGGGCCATGAGCTTCGCCTCGGGGCTCGGGTGGCTGGCGATCTACCAGGCCCTCCGGCTGCCGGGGTACAGGCCGGGGAGCCGCGGCATCATCGAGGCCGTGGCCACGACGCGCGGGATCGTCGATGGACGCGCGTGATCCCGTGGATGTCATCCCGGAGCCTCTCGGCCTCGCCATCGGGGATCTCGACACATGGTTCGTCATCGGCGGCCAGGCCGTGCGGTGCTTTTGCCCCTACCGTCCGAGCCGCGACGTGGACCTCGGCGTCCGGAGCGCCGGGGATCTCGACGGCCTCGTGCGCAGGTTGAGGAATCGAGGCGAGGTGGAGATCGTCGAGCGCACGCACGGCACGGTCCACCTGCGCTTCGACGGCATCAAGGTGTCGGTGTTCGTGCTCGAGAGGATCGCACCGCACGTCGAGGGCCGCCGGCTCGACGTCACGGGGGTGCTGGCCACCAAGCTGCACGCCATCCTCGACAGGGGGACCAGGCGCGACTTCTTCGACCTGTACGTGACCCTCCACGCGCACTCGCTGGGCATCGCCGAGTGCCTGACCGCCATGCGCAAGGTGTTCGGAGAGCGCGTGAGCGATGCGCTCCTCTTGAGGGCGCTGACGTACTTCGACGACGCCGAGCGCGAGGCGTCCCTGCCCGGCGAGGGTCCGGACGACTGGGACAGCGTGAAGCGCTTCTTCATGACGCGGGCGGGAAGCCTCCTGGTTCCACCGGCCAGGAAGCTCGAGATCGAGGGGCGCTTCGTGGACGTCCGCGGCGAAGGCAAGTCGCCACGGCCACGCCGGCCGCGTGGTCGTGGCGCGACGCGAAGCCGGTGAGAGATCCCCGTCCGGAGCGCCGCGCGAGGATCAGGGCTCGCCGGCGCCGATTGCCGACGACATGGCCTCGAGCTCTCCGGCCGGCAGGATGTCGAGCTTCGCGAAGGCCTCGCGGGTGAAGAGCGCGAAGTCGCCTTCGGCGCGCGCGCAGACGTTGCCCGCCTCGTCCGCCAGCTGGGCGGCCACGATGGCCGACCGGTCGTCCGGGCGGCTTGCGACCCACCCCGCCGCCGACAGGGTGCTGCCGATGCGCACGGGCCGCACGAAGGTCACCGTCATGGACCGCGTCAGGATGAAGCGGTGACAGAGCACGAGCGCGGTCCAGGCCATGATCTCGTCCAGGACGCCGGCGATGATCCCGCCGTGCACGAGATCGCTCCATCCCCGAAAGTGCGCCGCCACCGTCACGTCGGAAAAGACCCTCGTGCCGTCCGTCCGAAACCGCATCTTCAGGCCGTGGGCGTTGTCCTGCCCGCACATGAAGCAGCCCGTGGACTCGTTCGGGATCTCCCGGATCTCTGCCCCCTCCGTCTTCGTGGCCATCCGTCGTTTCTCCTCGAAAGCGCTCCCCGGTCGCCGTCCTCTCTTCGAAATGGGAACTGCCTAGCACGATCCCATGCCCGCTTCCACCACGTTCGTCGCGCTGCATGGAGCCATCGAGTGCAAAGCACCATCGATGCACGCGGCTGGTGTCACTGGCGCCGACATGTGGCATCATCCTGGTCGAGCTTCGGCAACGACGCGCGGGGGGTAACGGGAGGCGAGATGACGAAGGGCATCATCGGCATCATCACCACGGCGGGGCTCGTCCTCGTCCTTGCAGGCTCCATTCACGGGTGCAAGAAGCCGGGAGGGACGGCCGCACCTTCCACGCAGGAGGAGGCCTTTTCGGCTCCCGAGGCAAAGAAGGATGCTTCAGCAGACTGGGTCGAGGAGGGACGGACCGCCGTGTTTTTGGACGTGCTCCCGGCAGGCACGCCCCCCGAGTTCGATCCCGCGACGGTCGCGAAGGCGTCGGAGGGGATGAACGCGTTCGCGGTGGATCTCTGGGGGAAGATGAGGACCCTCGAGGGCAACCTCGCCGTCTCGCCGGCCAGCATCTCCATCGCCTTCGCCATGCTCCTGCCCGGGGCGAGGGGCAAGACCGCCGAGGAGATGAAGCACGTCATGCACTTCGATCTCCCGGACGAGGAGCACGACAGGGCGTACGCCTCCATCTTGGGGGAGTGGAACGAGGAGAAGGAGGGCTACGAGCTCGCGGCCGCCAACCGGCTGTTCGGTGAGAAGAGCGTCACGTACGAGCAGGAGTTCCTCGAGCGCGCAGCCGGCGGCTTCGGCGCACCGCTCATACCTGTCAGCTTCATGACCCAGCCAGAGCCCGCCCGCAAGCTCATCAACGCATGGGTCGCCGAGCAGACCAAAGACCGCATCCGCAACCTCGTCCCCGAGGGGGCCATCAGCAACGTGACGAGGATCGCCCTGGTCAACGCCCTGTACTTCAAGGGCTCGTGGGCGCGAAAGTTCGACGAGATTGTGACCGAGAAGGAGGACTTCCTGGTCGGCGGAACGACCCCGGCCCCCGTGCAGATGATGCGGCAGAAGGCCTGGTTTGGGTACGGCGAGCACGGGGACGACGGGGTGAAGACGCTGAAGATGCCCTACGAGGGCAAGGATCTCTGCATGATCGTGGTTTTGCCCCTCGCCGAGGACGGCCTCGGCGCCGTGGAGGAGTCCCTCGACGCCGGCAAGCTGAAGCGGTGGCTGGCCCCCGGCCACCAGAGCGAGGTCAAGGTCAAGCTGCCGAAGTTTGTCATCGATCCCCCGATGCCCATCAAGCTCAAGAAGACCCTCATGGCCCTGGGGATGACGGCTCCGTTCAGCGAGAAGGAGGCCGATCTGACGGGCATCGCGAAGACGAGCCCTGGGCTCATGGTGGACGAGGCCTTCCACAAGGCCTTCGTGGAGGTGAACGAGAAAGGCACCGAGGCCGCGGCTGCCACGGCCATCGTCGGCGACTTGAAGGGGCGCAGTGCGGACGAGCCACCGCCCACCCCCACGTTCTACGCGACGCACCCCTTCCTGTTCTTCATCGTCGACAACCGGACCGGGGTGGTCCTGTTCATGGGACGGGTGGCTGATCCCACGACATGATCTTCGACCTCACCGCACTGACGCTCCTTCAGGCGCGGATGTGTGCTTGCCCCTGCGGGGAACTGGAATATGATGAGGGGTCGTACGTGGAGGGCCGCATGAGGATGATCATCCGTCTTGTGTGGATCGCCGCCTTGCTGGGCACCCCTCGTGCCATGGGCGACGGCATGGTCTTCAGGCAGCTCGGGTCGAGCGCCGACGTGAGGGCCACGGACCAGCGGGCGGTGATGTGGCTCAGGGATGGAACATGGGAGATCCACATCCAGCCCGTCTTCGACCGGGCGGCCGGTGCGGCCGCGTGGGTCGTGCCCTTCCCCGTCAGGCCGGAGGTGCACGAGGGGAGCGCCGACTTCATCGACGAGCTGGAGTTTCTCACATCCCCCGTGTTCATCGAGACGTGCTGGGAGTCGCACGAGAGCGGCTGCATCTGGATCAAGGCGGGCGACACCTCCCTGGGCCAGGCGAGCCAGGCCCAGGCATGGGTGGACGTGTGGGAGCGAGGAGAGGTGGGCGAGCTGGACTACGCCATCCTCAGCGCCACGGGCGGCGACGATCTCGTCGACTGGATGGTCCTCGAGGGATTCGAGGTACCTTCAGGTGCAGAGACGCTCATCGCCGGCTACGAGACCGAGGGCGTGTTCTTCTTCGTGGCGAGGCTCCGCGAGGAGGCGGATCCCCTGGTTCCCCTCACGCCGGTGCGCTTCGTGCTTTCGGGCATGGAGACACCCACCTACCCGCTCAGGCTCACGGGGCTCGGGCTTGCCGCAGGTACAGAGCTCTCCCTCACGCTCTGGGTCCTGTATTCCACATCGATCGACGAGGATGGTTGGTTTCCGGCAAGCCACTCCGCCGGCGAGCTGCCCGAAAGCCCGGAGGACATCGGCGAGTTCGACGAGATGCGCGAGAGCTTCCACTCGGCCGCCGGAGGCGACGATCTCCTGGTACGCTCGACCTTCAGCGGCGACGAGGTCTGGTACATGCTCGACTCGGAGAGCTTCTGCCTGGAGCCGTGGTTCACGGACACGTGCGTGCCCTTCTCCGAGGTCGGAGTCGACGCACCCCAGGAGTGGTCCGACGAGATCATGCTCGTCGCGAGCTCGCGATCCTGCATCCACAGGTACGAGGGATGGCTGGATGCAGAGCAGCTTTCCCGGGACCTGACCCTGGGCCAGGTCCACTCGTGGGCCCTCCCCTGGGCCACGAGCGTCTACCAGGTCTCCCGGGGCGAGTGTGGCGAAAAGCCCGGATGCTCGGTCTCGGGCCAGAAAGAGCCGTCGGGGCCGTGGATCCTCGCCCTGCTCGTTCTTCTCGGCCTGGGCGCCAGGCTCGTGGCGTCGCAAGGCAGGGATCACGAAACCCGCTAGATGGTGTCGATGATGGGCAGATCGCCGGCCACCAGGGCCTGCAAGAACGTGCTCCACACCTCGATGGCGCCCTCGTCGTGGAACGCCACGAAGTGGCCGTCGTAGTCGGGATCCACGGGGTACTGCACCAGGCCGCACGTGGCCAGGCTCATGGCGCAGTTGCCGCTCACCGGCGGCACGAGCGGGTCGAGGCCCTTCAGGGTGAGCCCGTCCACGTACTCGATGACGGGCTGCACGGGCGGCATGTACCCGCCGGCTGCCAGAGCCTCGATGGTCTCCGGCGGGGCGTAGGAATCGTCCATGCCCTCGGTCATGAGCACGCTCTTGGCGCGCACGCCGGGCAGAGGCGAGAGGTGCCAGTGGCGCGCGTAGTTCACGCCGTCGGCGGGCTCGTAGAACATCTGGGCCAGGTTGAGGGTGGGGTGGAAGATGCCGAAGTCCTCCTCGTCGAGCTCCTCGGAGCTGCCCGTGAAGCCCATGACGATGCCGATGAGGTTTCTGATGTTGTAGGGGCCGGTCTTGTAGACGAGCGAGTACAGAAGGCCGCCTCCCGCGCCGCTCAGGACCGCGCCGTTGACGTTGTCGCTCATGGCCAGATACAGGGCGCCGTTGAGACCGCCCTGGCTGTGTCCCATGAAGGCCAGGTTGGCCGTCGAGAAGCCGACGAGCTGGCCGTCCACGCTGGTCTCCTCGTCGATGGTCAGAAGCCCAACGAGCCTCTCGAGCTGGATCACGTCCACGGCCGCCTGCCGGATGTTGTCGCGGGTCGCGCGGATGTTGCCGATGTTGAAAAACAGCGTGTCCGCGTTCGCGCCATCGGGGATGCGGGCACCGTTCATGGCGTTGTCGATGCCGATGACGGCGATGCCCATGCCGGCCAGCACGGCGGCCACGCCGTTCTCGGTGTAGGAGAGGTAGTCTCCCCCCGTGCCGTGGGCGTACAGGACCGTGGGCCAGCCGCCCACGGGCACGACGCCGTCCGGCACCGTGATCGAGACGCGCATGGTCTCGTCCCCGTCCTTGACCGGATCGCCCCACTCGTCGAACACGATCCAGCCTCCCGTCGTCTCGTAGGGGCTGAGCCCCTCGCCGAAGCCGTACTGGTAGTTGGGGTTGGGCCCGTAGGTACCCGTGTAGATGGTGTAGCCGTCCAGATCCTCGGCCATGGCCAGGTCGATGATCTCGGGCGGGTCCACGTTGTCGAGCACGTCGTCCAGAAGCGCGATCGTCTGCTCGACGGGGTCGGTGGTCCGAAACACCGCGGCAACGACGATGCGCTCCGTCTCCATGCCGCGGTCGGACAACGACTGCATGGCCGTGCGGTGGGCCGCCTCCGCGCTCGAGTAGGCCGCGCCGAAATCGGCCACGTCGTCCACCATGGCGAGAAAGCCCGCGTCCCTCTGCACGGGCAGCCCGTCCACGCTCTCGACGTCGTCGGTCATCACCAGGGCGTAGAGCGTGTCGGGCCAGAGCGCGTACCCGGCGACGGGCAGCACGGCCAGGGTGTGGGGCATCCAGAAGTCCGTGACGGTCTGCCTGTAGTGCCAGATGACGGGCACGCGCTCGCCCATGTAGGGGCTCGAGGGATCCACGTCGACGAGCTGGAGGCTCGAGCTGGGCTCGCGGCTCATGGCCGGCGTCGGGGGGAGGGTGCCCGTGTCGATGGGCCCCGTGAACCTCACGTACATGGCGGAGCTGGTGCCGAACCCCATCATCTCCTCGTCGATCACGTCCACGAGCTTTGCGACCATGTCGATGTGGCGCGGGTTGGGAAACAGGCTCACGTCGACGCGGCCGTCCGCGGTGCGCCTCACCTCGCTCGGGAACGGCACGTCGAAGAGGTTCGCGGAATCGAGGTCGAACACCGCGACCACCGGTTCCGGATCCCTGTCGCCTGCAGGGCCGCAGGCCATGGCGATGGTGACGATGAAAACGGCTGTGGTCGTGCGGTGCATGCTCGCGCCTTTCATGTCTGGTTTCCTTGCCCGAAGATGTAGAATATAGTGGATCGGCGTCACAAACAAAGCCCCTGCCGGGCCGGAGGAGGACGATGACGATCAAGGTGGCACCCTCGATCCTGAGCGCGGACTTCGGGCGTCTTCGAGACGAGGTGGCCGAGGTGGAGAAGGCCGGCGCCGATGCCCACCACGTGGACGTCATGGACGGGCGCTTCGTGCCCAACATCACGATAGGACCGCTCGTCGTGGAGGCCCTCGCGAGGGTGACGACGTTGCCTCTCGAGGTGCACCTCATGATCGTGGAGCCCGAGGATCACGTCGAGTCGTTCGTGAAGGCGGGCTCTCACCTCGTCTACGTGCACGTGGAAGCCTGCACTCACCTGCACCGCCTGCTCGGACGCATCCGTGAGCTGGGCGCGAGGCCGGCGGTCTCCATCAATCCTTCCACGCCGGTCACCGCCCTGTCCGAGGTGCTGCACCTCGCTGACAGGGTGCTCGTCATGAGCGTCAACCCCGGCTTCGGGGGGCAGCGCTTCCTGCCGGAGACCGTCCACAAGGTGAGCTGGCTGGCCGAGGAGGCCGGGAGGCGCGGCCTCGGCTACGAGATCGAGGTGGACGGCGGCGTGGGACCCGGGACCGTGAAGGTGGTCGCGGCCGCCGGAGCGCACCAGGTCGTGGCGGGCAGCGCCGTGTACGGCGCGCCGGACAGGGCACGGGCCATCCGGGCCATCCGCGAGGCCGCGGCGGCCCCCGGCCCATGACCCCTTTTTGCGACGTGATCCCTGTCTGGGCCATCCACGCGACGGCCGCGGCCTGGGGCGCCATCTGGGGCAGCTTCGGCAACGTGGTGGCTTGCCGGCTGCCCGAGGGTGGATCCCTGGTGCGGCCCGCGTCGCACTGCCCGTCCTGCAAGACGCCCATCGTCTGGTACGACAACATCCCCGTCGTCAGCTGGGTGGCGCTCAGGGCGCGCTGCCGGCACTGCGGCGGGCGCATCTCGCCCATGTACCCTTTCGTGGAGCTCGGCTCGGCGGCCCTGGCCGTCATGGCCATGCGCCAGGTGCTCGCATCCGAGCCGGATGGCCTGCCTCTATTGCTGAGCACGTTTTTCGTGCACTTCGCATTCCTGTGGGCCCTGCTCGTGCTCTCGGTGATCGACCTTCGGACCATGCTCCTCCCCGACGCCATCACCCTGCCAGGCATCGTGGTGGGGCTTGCCTACACGCTCGTGGCGCAGCGCGAGCAGGCCCTGGTCAACGGCCTGTCCGTCATCGGGTCGTACCTGGGAGTCTGGCTTCTCTTCGTGGTGGGCTACAGGCTCGCGGCCCGGCGCGAGGGGATGGGCATGGGCGACGCGAAGCTTTTGGCCATGATCGCCGGCCTTATGGGATGGAAGGGCGCCCTTTTCTCTCTCGTGGCCGGCGCCTTCCAGGGCCTGCTCATCAATCTGCCCGCGCTCATCCGCCGGCACGCCGAGGCTGGCAGGGCCACTTCGGGCGGCGAGGCCGAGCCCGCCATGGCGGTCATGCGCATGCAGATCCCCTTCGGGCCCATGCTCTCTCTGGCCGCGTTCGAGTTCTTCTTCTGGGGTGACGACATCCTCTCGGCCTACTTCGCCCTGGTGGACAGGGCCGTGGCCGGCTTCATGTCCGGGTGACGACCTTGGACAGGAGGTCGTCGATGCGGTCCTCCTTGACCATGCCCACGCTCTGGCCCTTGACCTGGCCGCCGGAGAAGAGGAGCAGCGTGGGGATGGAGAAGACCCTGTACTGCTGGGCCGTCTTCTGGTTTCCGTCCACGTCGAGCTTGACCACCTTGACCTGGCCTTCGTACTTGCCGGCCACCTTCTCGAGGACCGGGGCGAGCATCTTGCACGGGCCGCACCACTGGGCCGTGAAGTCCACCAGTGTGGGGACCGCCGACTGGATCACGTCCTTCTCGAACGTGGCGTCCGTGACATAGGAGATCTTGTCAGAAGCCATCTCGCGTTTCCTTTCCCCGACCCTCGCTTGTGAGGATGTGGCAACGAGTATAGAGTTTCGAGCTACCTCTATCTCATATGGATACCTCTTTCAAGAAGGCAATGGGAGCGTTACTCGGCGCCGGCCTGCTCGCGGCCGCGCCTTTCGAGGCCAGTGCCGGACAGGGCTGCGCCGCGTCCTACGATGTCGAGGCGGCCCTCGATCCCCAGCAAGGGAGCATCGACGGCACGGTGACCATCACGTGGTCCTGCGACGGCGAGCGTCCGGCCGACCTCGTGCTCTGGCTCTACCCCAACCGCCTGGCGTCCCCGCCCGCCATGCTCGACGCGATGAACACCTACTGGATCTACCCGCACCACTTCACGCCCGGAGGCATGCGCGTCGGCGGGATCGAGGTGAACGGCGTGCCGATCGCAGGCCCGCCCGCGGACGTGGCCCTGCCTTCCGATCACCCGCTCTTCGATGTGACCGGTGCGGCCGTTTCCGTGGCACTGCCGGACGCCGCCGACGAGACGGTGGTGGTGAGCATGGGGTTTCACGTGGACGTGCCGAAGCGCTACGGCCTCGTGGGACGGGCGCGAAAGGGCATGCTGCTGGCCTCCTGGTGGTACCCCGTGGTGGCCGGCCGGGGCCCTGACGGCTGGGACCTGCGGGCGCCGCCCGCGCCGGCCGTGCACGAGGCGCGCATCGAACTTCCCGCTGGCATGGACGCCGTCGTGGGCGACGCCTTCTTTTCGGCCAAAGACGGCGACGGTTCTCGCACCGTGCACGCCATCACGCCGCCCGTGTCCGTTCTGGCCGTGGCCGTCTACCCCGTCATGCACCAGACCACCGTGCAGTGCCACGACGTGACTTTGACGTGGTACGGCCTCGCGCCGCGGCCCGCGAAGCCCGTCCACACCCAGGGCACGAGCCCTGTTTTGGGCATCATGGCGGGCATCCCGGACATCATGGCCCTGGACCGTCCATGGCACGCGCTGGAGGTCGCGTGCCGCACCGTGGAGATCCTGGGCGAGAAGGGCGCGGTCATCTCGCCCGGTCGAACCGTGCGGCTCGTGGAGGCTCCCCTGAGGCTCGAGCTCGCGACGGCCACGGACAGCTTCGTCGTGGTCTCGGACCGGATGTTCGACATTTTGCCCGTGCGCAAGGCCTGGAAGTTCCACGAGCTCGCGCTGGCCAGGGCCGTGGCCGGCCACCTCGCGGCGAGCGCCATGCCCGCGGACGAGGACGTGGTGCGGCGCGCCACGGACGCAGACCTCGTGGCCGCGTCCGTGGTGGAGCGCTACGCGCTGCGATGGCACGGCTCCGAGGAGGACATGCGCGACATCCTCCGCTACGGCGCATTCCTGGCGGCCATCGACTACTTCATCTACTCGCCGCTGGTGCAGTTCCGCGAGGCCTACTTCTCGACCGTGGCGGAACAGGACTGGCTGCGCGACGAGCCATGGGCCTTCATGAACCTCGCGCCGCGCGGCAAGCTCGTCCACGACAAGCTCGTGGACCTGCTGGGCGCCCCGGCGGTCGACGATCTGGTCGTCCGCTTCTTGGCCGGCGAGGGAACGGTCCGCGACCTGGCGGAAGAGGCCGCCGGCGAGGACCTCTCGTGGTTCTTCGAGCAGTGGTCCGTGGCCTATCCCTCGCTCAACTACAGGGTCGTGGATGTGGGCTCGAGACCCCTGGGCAAGGGCCGGTTCTTGCACTCGGCCACGGTGGAGCGCCAGGGCGACACCTCCATCCGCGAGCCCGTGATCGTGCGCTTCGAGCTCGACAACGGCGCACGCGAGGACGCCGTCTGGAACGCGTCCGGCGCGCAGGCCTCGGTCAAGGTCGAGGCGGACGCGCCGCTCGACAGGGTGGTGGTGGATCCGGACATGCGGCTGTTCGAGGATCCCTCGCTCACCCAGAACCACCCGCGCCACGACAACTCCAGCGAGCCCTCCTGGCGTCCTCCCGTGTTCTCGACCTTCGCCTTCACCTCCAACATCACCAACCTCACGGGCGACATCGACATCGTCTTCGACATGAGGCCCAAGTTCGACGTGCTCAACTCCATCCGGTTCCGCATCCTCCTCACCACCTGGGGTCAGGGCGGGTCGGTGTGGTACACGCGCGGCTTCGGCCCCAAGCTCGACCTGAACACCTCGGCGTGGCACGCGGGCGTGTACGTGAGCGGGTTTCACCTCTCCTCGGCCTACGGGTTTCAGACGGCCGGCGACGACGGGGTGGCCCGCTGGAGCGGCGGCACCAGCCTGTCCGTGGGCCTGTACGTGGGCCACGACGATCGCTTCTACATGTTCAACCCCACGGACGGGTGGAGCCTCACGGCGAGGATCGGCTACGGCCTGGGGATCGACGACTCGCATGCCGGCACGAGGGGCGATCTGAGGCACGTGGTCTCGGCCTCGACCCGCGTGTTCTTCTTGAAGACCCCCGCGGGCGGACACACGCTGGCGCTCTACGGCGGGGCCTCGGGCACCTTCGGCGACCCCTACCGGGGCCAGCTCGAGAGCCTCAGCGCCTTCGAGATCCTGCGCGGGTTCGACGTGGACGAGACCTTCGGCCGCGCGAGGCTCTATGTGTGCGCCGAGTACCGCCACGTGTTCACCGCAGGACTCGACGTGAACCTTTTTCACTACGTCACCCTGCAGGGGATCCAGGGAGTTCTGTTCGCGGGCACAGGAACGGTCACGCGCGAGGGCTCCTACCACGGCCTCTTCGCGGCGGACCGGATCTTCACCGAGGTGGGCTACGGACTGCGCGGCATCCTCGCCTACTTCGGCGCCTACCCCGGCATCATCGCCATCGACCTCGCCGTGCCCATCACGCCTTTCGACCGCCCCGGTCGCCTGCCCGTGGCCCTGCGCATCGCCTTCAACCACGTCTTCTGACGCGCGTATTTCTTGTCACCATCCAGGGCAGCGTGATATTTCCTGGACGATGACCCTGGTTCACTCGACGTCCAGGCCGGACAGCCTGGCGTACATGAGCTGATCCACGAACCGCCCGTCCTTGAAGGAGCTGTCTTTCAGCCTTCCTTCCAGCTCGTACCCGGCCTTCTCGAGCACCCGGTGGGAGGCGGTGTTGTGGGCGTAGGGAAGGGCGTAGAGCCGGTGCATCTTCTGCACCTCGAAGGCGTGCTCGGTGAGCGCCACGAGCGCCTCGGTCGCGATTCCTCTTTTCCAGTGCTCGCGCCCGAGCCAGTAGCCCACCTCCGCGTTCTTGCGCTCCACGTCGGCCCCCATGTGAAAGCCGATGGCGCCGCAGGCCTTCTTGGCGACCTCGATGCAGAAGATGGTCTCCGGGGTCGTGCCGAGGACGTCCTCGATGAACCGCACGGCGTCCTTCTCGCGGTACGGGTGGGGGAACATGTCCCTGAGGTTCATCCAGATCCCGTGGTCGTCCGCGTGCCGCGCCAGCGCGGGCGCGTCCTCGATGCGAAAAGATCGCACCACGCACAGGTCGAGCCGGACCATCATGGCGCGGGCTCGGAAAGCATCTCGCCCATCGCAACGATGGCCGCGCGGCGCACGTCCTCGTCGGGATCGTCGATGAGGGGCAAAACGTCCATGGCGAGATCGCGGGCGTGCGGACCGGCGATGGCCAGGGCCAGGACCGCGAGCACGCGCAGGGTGACCCGCTCGTCGGAGAGCATCTCGAGAAAGACGGGAATGGCGACGGCGACCTGCTTGGCCAGGGCCTTGTCGTCCTCGAGGGCCGGGTCCAGGCCCAGGTGCACGATGTGCACGAGACCCAGCATGCTCGCGGCCGCGTCGTCTCCAGACAGGTCCTCGACGAATCCAGGCACGTCCCCTGCCACGGCCGGGGAGATCGCGACCACGGCCGCCAGGATGGCGCGCCGTGCCATGGGGTCGGTCTCGCCCCCCAAGGCCCCGGCCAGCTCCGGCATGGCCTGGGCCGCGTCGGGCCCGATCTGCGCGAGCGCGGCCGCGCCGACCTCGCGGACGCCGGCCTCGGGGCTCGCCAGGGCCTCGATCAGCGCGGGCACGGACGCCTTGCCGATCTGCGCCAGCGCCATGGCGTACACGGCCGGATCCTGGGCGCTCTCCAGGCGCCCCGCCAGCACGTGAATCGCGTCGGAGGCGTCCTCACCCATCTGTCCCAGGGCCGCCGCGGCCACGGGCCTCAGGTCGGCCTCGTCCCCTGTGAGCACGCCCAGAAGCGTCTCCTTCGCTCCCTCGGCATCGGCACCCATGGCGCCCAGGGCGAGCACGGCTGCAGCACGCACGTCCGCATCGGGATCGTCGAGGGCGTCGATGATGGCGCCCGTGGCATGGGCCGCATCCTTTTTCATCGACGCCAGCGCCATGAGCGCCGTGCCGCGCACGTCGCGCGAGTCGTGGTCCAGAAAGGACACGATGGCGTCGATGGCAGGCGGGCCGATGTGGGCCAGCGTCGTCAGGATCTCGCGATCTGCCGCCAGCTCCTCGTCGCCCACGAGGTCCGCGAGCGGCTTCACGGCCGCGGCCGCGCCAGTGCCGATGCCCATGAGCGCCTGCATGGCCAGAAGGCAGGTCTCTTCGTTCTCGGGGTCGAGCAACGCGACGAGCTTCGGCACCGCCGCCTTCGCGTCCGGTCCGAGCCTGGCCAGCGCCTCGGATGCCGCCTGGGCCACGTACCGATCCTGGTCCGACACGGCCCTGGCGAGCTCGCCCGCCGAGCCGGTCGCGTCCTTGCCCAGCTCTCCGAGTGCCATGCACGCCTTCTTGCGCACCAGGTAGTCCTCGTCGTCCAGAAGCCCTGTCAGGGCCTTGAGGGTCTTCTTGTCCGCGACGCCGAGCTTCGCCAGCGCGAAGGCGGCCTCGGCGCGCACCTCGGGCTCCTCGTCGGCGAGCGCACCGGTCAGGGCCTTGGCCACACCGGCATCTGCCTTGCCCACGAGCCCCAGCGCCACCGCGGCCTGCTCTTTGAGCGAGAAGTCCTCGGCCTCGAGCGCTTCGACGAGAGACGGCACCGCCGCGGCCGCATCGGGGCCCAGCTTGCCGAGGGACGACGCCGCGATCACGCGCTCGTCCTCGCCCCCTGCCGAGAGCACGTCGACGAGCGCCGGCACGGCCTCTTTCCCCAGGCCTCCCAGCGCGCGCACGGCCGCCTCGCAGACATCCCCGCTCTCGTCGTCGAGCGCCCCCACGACCATCTCGAGGACCTTCCCGTCGACCGGGCCCAGCTCGCCGAGGATGGACACGGCCGCGAGCCTGAGCGCGGCATCGTCCTCGGCCATGAGGCCCTCGATGTGCGGGATGACCGGAAGGCCGAGCTCGTCCAGGATCGTCGTCGCGTAGTAGACGCGCTTTTCGTCCTCGCCTCTCAGCTCCTCGATCAAAGCCAGGATGGCCGGTTCCCCGATCTTCTCCAGCGCCCGTGCCGCGTCCCAGACCAACTCGCCGTCCAGCATCTCGACGAGCGCGGGCACGGCCTCGGCCGCGCCAGGCCCCATGTCCGCCAGCGCGTCGATGGCGGCCAGCGCCAGGTTGCCGTCCTTGCCCTGCATGATGTCGACCACGAGATCCACCGAAGAGGTGCCCCCCTCGCCCGCCTGGCCGATGGCCCTCACGGCGACGAGCTTCTGGTCGGGGCTGCCCTCTCTCATGGCCTTCTCGAGCTTCTCGATGCCGGGCCCTCCGATGGTGGCCAGAGTCTGGGCCGCGGCCCACTGCACCGTGGGATCGGGATCCTCCAGCAAGGGGGCGATGCGCTGCACGGCCTCCCACTCGACCGGGTCCACGCCCGCTGGCGGTCCGGCCTTCTTCGCCGGCGCCGACACGGGCTTCGCGTAGGTGGGCCCGCAGGAGGCCAGCGCCACGCACAAAAGGGACGAAACAGCGGACGATCTCATCACGGGCCTCTCCCCTCTGCCCTCGCGGGCAACGCCATCTGCGGCACTACCAACCGGCCGGCGGCGGTGGCACTATAGCAGCAATGCCGGGTGCATGTGTACGGGGGGCAAGGCCCTAGGTTGAGCTTACTGACCATCATGGGGATCGCCTTCGGCCTGGCCATGGACGCGTTCGCGGTGGCCATCGCATCGAGCGTGACTTTGGGCGACGTGTCGGCCCGCCAGTACTTCAGGCTGGCCTTCCACTTCGGCCTTTTCCAGGCCCTCATGCCCGTGATCGGGTGGCTCGCGGGCGTCACCGTGTCGGGCTACATCTCCGCCTACGACCACTGGGTGGCGTTCGGGCTGCTTCTCTTCATCGGGGCGAAGATGGTGTGGGAGGCGGTCATCGGCAAGGACGGGAAAAAGGAGAGGCTCGATCCCACGCGCGGCCTCAGCCTGGTCGCCCTGTCATTGGCCACGAGCATCGACGCTTTGGCCGTGGGCGTGAGCTTCGCCATGCTCGACGTCACGATCTTTTTACCCTGCGTCGTGATCGGCCTGGTGGCCGCGGCCATGACCGTGCTGGGCCTCGCCATCGGCAGCCGGCTGGGCGCCAGGTTCGGAAAGCACATGGAGATCCTGGGCGGCGGCGTGCTGGTGATCATCGGCCTGCGCATCCTCGTCCAGAGCCTCATGGATCACTGCTGACCGGGCGATCTCACGGATCCCCGATGGGCTCGTGCCAGTCGGTCGAGTGGCCTTCGGTCAGGGGGATGACGCAGATGAACTCGGCGTCCACGTGGCCCCGGTTCTCGTAGGAATGCACCGTGCCCGCGGGGATGAACACCGCGTCGCCGGCCCGCACGACCCTGTTCACGCCGTCGAGCGAGAGGTGCACCTCGCCGGCCACGACCACCTGCTCGTGCTCGATGTCCGGGTGGCTGTGGGCAGAGATGCGGCCGCCGGGCGAGATCACGAACCTGCGCGTGGCAAAGCAGGGGGCGCCATCGTCGGCGCCGATGAGGGTTGCCATGCGCGTCCCCGTGGTGTTCTTCACCTCCGTGAGCACGGCCTGGTCGCGCGACAGGACCTTCGGCTCTTGTCTTTCCTTCATGACGGACATCTAGCACGACCGGGGCTCCTTGCCAGGGCTCGCGGCAGGACCGGCAAAACCGACCCCGGTCGTTCGCGCACGGGTGGCAAGGATGTCAGATGAACAGCGCGATGACCAGGGCCGCGCCGATGATGGTTGCGGCCAGGATGGCTCCCACCACGATGTACAGGGTCGTGTTGGGGTCCTTCGGGGATCTGGCGGCGGCCTCGGCCTGTGCCTGGGCGAGGATCCGCTTGAGCCTCTCCGGGTCGTAGCCCTCGAGGTTCATGGTGGCATGGGGATCCGAGGAGCGAAGCTGCGCCTCGGCCTGGTGGCCGGGCCGGCCGGCCGGCCCGGCCGGATGCCGGGCGCGAGGCTGGGTGGTCTCGGTCTCGAGCGACGACGTCGAGGGCATCGTGCCCTGGACCTTGTCGAGGGGCATGGTGTCCTGCTTGCGCCGGCGCCGGGCCGCAGCCGGGGGAGTCGTCGCCACGAGCACCGCCGGGGCCTTCGACGGCGCCTGGGGCCTGAACGGCTCCACCTTGGGCACGATAGCCTGCGGGATGGTCTGGATGTCCGCGATGGAGATCATGTCCGTGGCCTCGTCCGAGTGATCCACGAACCCGGGAGCGTCCGGCGGCTGGATGTCCGCGATGGAGATCATGTCCGTGGCCTCGTCCGAGTGATCCACGAAGGACGGAGCGTCCGCAGGGGTGGGCCTCGCGGGAGCTGGCCTGGGAGGCACGGGCCGCCTCTGCTGCTTCGGCACCTGCGGGTGGAGCTCCCAGTCGGGCAAGGAGACGTTGACCTTGCGCGAGTCGACCGGGGTCTGGGGGATGAAGAGCGTCGTTCCGCAGTGCGGGCACACGAGGTCCCATTCCTTGACCACGGTGCCGCACTTCGGGCAGTTCTTCATGGCCCCGTCGACCGCTACGACTTCTTGTCGCCCCTGGAGGATCCGGATGACCTGCGGCGGCGGTTGCCCTGACCGCCCGAGTCGCCGTCGCGACGAGGCCTGGGGCTGCGTGGCGGCCCGGAGTCCTCGATGACCGGGCCCTCGTAGAACTCCTTGTGCGAGAGCTTGACCTTTCCGTTCTGGTCGATGCCGATGCAGCGCACCTTGAGCACGTCACCCTCGTGCACCACGTCCTCCACCCTGCCCACCCTGAAGGGCGTCAGCTCGGAGATGTGCACGAGCCCGTCCATGCCCGGCAGGATCTCCACGAAGGCGCCGAAGTCCTTGATGCTGCGCACCGGCCCCTCGTACACCTGGCCTTCCTCTGCCTCGCGGGTCAGGCCGCGGATGATCTCCAGGGCGCGCTCCATGGCCTCGTTGCTGGTGGCGAACAGGGTCACGGTGCCGTCGTCCGCCACCTCGATGCTCGCGCCGGTCTGATCCTGGATGGCCCTGATGACCGTGCCTCCCTTGCCGATGACGTCGCGGATCCGGTCCGGCTTGATCTTGATGGACGAGTAGCGGGGGCTGAAGGGCTTGAGCTCGGGCCTCGAGTGGGGAATGGCCATGAGCATCTTGCCCAGGATGTGCAGACGTCCCTCCCGGGCCTGGGCAAGGGCCGTGGTCATGATCTCCCGCGTCACTCCCTTGACCTTGATGTCCATCTGCATGGCCGTGATGCCGTGGGCCGTGCCCGTGACCTTGAAGTCCATGTCGCCGAGATGGTCCTCGTCGCCGAGGATGTCGGAGAGCACCACGTACCTTCCCGAGCTCTCGTCGAGCACCAGGCCCATGGCGATTCCTGCCACCGGGCTCTGGATGGGCACGCCCGCGTCCATCATCGAAAGGGTGCCCCCGCAGACGGTGGCCATGGAGGACGAGCCGTTGGACTCGGTGATCTCCGACACCACGCGCAGCGTGTAGGGGAACGACTCCGGGGAAGGCACGATGCCCTGCAACGCCCTCTCGGCCAGGTGGCCGTGGCCCACCTCGCGCCGCGAGGGACCGCGCACCATCTTCACCTCGGCCACGGCGTAGGGCGGGAAGTTGTAGTGCAGGATGAACGACTTGTAGTACTCGGGCAAAAGCCCGTCGATCTTCTGCTCGTCGCGGCTCGTGCCCAAAGTCGTGGTGACCAGGGCCTGTGTCTCGCCGCGGGTGAAAAGTGCCGAGCCGTGCACGCGGGGCAGCACGTCCACCTCGCAGGTGATGTCGCGGATGTCCGTGGGTCCGCGCCCGTCCACGCGCAGCTTGCGCTCCAGGATGTCGGTGCGCAGGATGTCCTTCTCGATCCTGTCGAGGATCTCGGCCACGTCCTTCGGGTTCGGCCCGCCATCGGCCGTGCACAGCCGGGCGATGAGCCCGTCCTTGTGCGCGTCCAGGGCGTGGTGCCGCTCGAGCTTCGGGCGGATGGTCAACGCCTGGCGCACTCCCTCGGTGCCGGCCTCGCGAACGAGCCTCTCGACGTCGGCGGCGATCACGGGAGGCGTGACGCTCCTCTTGGGCTTGCCCACCCTCTGTTTGAGCTGCTCGATGAGAGCCAGCGTGGGCTGCACGGCCTGGTGGCCGAACATGAGGGCGTCGAGCATCGTGGCCTCGTCCATCTCGTGCGCCTCGCCCTCCACCATCACGATGGCGTCCCTGCTCGCGGCCACCACGATGTCCATCTCGCTCACCGCCATCTGCTCCACCGTGGGGTTGGCCACGAATCGACCGTCCACGCGGCCCACCCTCACGCCGGCCACCGGCCCGTCGTAGGGGATGTCCGAGATGTGCAAGGCAGCGCTCGCGCCCGTCAGGGCCAGCGTGTCGGTCAGGTGCTCCTGGTCCGAGGACAGCACCGTGGCCATGATCTGGGTCTCGTTGCGAAACCCCCTGGGGAACAGGGGCCGGTTGGGCCTGTCGATGAGCCTCGCGGTGAGGATCTCGTGGTCGCGCAGCTTGCCCTCGCGCTTGAAAAAGCCGCCGGGGATGCGCCCGGCGGCGAAGATCTTCTCGATGTAATCCACCGTCAGCGGGAAGAAATCGATCCCCTCGCGTCCCTTGTTCAGGGCGCAGACGGTGACGAGCACCACCGATCCTCCCTGCTGGATCCAGACCGCGCCATCCGCCTGCTTGGCGATCTTGCCGGTCTCCATGATGATCTCACCGGTGCCGAGCTCGGCCTTCTCTTTCACGTACATGCTTGTCTCCATGCGGACCCGATCGGGTCCATTGTTTTGGGCAGGGGGTAAGGAACCATTGTCGTGGCCCCGATGTGGTCCGGGGCCGCCGGGACGGGAGGTATCCGGTCAGGATCCGTGACGCCTCGTCACTTCCTGAGGCCGAGATCCTTGATCAGGCTGCGATACCGTTCCTCGTCTGTCTTCTTGAGGTAGTCCAGGAGCCTGCGGCGCTGGCCGACCAGCACGAGCAATCCCCTGCGCGAGTCGTGGTCCTTCTTGTGTATCTTGAAGTGCTCCGTGAGGTACTTGATCCTGTCCGTGAGCAGAGCGATCTGCACCTCGGGCGAACCGCTGTCCCGCTCGTGACGGCGGTACTGACCAAGGATCTCCTGCTTACGGACCGTATCGACCCTCATGACTCGCGAACCTCCCGCTGACCGGACTTTCCGTCCGGCTCGAAATGACCTCTTTCTCTGCCTTCGTTCTTACTCTATTAAGGCGCACTCATTACCAGATCCGGCTCCCTGCGTCAAGCCGGGGCTCGGCCCAAGGACGGGCACTGCCGTGGGGTCTACCGTGCAAATCCGGTTCCATCGGGGATTCACCGTTTCCTTGGGAGGCCCGGTCGACTATATTGTGGATCCTGGAGGTCGAGTGTCGAGCGAAGCGAGAGGGACGACGCACTACTGCCCATCCTGCAAGGCTCCCGTGGACAGGGTGGACACGGTCTGCCTCAACTGCGAGTCGTCCCGCCCCCCCCAGGGCTGGCCCGTGGACCCCTACATCGGCAAGATCCTCGCCAAGAAATACCGCATCGACCGCCGGTTGAGCGTGGGCGGGTTCGGCATGGTGTTTCTGGCCACCCAGGTCCACCAGGGTCAGACCCTCGGCGTGGTCATCATCAAGATGCTCCACCCGGAGCACGCCTTCGACCCGGTGGTCACCAAGCGCTTCATCAACGAGGTCAAGGCCGCCCGCAGCGTGACGAACCCCCATGTCGTGAAGATCTTCGACGTGGACTTCGACCAGGGCAACATCCCCTACATGGTCCAGGAGTTCGTGGAGGGTCTGGGGCTGGCGGAGTTCCTCGAGAAGCACGTCCTCATGACCGTCCCGAGGGCAGTGAGCATCGGCCTTCAGGTGGCCGAGGGCATGGACGAGGCCCACCAGCAGGACATCATCCACAGGGACCTGAAGCCCGAGAACATCATCCTGCAGCCCGGCAAGCGCGGTGACTTCGTCAAGATCATCGACTTCGGCATCGCGAGGGTGACCACCGCCGACGGCCTGAACACCGCCAGCTTCGTGGGCACGCCCCGGTACATGCCGCCGGAGCAGATCAGGGGAAAGAAGCTCGACGGGCGCGCGGACATCTTCGCGCTGGGCGTGATCCTGTTCGAGATGATCACGGGACGTCCTCCCATCAGGGTCCAGGACTCGGACATCGAGTACCTGACCCTGAACACCACGGCCGAGCCCGACCACATCAGGGACGTGGATCCGGACGTCCCGCCTGCCCTCGACGCCCTGGTGCACCGGATGATGGCCAAGGACCCGGCCAACAGGCCGGCCACCATGAAGGAGATCGCCATTGCCCTGTCGCAGATCTCCGACGAGGCTGGCTTCTCGCCCGAGATGACCGGCGAGTTCAGGGTCCCAGAGGACCTGCTCACGGGCAGCACGGCCCGCGATCTCGTGTCGACACCCGTGTCCGGCGACTTCTCGGCCTTGGCCTCCGTGCACCGCACGCCCCAGCCCTCCGACCCGTTCACCCACGAGCGCCCCGCGTCGGGACAGCACGAGCCCAGGGATGGTCGCGGCCACTCCTTGCCGGCCATCGCCCTGGCAGCAGGTGCCGGCGCCTTCGCCGTTGTCGTGGCCGCGGCCGTGATCCTCGTCGTGGTGATGTCCTTCCGGAGCGAGGAGGATGCCACCCCGGATGCATCCTCTGCGCCGGCCGTGAAGGCAGAGAAGGCCTGGCCGATGCCTGCCTCGGCCAAGGAGCCGCCGGTCGCGACACCGGACGCATCTTCGGTCGAGGACGTCCTTGCAGAGCCTGCACCCGAAGCCCTTTTCGTGGCGGTCGAGCCCGTGAAGCCTCCTCCTCTGGCGAAGAAACCTCCCAAAAAGGCCGTCAAGCCGGCAAAGACCGGGGACAAGGCCAAGCAGCCCGACAACCCCTGGACCAAGATCTGAGGACCGGGCTTCGCTTGACGCGCTCGCGGGCCGTGAGGCATGATCGTCCACCGCCATGTGGGAACGCCGCACCGAGGACAGGGTCAACCTGAAGATCTGGATAGAGGAACGGGTCGGCGAGACGGTCTACTACCAGAGGTCCGCCAACATCTCCCGCGGCGGCCTGTTTCTCGAGGGCACGATCCCCCACGCTCCGGGAACCAGGGTGAGGCTGAGCTTCAAGCTGCCCGGCGAGGAGAGGCTCATCGACCTGGAGGGCGAGGTCGTGATGGCCTCGGCCGAGCAGCGTGGCATGGGCATCCGCATCGTGGACATCCGCGACGAGGACATGGCGCGGATGGACGATTTCATCCGCACGAGGCTGGGCGAGTGAGGACGCCGCGCCAGGCAGGCTTCGCCGGGCTCGCGGCCGTGCTCGTCGCCGGCCTCGCCGTGGCTGGCCAGGCTCATGCCGGACCCAAGGGCAAGGCCAAGCCCCAGGATATCGCGGTCACCCTGTACCAGGAGGCCGTGAACCTGGCCCAGGAGGGAAAGTACGAGCCTGCCATCGCGCTCTTCGAGAAGGCCCTCGATGCAGGCGCCCCTTCCCTGGCCCTCTACAACATCGCCCGCTGCCACGAGTCGCTGGGCGATCTCGAGGCAGCCGTCCTGAGATACAAGGAGTACATCGAATCCCCGGACGCCACCGACGTCGAGCAGATCCAGGCCACCATCGACACCTTGACCGCCACCCCGTCGGAGGTGACGTTCACAACGGATCCCCCGGGAGCGCAGGTGGCCGAGGTTCTCGAGGACGGTACCGATGAGCCCCTCGGGAAGACCCCGCTCACCGTGACGGCCTCGGCGGGCGCACACGGCTACGTCCTGGACCTCGAGGGTTACAAGAAGCGCAAGATCAACGTGGAGGCGGGCCTCGGCAAGAAGCGCGAGGTGACGCTGGTCCTGGAGCCCGCACCCGTCCAGGATGCGGGCGAGAAGGACAAGGCCCCACCGGCCGAGCCTCTCGGGATCTACCTGGAGGCGGGTGGGGGCTTCGCCCTGCACCTGGCCACGGACATCGTGAAGCCCGCAGGAGAGGCGTCCCTGGGGTTCGGCTACAGGCTGGCCAACCGAGCCACCCCGGGCTTCGCCGTGGGCTTCAGGCTGGGCATCCGCCCGTTCGGGCTCGACGCCGTGCTCTCCACGGGCCAGAAGGAGACCTTCTCCTCCATCATCTCGACCGTCCTCTTCGTGGCTTTTTACCAGTTCGAGCTCCACGACAGGCTGGGGCTGGAGCTCTGCCTGCCCGTGGGGCTGGCCTTCTTGACCCCGACCCACACCATCTCCTCGGCCGCCACGGTCGATCTCTTGGGCGGGACCATCGAGGGCAAGGGGCTCGTCCTCGTCGACGTGGGGGTCGGCGCATCCCTGCGCATCATGATAGTCGGGGGGCTCTACGCGGTGGTCGAGCCCGTACGGCTCCAGCTTTTCGTTCCCACCAGCAAGTGGCTCGGCGACTCGAGGCTGCTCGCGAGCCTCGACTTCTCGGTGAGGCTTGGCTGGGAGTTCTGACTTTCTCGAGGGAGGCACCGGATGAACGCACGACCTGGCCACTTCGCCCCACTCGCCTTCGTGGCGCTGTTTTTTTTCGCCTGCGACGACGACCTCGCAAGGGCCGACGAGATGCTCGCCACCGGCGACTTCGAGGGGGCGGCCGCCATATTCGAGGCGCGGCTCGCGAAGAAGCCCACGGACGGCGCCGGGACCATCGGGCTGGCCCGCACCCTCTACATGCAGGGCATCGAGCAATCCAGGACCGGTGCCGACACGGCGGACGGCTGGAAGCTGGTCGTCGAGACCATGGAGAAGGCCGTCGTCATCGACCCGGCCCCCGAGGGCGTGCAGCCCGTGACGCAGGACATGCTGGCCGACTCGCTCTACCGCATGGGCGTGAAGCTGTACGACGCGGGCGACTGGGCCGGCGCGGCCGAGGCCCTCGACAGCGCCCAGGACAAGGGCAAGAAGACGGGCGACCTATACGTGCTCCTCGCGCGGGCCGAGCACGAGAGCGGTCGGACCGAGGAGGCCCTGAAGGCCGCGAACAAGGCCCTGGACATCGACAAGCACAACGTGCCTCTCATGCTCGAGGCCGCCGGCTGGGCCCTGGACGAAAAGCTCTACTGGGTGCACCACACGTTCTTCGCCAGGGCCCAGAAGGAGAAGGGCTCCGGCTTCACGTTCAAGGCCCCGGCCGAGATCACGGGAGCGCTGGAACAGAAGTACCAGGCGCTCAACATGGTCAACGACGTGCTGGGCACCTTCCTGTTCGAGCAGGAGGTGGGGAGCCGCGAGTGGGACGGGCTCCTGGAGCGCGAGGCCCTGATCTCCGACATGGAGAAGTTCATCGGCAAGAAGCCGCCCAAGGACTTCGCGGCCGCGGACAGGGCCAGGCTGCACTGGGTCGTGTATCACTACTGGAACGCCACGGGCGTCGTGTTCCTCTACATGGGCGACAGCGAGCGCGCCAGGGCCTGGCTCGGCAAGGCCCAAGAGGTGGCCAGGTCGGGCAAGGTGGCCCATCCGGACGTGCCCGCCGTCGAGCTCGAGACGGAGAGCGGATGGGCGACGAAGAACCTGGCGCTCATCCCTTGAGCCGCGGCCGGCGGTAGGACGCGAACGTGCCTCTTCTCTACAGCCTGTGGGCCTGGATCGTGATCGTCGGGCTCACCATCCTGTTCGTGCCGGTGAACGCCGTGGCGCTGGCGCTGAGCCTCCTCATCGACCACGACCGCCGTTTCATCCTGGCGGTCAACCAGGCATGGTGCCGCTGGGTGGGCATCGCGCAGCCCTTGTGGCGAAGCGAGGTGCGAGGCATCGACAAGGCCAGGCCAGGTCAGGCATACATCATCTGCGCGAACCACCTGAGCGCCGCGGACATCGTGCTTTGCGCGTTCCTCGACCTGCCGTTCCGCTGGGTGGCCAAGCACAGCCTGTACCTGGTTCCGCTCTTCGGGTGGCAGCTCTGGGCCATGGGCCACCTCGTGATCCGCCGCGGGAGCCGCTCCAGCCGTCGCAGGTTCCTCGAGCGGGCCCGGCGCACGCTCGACGCCGGCATGGGCATCCTCATGTTCGCCGAGGGTACACGCACGCGCACGGGCCACATGCAGCCCTTCAAGCCCGGCGCGTTCATCATCGCCCGCGACACGGGCTACCCCATCCTTCCCGTGGTCATCGCGGGCACGTACGACGCCATGCCTCCCGAGGAGATCCTCCTGAGAAACCGCATCCACTGCCTGTTCGAGGTGCTCGATCCCGTGACGGTCCCGGCCGGCGCCACGGACGCGGACATCGATCGCATCATGAACGGGCTTCGCGATCGCATGGTGGAGCGAAACGCCGCCATGGAGGCCGAGGCCCGCACGCTGGTCGAGCGCTGGAACCTCTCGCTGCGCCGCCGCTGATATCCCGAAGCCTCGCTACATGCAGTCCGTGTCGCCGTAGTCGTCGATGTAGCCGTCGCAGTCGTCGTCCTCGCCGTCCGTGCAGTCGAGCTCCGCGACCAGGGTGCAGGCGGCCGGGGAGAGGACCGTGCACGCCTCGGTGCAGGGCAGCACGTTGGTGCTGCCGCAGGTGGTCACGCAGGTCACGTCCTCGCCTGCGCAGCAGTCGAAGCCCTCGTCGCAGGCCCCGTCGCAGTCGTCGTCCTCGCCGTTGCACGTCTCCGCCGGCGGGTGGCAGCCGGTCGCCAGCGGCGGCTCGCACGTCTCCGAGCACGTGCCCTCTCCCGTTGTCCCGCAGGTCGTCGTGCACTGGGTGGTCCTGAGGGCTGCGCACTCGAAGCCGTTGTCGCGGGCGCCGTCACAGTCGTCGTCCTCGCCGTTGCAGACCTCTTCGGGAGGCTCGCACGAGACGAGGCCGTCGGGAGGCTCGCAGGTGTCCGTGCAGATACCCGTGCCCTGGGTCGCGCACGTGGTCACGCACGCCACCTCGTCGACTCCGGCGCAGCAGGCGAAGGCATCGTCGCAGCCGTCCGTGCAGTCGTCGTCCACGCCGTTGCAGGTCTCCGGAGCGCCCGGATGCACGCCGGCGTCCTCGTCGTCGCAGTCGTCACCGCCGGGGGACGAGGCGCAATCCACCTCCACGTGCCCGTCTCCATCCGTATCGGCCTCGTCGTCCGTGGAGCCGTCACAGTCGTCGTCCCTGCCGTCGCAGATCTCCGGAGCGCCCGGATGCACGCCGGCGTCCTCGTCGTCGCAGTCGTCACCACCCGCGGAGGCGCACATGGCCGCGCTCATGTGCCCGTCCCGATCCACGTCCTCGGCGACGATTCCGTCGCAGTCGTCGTCCTCGAGGTTGCACGCCTCCTCGGCGCCGGGGTGGACGCCGGCGTCCTCGTCGTCGCAGTCGTCACCGCCCGCGCAGTCCGACGACAGGTGGCCGTCGCCGTCCATGTCCACGCACGTGTGGACGCACGCATCCGCCTCCTCGTCGCAGCCGTCCACCGTGGAATCGATGCCGTCGTCGCAGCCCGGGATCTGGCCTCCCACGCAGGAACCGTTCACGCATCGCTCGAACCCGTTGCAGAAGAGCCCGTCGTCGCAATCGGCCTGCGACGAGCACTCGTCCGTCTTGCAGCCGCCGGGCACCAGGCACATCGTCACGAGCAAGAAGGCATGTCCAGCCGTACGCACCATGAACGGATCATACATCACGTGGCACGGTGGGCAAGGACCTCTCGTGAACACACGTTCACATTGCTTTTTGATTTACTTGGTGCGATCAAACTGCTAGGTTTGCGACGCTCTCGAAGGGGACGAGGATCGCCCCTCGATACGGATACCCAGGAGGCAAAAGAGCATGACGAAGGCCGAACTGATCGAGAGGATCGCCAAGCAGAAGGGAATCAAGGGGGAGGTGACCAAGAAGGCCGTGGGGGTCGTCGTGGATAACCTCTTCACCGAGCTCAAGCGCGCGGTGGCCAAGGACGGCAGGTTCGCGTACCCGGGGTTCGGGACGTTCGAGAAGCGCAAGCGCAAGGCGCGCCGCGGCGTGAACCCGCAGACGGGCAAGCCCATCAAGATCCCCGCGACGCAGACCGTTGCATTCCGCCCGGCGTCCGCCCTCAAGCAGTCCGTGGGCGGCAGGAAGTAGAACCAACCTCGCAGACGTGAAGACATGCCAGGACCGAAGGGTAACGCCGTCATCGGCCAGAGCGGCGGTCCCACCGCCGTCATCAACCGCAGCTTCGTGGGCGCCATCGTCGAGGCGCACAAGCACACCGAGATAGAGGAGCTATGGGGAGCCCTGCACGGCGTGCAGGGAATGCTCGACGACGAGTACGTGCCCCTGCTCAAGCAGCCGCGCTTCGTGCTCGAACAGATCGCCAGGACCCCTGCCGCGGCCATCGGCTCGGTCAGGCTCAAGCCGGACAAGGAGCAGTGCGCCAGGATCTTCGCGAACTTCAAGAAGCGCAACGTGCGGTACTTCTTCTACATCGGCGGCAACGACTCCGCCGAAACGGCCCACGTGATAGACAGCTTCGCGAGCGACGACGGCTACGACCTCAGGGTGGTCCACATCCCCAAGACCATCGACAACGACCTGCTCGTGACGGACCACTGCCCGGGCTACGGCTCGGCCGCCAGGTACGTGGCGTGCGTCCACCTCGGGGACAAGGAGGACAACCGCGCGCTCAAGGGCGTCAAGATCAACGTCTGCATGGGCAGGAACGCGGGGTTTCTCACGGCGGCTGCGGCCCTGGCGCGCCAGTACCCCAAGGACGGCCCGCACCTCGTGTACCTGCCAGAGGTGGCGTTCGACATCGACAGGTTCATCTCCGACGTGGAAGGGGCCCTCGTCGAGTACGACCGGGCGCTCATCGCCGTGAGCGAGGGCATCAACGTCGAGGGCAACGCCAGCGTGCCAGAAGGCAAGAGCCCTTCCTACTGGTCCAGGACCTTCGCGGACTGGGTGAAGCTCGACCTGCCGGCGCGCTACATGGGAAAAAAGGGCGATCTGTCCAGGGAGGTGGACGCACACGGGAACGTCCAGCTCTCCGGCTCGGGCACCCTGGGCGACGTGCTCGCGGCCATCGTCCGCAACAAGCTGGGCGTCAAGCGCGTGCGTGCGGACACGCTGGGCTACCCGCAGCGGTCGTTCCCCCTGGCAGTCAGCGAGACGGACGCGAGAGAGGCCTTCATGGTGGGAGTGGACGCCGTCCTGGGCGCCACCGAGAACGACTTCGACGATGGATCCATCGCGATCCGCCGCCTCGACAGGGTCGGCGAGTACCGCTCCGAGACCTTCGTCACGCCGCTCACCTCGGTGCAGCGCCACACCAAGCGCTTCCCGGTCGAGTGGATCCTCGACGGCAACAACATCGACATGCGCCGGTTCGGCACCTACGCCGAGCCCCTGGTGGGCGAGCTTCCCACCACGGGCCGCTTCGTGCAGACCGTCTACTAGAGGCCGGGGGTGCCTGCGCCATGCGGGCCTGGCAGGAAGGCCGGTAGCGGTTGACGGTCCTCGTACGATCCAATAGCCTGTCGGCAATCCCGGGAGGAGGCCAAAGGTGACCAGGCTCGTCTCTTCGTTCGCTCTCGGTGTGGCCACCGTGGTCGTGCTGTGCGGCATCGGCAAGTGCGGCCTCTTCGGCCCCAGCGTGGGCGAGAAGCTCCAGGTCGCGTCGGCGCCCGAGGGCGCCACGGTGAAGATAGGCGGCGTGGACATGGGCAAGACCCCGCTGACCCTCACGGATCTGGACGTCGAGGAGGGGCAGACGCAGACGCTGGTCTTCGTGCTCGACGGCTACCTCGACAAGGAGCAGTCCGTCACCTGGACGCAGGCGGAGCAGAGCGTGGCCGTGACGCTGGAGGCCGCGCAGAAGGAGCGGGTCTTCACGGTCAAGACGGTCCCCTCGGGGGCCAAGGTGTACGTCGACGGGCTGGAGAAGGGCGAGACGCCCACCACGTTCTCCAGCAAGATGAAGGACGGGGAGGAGTTCAACCTGCTCTTGCAGCGCAAGGGCTACGACGACGTCAGCCGGAAGGTCAAGACCGATGCCGAAACGGTGATCACCATCGACGTCAACTTCAAGCGTCCGGGCGGCAAGGCGAACGCCACGCTCGACGAGGTCCTCACGGAGACCGAGAAGAAGTGGAAGACGGCCTGCAAGACCATCCCATCGGACGTGTGCTCCTTCTCGTACCAGATAGGCTCGTCGGGAAACGTGACCGACGTTGACTCCATCAAGTGCAACTACGGACCCATCACCAACTGCACCAAGCGGATGGTGGAGAAGATGGTGTTCCCCACGGACGGGTCGGTGAAGAGCGACGAGTACAAGTTCAAGGGGTCGAACTGACATGCGCGTCCGAGGTGACCTCCTGGCGCTCGCCGGGGTCATGATCCTGGCCGCCTCGTGCGGCGACGATCCCCCGGAGGCCTGCATGGATACCTGCGATCTGTGCTGTGCGCAGGCCGCGGATTGCAGCGGGGCCGACAGGGATGCGTGCTATGCCGACTGCGTGGCGAGCTGCGAGCGGTCGGAGCGCGTCTACTCCCACACCCCCTGCTTCGACGCCAAGGTGGCGCTCATGGAGTGCGCCTGCGCGCTCACCTGCAGCGAGCTCTCGGCGTGGGAGATGGACGCCTCGACGTCCTGCAGCGCCGAGGCCTCGGCCGAGGCCGACGGCTGCGCCTGGTTCTGATCTCGGGAAAACTCAGTCGGACGAGGCCGTGGCGATGGCGGTGCGGTACTGCTCGCGCGTGCCGAACGCGAGATCGCCCGTCGCGTTCGCTGAGATCTCGTCGTGCGAGAAGTACCAGAACCCGTCCGTGTGGTCGTCGCAGCTCGCGAGAACATCGCCCAGCGCCTCGGGCGGAAAATGGCTCAGGATGGGGCCTCCCAGGTGCACCATGCCCTGGCCGCATGCCACGTCGTGGGCGCGGGCCGGGTGGCTCCACGGATCGTAGGTGAGCACGATGACCGGGTTGTCCGGGCTCGCGAGCCCGCGGATGAGCCCGCGGTACTGCCAGGCCGTCGGATAGCCAGGCAGGTAGAGCGCGATGACGAAGCCGGGGGAAATGGCCCTCACGGCATCGCGGTAGCGGGCTCCTATCCGCTCGGCGGCTTGCTCCAGCGTCCTCATGTAGTCGCCCAGAAGCCCGTTCTCGATGAGCGTGTCGAGCCGCGTGAGCACCGGCTGGGCCGCGAGCATGTCGTGAAGATCTCCGTCGTCGACGGTCTCCACGTAGACCGTCCACGTGGTGTCGTCGAAGGCCTGGGCGTCCGTGTACGTGAGCACGCTGCCGTACATCTCCATGTCCAGGAGGATGCCCGCGATGCCCTCGTGGGCCGCGCTCTGGACGGCCACCTCCTCGGCCGCGGGGATGAGCAGGTCGTCCCAGAGCGCCGCATGAAGAAGGGGCGTGGAGTACGTCTGACCCTGGGCGCCGACCGATGAAGGGAACGCGGACGGGTCACGGTTGTACACGTGGCCCGTGTAGTAGCCGCCGACGAGCCACCGTGCCCCCTGCGCCTGGGCCACGTCCCCCAGCTGGGCCATCTTGGCGCGCATGTCGCCTGCCTGCTCCTCTGTCAGCTCCCCGGTCACGAGCCTCTCGGGCACGAACGTGCCGATGAGAGCGTGAAGCCCCATCTCGGAAGCCTCGGAGAACGACACGGCCGCCTGCGCCGGGTCCCACGAGATGCCGCCGTATCCGATGCGGCCCTGGCCTCCCCCGAAGAGAGGCACTGCCGGAGCCGCGTCGCCAGGGTCCGAGGCCTCGAAGGAGGCGTCGAGATCTCCGGCGGGAAGATCCGGCGGCACGGTGCGCCTGTTGGGCGCCTGCAGGATCCCGATGACGTCGCCGGTGCCCGCGGGCGGGATGCCCGGCGCCTCCACCCAGAACTCCCGGTCGTCGCCGCCGCTCGGGTCCCCGGGGACGAGGTCGACGGCACCCTCGGCCAGGTCCTTGAGATGCGCCACGATAAACCCGACCACGTCCGCGTTGCGGCTCATCGTGGCGGTGGACAGGGCCGGGTGCTCGCTGATCTGGCCTCCCGCGCCGGCAAGGGTCACCAGGTATCGCGGGATCACGGCCACGAACCCCTCTTTCACCCTCTCCACTGCCGCCACGGGCCTCTCGTCCGTGATGCTCCTGATCTGGTCGCCCACCGTGGAGCCGTAGGTGCGGATCCACAGCCTCGCGCCCGGGGTCGCAGCGAGCAGGACCTCGACGTCCGTGTCCAGGGTGCGCAGCACCGTGGCGCGTCCCGCCGGCACGGGCCCGTCCACGGCACCGGCCAGGGGCCCCGTGGGAAAGACGAATGCGTACCCCATGTCGAACTCGAGAAGCGTCGAGTACCCGTAGGACGTGTCCAGGTGGGCGGGCTCCGGATCGCCCAGAAAGAGAGGCCCGATGAGCGAGCCCTTCTCGATGCGCATGGAGCTGTCGATCCTCTCGAGGAGCCTGTTCATGATGAACCAGTCGTTCTCGCCGTAGGAGGCGTCCAGTCGGGTGGGCTGCGGCATGAGCACCAGGATCCCGCCGCCTTCGACGAACGAGGCCATCTCGTCGATCTCGTCGAAGCTCAGCCTGGCAGCGGCCATGCCGGGCGCTCCCCCGCCCGCGACGAGGATCATGTCGTAGCTGCCGTCGCCCTGCACGTCGTCGGCCACGACATGCGGAAAGTGGCGCCTGTAGGCGAGGTCCAAGCCCGCGTCGACCGCCGCCTCGTGAAGGCCCAGCCACGCGGACGGGTGCAAGAGATCCATGTCCACGAGCAAGGCCCTACGGACGACGAGGGGGGGCTCCTCTTGCTGGATGTCCGCGTCGCCCGGTTGGTCCTCCATGTCCGCGTCGAGTGCGTCCGCCTCGTCCACCGCGTCCGCATCCGCATCCGGGTCGCCTCCCCTGCCTGCCTTGCAGCCCAGGGCCAGGCAGACGAGCCCGGCGCACGTCACGAGCCTCGTCATGTGGATCCCTCCCTGCCCGCTAGCATACTGCACCGGACCCTTGCGGCAAACCTTCGCGGGCCGCCTGGTGAAACTCCAGTGGCATTGTAACTGAATCGGTGTCATTATTGAGGACGGAGTTCCCACATGGAAACAACAATCGTACGTACGGTGGCCATGGTCGCGGCGCTTCTCGTCGCAGCGCCCTGCGCCGGTTGCGCCAGGGTGGACACGTCGATCGCCGCGGACATCGGAGGCGACCTGCCGGACACCCCTGTCGAGATGGTCGGAGACATCGACCAGGACGACCCGGGCATGGAGACGCCCGACGAGGGCTGCCCCGGCGGCTTCACGGACTGCGGCGGCGTCTGCGTGGATCTCGCAACGGACGTGCACAACTGCGGCTGGTGCGGCAACGAGTGCGCCTCCTCTCACGAGCACACGGAGCCTGCCTGCGCGGGGTCGAGCTGCGGCTGGGTGTGTGCGGCGGGCTGGGTGGACAACGACGGCCTGCCTGGCTGCGAGACCCCCTGCGCAGGATCGGGCGTCGAGCTGTGCAACGGCCTGGACGACGACTGCGACACGTTGCCGGACGACGGCTTCGCGTGCGTCATGGGCTCGAGGGTCGAGTGCGTGACCACCTGCGGGACGTACGGGACGGGCACGTGCACCATGGCCTGCCTCCCGCCCGCCACGTGCACGCCTCCGGCCGAGGAGTGCAACGGCATCGACGACGACTGCAACGGCGAGACGGACGAGGGGTTCCCGGCAGGTACCTGCGGGTCGTGCACGCCCGACTGCTCCGGACGCGAGTGCGGGCCGGATCCCGCGTGCGCCACCTCCTGCGGGACCTGCACCGCGCCCGAGACGTGCAACAGCGCGGGCGAGTGCGTGTGCGTGCCCGGCTGCGGGACCCGCGAGTGCGGGCCGGATCCCGTCTGCGGGCTTTCCTGCGGCACCTGCACCGCGCCCGAGGTCTGCGACGCATGGGGCATGTGCTCGTGCGTGCCGAACTGCACGGGGCGGGTGTGCGGGCCAGACCCCGTGTGCGGCACTTCCTGCGGCACCTGCGTGGCTCCCACGACCTGCGACGCTTCGGGCCACTGCGTGGGGTCCTGCACTCCCGACTGCACGGGCCGCGTGTGCGGGCCAGACCCCGTGTGCGGCACCTCCTGCGGCGCCTGCACCGCACCGGCCACATGCAACTCGAGCGGCCAGTGCGTGACCCCCTGCGTCCCGGACTGCACGGGCCGCGAGTGCGGCCTCGACCCGGTGTGCGGCGAGTCCTGCGGCACCTGCGTGCTCCCCGAGATCTGCGACTACTCGCACCAGTGCATCTCCTCCTGCACGCCCGACTGCACGGGCCGCGTGTGCGGGCCCGACCCCTCGTGCGGGACCTCCTGCGGCACCTGCACCGCGCCGGCCACCTGCAACTCGAGCGGCCAGTGCGAGTCGGGCTGCCCTCCTCCCGTCGAGTCCTGCACCACGGGAACGCAGACCCGCGACCGCTGCACCAACGCGCGCATCGTGGGCCGCAGCGAGGCGGGCCTTGGGGGCGGCTACTCCATCAGCGACTCCACCTGCGACGCGTCCAACCGCTTCGACGACTGCTCCTGGGACGCGGGCGCGGACCACGCCTACCGCATCTACATGCTGGCCGGAGAGAGCATCAGCGTCTACGTGTACGCGGACTGGGCCTGCTCCTTCTACGACAGCTCGTGGTGGGACCTCACGCTGAAGATCTACAAGAACGCCGGGTGCTCGGACACGCTCTGCACGACCCGCGTTCTGTGCGAGGACCACCTCGACTCGCACACCGAGGTCTTCACCGCGCCGCACGACGGCTGGTTCATCGTCGTGGTGGACGGCTCGACGGCCTTCGAGGACGAGGGCGACTACGACATGACCATCGACCTCGCCTGCCGCGACGCGGTGACATGCGGCTGCTGACCCGTCGGCCCGATTGCGGGCCGGCCTTCCTTTTGTTATGACGACCGTGAGCATGGGAAAAAGGGTCATCATCCGCCGCTGCGACTCCTACGACCCCGGCAGGATCGCCGCCATCGTCGAGGAGGGCATGACAGAGCTCGGCGCGAGGCCCGAGGGCCGCGTCGTCGTCAAGCCCAACACGGTCATCGCGCACCCCGAGATCTTCCCCCACGCGTTCACGCGCAGCGAGTTTCTCGACGGCCTGCTCTCGGCCACCCGGGCCAGGGCGGGCCGCATGGAGGAGCTGGTCGTGGCCGAGAGGTGCGGCATCACGATCCCGACGCGCTTCGCGTTCTCAATGGCCGGGTATCTGCCCGTGCTCGACAGGCACCGCGTCGAGCCCCGCTACATGGACGAGAGCAGGTCCGTGCTCGTCGAGCTGAAGAGGCCGGGGCGGCTCCGCGACGCCATCTACGTGCCCGAGCCCATGACGCGCTGCGAGTACCTCATCAACGCGCCGAAGCTCAAGGCACACCCCTGGACCACCATCACGGCCAGCCTGAAGAACTACATCGGCATCCAGGACGACAGGCACCGTCTCGTCGACCACAACACCTGGCTCGAGCACAAGATCGTGGACCTGCAGGAGGTCGTGCAATCCCGCTTCATCGCCGTGGACGCCATCGTGGCGGGCCAGCACATGATGCTCACGCCCACGCCCTTTCATCTGGGCGCCATCGTCATGGGCGACAACTGCTGCGCCGTGGACACGGTCTGCGCCCACATGATCCACGTGGACCCGCGCGAGGTGCACCATCTGCGCATGGCCTCGGAGCGGGGCCTGGGGCCCCTGGATCTGGCCGACATCGAGGTCGCCGGCGACTACCCCCTCGACGAGGTCCGCGAGCGATCCGAGGGCTTCGGTGTGGGGCCGGTGCGCATCGACCACGACTACGCCCACACGCCGGGGCTGCGCTGCACCGTGGGGACCTTCCCCGAGGCGCACTCGCGCGACTACTGCTGGGGCGGCTGCCCCGGCTCTCTGCAGGAGGCCGTGCACATCCACGAGGAGTTCACGCCGGCATGCCTGTCCGCCATGCAGCGGATCCACTACGTGGTGGGGGACGTGAGGCAGCCGCTCGAGATCGACGACGACGAGTGGGTCGTCTTTGCCGGGGACTGCACGCGCTTCGACGGCGAGATCGACGGCGAGCGCGTGAGGATCGTGCCCACCTACAGGAGCCCGGGCCGCGTCAGCGTGCACCACACGCGCTCCAACGACCTGCTGCTCAAGCTCGCGGCATCCTTCGCCGAGTGCTACACGACCGGACGCAGGCGTTTTCTGCACGTGACCGGTTGCCCCGTGTCCGTGGCCGTGCACGTCAACACCCTCTCGATCATCGGCGGCCTGTCGAACCCGAACCTCTCGCCGCGGCTCATCGCCCCCTACGTGGGCAGCTACCTCGCCATGCACCTCGCGCACCTTCGCGAGCACGTCGGGAGCCGCTGACCGGCCGCGGGATCGGTTGCGCGGGAGATCTGCTACCCTATGTGCCTGTCGAGGAGGCCCCCATGAGCACGCTCGAAGGAAAGACGCTCTTCATCACGGGCGCGAGCCGCGGCATCGGCGAGGCCATCGGCCTGAGGGCCGCTTGCGACGGCGCCAGCATCGTCATCGCGGCCAAGACGGACCAGCCTCACCCCAGGCTCCCCGGGACCATCCACACGGCCGCAGAGCGCATGCGCGAGGCCGGTGGGCGCGCGCTGGCGCTGGTCGTGGACGTGCGCTCCGAGGACCAGATCGCCTCCGCGGTGGACAGGGCCGTGCAGGCCTTCGGGGGGATCGACATCCTCGTGAACAACGCCAGCGCCATCAGCCTCACCGGCACGCTGGCCACGCCGATGAAGCGGTTCGATCTGATGCACCAGGTCAACGTCCGGGGGACCTTCGCCTGCTCGCAGGCCTGCATCCCTTACCTCGCTCGCTCGGAAAACCCGCACATCCTGAACATCTCCCCGCCTCTCGACATGAGACCGCGCTGGTTTTCGAACCACGTGGCCTACACCATGTCCAAGTACGGCATGAGCATGTGCGTCCTGGGCATGGCCGCGGAGCTCGCGAAGGACAGGATCGCCGTCAACGCCCTGTGGCCGGCCACGGCCATCGCCACGTCCGCCATGAAGCTCATCGCGGGCGACGAGTCTTTCTCGAGCTGCCGCTGGCCCACCATCGTGGCGGACGCGGCCCACGCCATCCTCACGAGTTCTTCGGCCTCGTGCACGGGAAACTTCTTCGTCGACGAGGACGTGCTCTTGCGGCAGGGCGTCACGGATCTGTCCGCGTACGCCGTGGATCCGGAGAAAGAGCCCATCGTGGATTTCTTTTTGGACCGGTAGCGAGCTGGAAAATATCCCGGTTGCCGGCCCGGGATGGTGGCAATCCCGCATCTATCGGGTATAAATGACGGGTAGCCGGGAAACGACGAGAGGGACACCTGCGCGGTCCCCGGGAGTCCGAGCATGACGAAACGCATCCTTTTCGTGGCAGCGATCGCGGCAGGCCTCGTCGCGGCAAGATGCGCCGGCGAACCCACGCCGGGCACGAGCCACGACGCGGGCACCGACGGCACGGGACCTGTCGTGCCCGACATGGACGGAGACGGCATCTCCGACGAGGACGAGGGCCGCTACACGACCCTGGGCGGCGTGGACTCCGACATGGACGGCATCCCGGACTACCTGGACTCGGACTCGGACGATGACGGCATCCCGGACGCGATCGAGGCCGGCGACTACGATGGTACGACGCCGGCCGTGGACTCGGACGCCGACGGCACCTGCGACTACCTGGACTCGGACTCGGACGGCAACGGCCTGTTGGACGAGGACGAGGGCATGCTCGACGCGGACGGCGACACGACCCCCGACTTCGCGGACGAGGACAACGACGGCGACCTCATCGACGACACCATCGAGATCGGCGGGGACGCCACCAGCCCCATGGACTACGACTCGGATGGCGTGCCCGATTACATGGACCTGGACTCCGACGGCGACAGCATCAAGGACATGCACGAGCGGCCGCAGGAGATGGACACGGACGGCGATCTCATCCCCGACCGACACGACCTCGACACGGACGGAGACACCATCCTCGATGAGGTCGAGGCCGGAGACTCGAACCCCCACTCGAGCCCGTTCGACACGGACATGGACGGCACGCCCGACTTCAGGGACGTGGACGCGGACAACGACGGTTTGTCCGACGCCTGGGAGTTCACGAACGGCCTCGACCCGTTCGAGGCGGACACGGACCTGGACGGCATCCCCGATCTGATCGAGGTGGGCGCAGGCACGGATCCCATGGACGCCTCGTCCAACCCATCCACCGAGGGCAACTTCTACTTCATGGTGCCCTACCAGGAAGACCCGGATCCAGTCGAGGACACGCTGGTGTTCTCCACGGAGATCCAGATGGCCGACGTGTTCTTCCTCATGGACACCACGGGCAGCATGGGCGGAGCCATCAACAACCTCAAGACGAGCCTCTCGTCCACCATCATCCCGCAGGTGGACGCCATCATCCCGGACGCATGGTTCGGCGTGGCCCGATTCGACGACTACCCCGTGTCGCCCTACGGGTCGAGCGGCGACGTGGTGTTCGGGCTCTTGCAGCGCATGACCGACGACGTGGTGCTGGCCCAGAACGGCGTGAACATGCTCTCCACGCACTCGGGGGCCGACTGGGCCGAGAGCCAGCTTCCCGCCCTGTGGGCCACTGCCACGGGCGGGAGCCTGGGCTCGTACCTGCCCGCGCAGACGGCCTGCGCCCCCACCGAGTTCGGCTACCCGTGCTTCCGGAGCGGCTCGGTCCCCATCGTCGTGCTCATCACGGATGCGCCCTTCCACAACGGCCCGGGAGCGACCCCGTACGACCCCTACACCGCCACCGTCTCGCCGACCCCGCCATCGTACGACGACGTCATCGCCGCGCTCACGAGCGTGCACGCCAAGGTCATCTCCATCGTGTCGGGCGCGGGCGCGGAGGCCGTCTTGCACTGCACCGCCGTGACAACGGCCACGGGCGCCGTGGACGTGGGCGGCTCGCCGCTGCTCTACACCACGAGCTACGACGGGACCGGCCTCGGCCTGGAGGTCGTCAACGGCATCGAGACCATGGCCTACCAGGTGCCCATCGACGTCTCGAGCGCGGCCCGGGACGACGAGACCGACCTGGTGGACGCGCTCTCGTTCATCGACCGGATCGTGCCCAACCCCGTGGGAGGCGTGGCCGATCCCGCGGACCCTTCCATCGTGTGCGTCACCGGCCTGCCGACCCGCGACGTGGACGGCGACACCATCATGGACGAGTTCACGGGCGTGCTGCCCGGCACGGCCGTGTGCTTCGATATCATCCCCGCCCGCAACGAGACCGTGGAGCCCACCGCGGATCCCCAGGTCTATCTGGCCTTCATCGACGTGATCGGCGACGGCATCACCGTGCTGAGCACCCGCAAGGTCTACTTCCTCATCCCGCCCAAGATCGAGGGCCCCGGCGTCCCGGGCTAGGCCCGCCACCATGTGGACGCGAACAGGTCCATGCTCGTGGCCACCATCCAGTGCAGGATCACCCCCGGCCAGATGGATCGCGACCTCAGGGCGATGAAGCACAGGATGAACCCCGCGAAGACGGATCCGAGCACCTCGGCCTCGGGCTTGCCGAAGTGCATGATCACGAACGGCAGGGTGGAGACGATGACCGCCCGCGATCCCACGATCCTCTCGAAGCCGAAGAGCATGAAGCCGCGGAAGAAGAACTCCCAGGAGATCCACTTGACCAGGTAGAACCCCTCGTAGGCCGCGAACATGGCCAGGCTCGCGGCCGCGGGCTCGAACCTGGGGTAGGTGCGCGCGAACGCCTCGGTGCCCGACACGAGCCAGATGACCGGCAAGAACGCGGCCCAGAGCCCGAGCACGAAGAGGATCTCCCTGTGGGCTCCCCGCACTCCCAGGCCCAGCTTGACCGGACCCATCTTGCCGAGGGCCCACATGAGCCCCAGGGGAACGAGCATGAGCACCAGAAGGGCCACCAGGTGCGACCACCCGTGCTCGTGGAAGCGGACGTGCTCGATGCCCGTCACGGCCTGGCTCTTCGCCAGAAACCAGGCGGGCATGGACCCGAAGTCCCCGTGGTGGTGGTAGACCACGAGGCACAGGGCCGCGAGCATCCCCATGAGCAGGGCCCTCGCGCCCATCCCCGGGAAGAGCCGCTCGACGAGCCTGTCAAACCTCTTTTCCATGTGCCCGGCGCGACTGTAGCAGCCGGGTCGCGAGGTGTCAGCCTCCGGTATTTATCGGGGACCGGCTTGAGTGTATCCTCGGTCCTTTCGGATGGCGGGAAAACCCGTAAAGACGCTGCGCCAGCGCGTGCGCGAACTCATGGATCCCCACGAGGGCCATAAGGAGCCGTCCCGGGCTGGCGTGGCGATCAACCTGTGCGTGCTCGCGTGCATCCTGGCCTCCCTGGCTCTCATCCTGGTGGAGCACCTGCACCGGGGAACGCCGGGGCTCTCGGAGCTCTTGTGGGCCGCCGAGGTCCTCTTCACGGCGCTCTTCACCGTGGAGTACCTGCTCAGGTGGTACGGGGCCGAGGATCGCCTGTCCTACCCGCTGGGCTTCTTCGCGGTCATCGATCTGCTGGCCATCGTCCCTTCCTACGTCATGCTCGCCCACGCGCTGGACATCGCGCCGGATTTCCTGGCGCTCAGGCTCGTCAGGGTGTCGCGCATCCTCAGGCTCCTGAGGCTTTTCAGGCTGCTCAAGTTCGTGAGGCACGGCCACCTGCTCTACAGGACGGCCGTGGCCATCAGGATCTGGGCGGCCGCCGTGCGTCACCAGTACCACCTGGACCGGCTCATGCGGCTCCTGTCCTGGACCGTTCTCGCCTGGGTGGCGGGCACGAACCTCTTGTGGCTCACCGAGCGGTTCCTGGCGGACGGGACCGGCCCCTACGACGGCTACTGGCCGAGCTACTGGAACGTGGTCGTCGTGCTCGTCTCGGGCATGGACGCGGAGAAGCCAGTGACGGTCCCTGGCATGATCGAGGTCGTCATCCTGCTGGTGGTCGGGATCTGCATGGTGGGCATGCTCACCGGAGAGATCGTCGCCATCATCGTCCGGTCCGCGGAACGGCGGGGCAAGCTGCCCCTCAAGCCGCCCGACCTGCGCATGGAGAACCACTTCGTGGTCCTGGGACGAAACCGGCACCTGACGAACGTGATCCGCCAGTCGCTGTCCGCGCTGAGCGGCCCCCACCACGTGCTGGTCGTGGCAACGGACGCCGACCAGGTGGACCAGGTGCCGGGCATCCCCGCGAAGCGGGTGATGGCCATGGCCGCCGACCCGTCGCGGGCCGAGGTGCTCGAGGAGGCCTGCGTGACGAGCGCGCTGCGCGTGGTCATCCTCTCGAGCGACTGCGGCGACGAGCCCTGCAGCGACAGGGACAACAGGGCGCTCATGTACGCCCTGGCCGTGGCGGCCCGCAACCGCGAGACGCCCCTCGTCGTGGAGCTGCAGGAGGAGGAGAGCCTGCGCTACGCCGCGGCCCTGCCGTCCGCGGAGTGCATCGTGCGCCACCGGTTCGGGGAGAAGCTCATCGGCCAGGCCGTGCTCCACCCCGGGGTGACCTCGGTGTACAGGGAGCTCATGACGTTCTCGGGCGACACCAACGAGTTCTACGTCGTCGACGCGCCGCGAGACATGGTGGGCAGGACGTTCGCCGATGTGCAGCGTCACTTCCTCGAGAAGGACGACGAGGCGATCCTCGTCGTGGGGATCGACTGGTCGAGCGGCAACAACCGTTACGTGCGCTACATGCTCCACCCAGCGGGCGGCGCAGCGCACGGTCACGCACGACACGTCATCGGGCCAGGAGACCGGCTCATCGTCATGGCCTACGAAATGCCTTCGTTCGCGCAGGTGACCCAGGAGGATCTTTGGAGCAAAACGACCATGGCCCGCAGCTGACCGGTCACGTGGTCATCTGCAACGTCAACCCGAAGGTCGGGACCATCGTGGCCGAGCTGCACCGCGAGGAGCCTCGGCTGCCCGTGGCGATCGTCGTGCAGGATCGCTCCCTGTGGGCCATGAACCAGGACTGGCACCCCACGGCGAGCGACCCGGGGGCCGTCACCGTCGTCGAGGGCTGTCCCACCGATCCCGAGGTGCTGGCCGAGGCCTGCATCTCGAAGGCGCGGGCCGCCATCGTGCTCGCCGACCCGCGCCACGGCGACCAGGCGGATGCGCGCAGCGCGCTGGTGGCCGTGGCCATCGAGCGTGCCAACCCGCAGGTGCACACGGTCATCGAGCTTCTGCTGTCCGTCAACCTGGGACACCTCAGGGCCACCGAGGTCAACGAGGTGATCTGCCTGGGCGAGATCGCCGAGAAGCTCGTGTCGCAGAGCTGCATCACGCCCGGCACGAGCAGGCTGTTTTCGCACCTTCTCACCACGAGGCGCGACACGAGCCAGATATTCATCGAGCCGGTGCCGGAGCCGCTCGTGGGCAGGTCATACAGGAGCATCGCGCTCGAGGCCGTGAAGGCCTGCATCCCGTCCGTCGTCTGCGGCTACATCCTGGGAGCGTCGCTGCCGCGGACCAGGCGCCGCATCGTGCTCAACCCGAGGCCCCGGGCCGAGCCCGGCCGAGACACGGTCCTGGGCACGGGCGACCGGCTCATCGTCATGGCCGTGAATCCAGGCACGCTTCTCGCGCTCCAGGCCCCGGCGGATCCGGGAGGCTGACGGCCCTTTCAGTCGGGACCGCCTATGCTCACGTCGGGCGGGACGAGGAACCACACGTCGCGCGTGTCGAGCACCGTGATCCCCTCGCCGATGACGCGGACCTGCGCCAGAAACAGAAGGGGCATGGGCTCCGGCTCCACGGTCACGTTTTTCGCAGGGTAGATGTCGAAGCACACCACCGTGCCCGGCAGCACGTCCACGAACACGTCCGGCACGGTATCGCCTCCTGCCGTGTCCTCGACGTGCAGCCCGCCCACGCACACGCGGGTCGGATCCGCGGGATCCACGACCCCTCCCACGGTGTTGGGCACGATGCGGTCGATGAAGATGGTGGCGTCCACGCTGTCGGATGGCCCCTCGTCCACGTCCACGGCATCGGCGAAGATGTCCAGCGGCACCTGCGAGGCGAGCATCTCGATGGCGTCGATCACCTGGTCGCCCAGCCCGGTGCCGTCGCCGGGGATCGTGAACGCCAGTGGCGATCCCGTCGTGTCCACCGATCCCGTGGCAGTGCACACGTCCGTGAAGCCGGCCAGGGTGTTGCCCGAGTTGATGCCGATGAAGCGCGCGTGGATGGCGTTCATCTCGGCGACGGCCTGATCGAACGACGGCGCCGCGCCGGTCGACGGATCGCAGCCCGCGCCGTAGCTCTGCGTGTAGAAGCTCTCGTCGCCGAACATGACCACGATGGGCACGGCTCCGGGCCTGAAGCACGGCCAGCCTGTAGTGGCAGGATCCGCGCACGTGCGGCCGGCCACCTTGGATGCCGGCCACGCCCACACCGACGGGTCGCCGTTCGCGATGAGCCACAGGGCCGCCACGTAGGGCTCCTTGGCGCCCGTGCAGGTGCCGCTCATGGCGTCCAGCGCCGCCTGGGTGACCGCGGGATCGCCGTCGACGTTCGCGAGGTTCTGGATGAAGATGGCCGTGCCGCTCGATGTGCACCCCGCGGCGTTGGGGCACTGGTCCAGCTGTCCGACGCCGAACCACACGTCAGGGATGGCCGCGTCCACGGCCGGCACGATGGTGGTGGACAGCGAGGTGCGCAGGTTGAGGATCTCGTTGTTCATGGAGGCGGAGCGGTCGATCATGAAGTACACGTCGGCCATCTGGATGTTCGTGCCGAACACGAGGGTGTCCACGTCCGGCGAGGGATCGTCCCCGTAGGGGACCAGGAACACGAAGTCGCCCCTGGAGTGCGGGTTGTCCATGGAGTCGTTCGGATCCGTCTCCGCCACGATCTCCACGAGGTCCGTGGCGCCGTCGCCGTCCGAGTCCGGGTCGTACGGATCCGTGCCGGCGGTCAGCTCGTCGGCGTCCGAGATGCCGTCGCCGTCCGAGTCGGGATCCCTGAAGTCGGGCACGAAGTCGCCGTCCGTGTCGATGGGCGGGGTCGCCAAATCCTCGTCCCCGGCCTCGTCCGCGTCCGGTATCCCGTCCGCGTCCGAGTCCAGGTCCTCGCGATCGATGATGGTGTCGCCGTCGGTGTCCCCCGAGCCCTCGTGGATGTCGTCGATGGTGTCGCCGTCCGCGTCCTGGTGCACGTAGCCGTCGGGCAACCCCTCCCATGAGTCCCAGGCATCGAGCGACTCGGACGCGTCCCACCCGTCCGCCACGTCCGTCAGCGCGTCCCACCCCGACGGCGAGCCCTTGGCCGCGCCGCAGGAGGCGGCCAGGCAGGCGCACACGACGACCAGGGCGACCAGGCCATTTTTACCATCCCCATGCATGGGTCACCTCCCACGCAAGAGTCTACATCAGGTCTGGCGTCTTTACGATCCGCGCGCGATGTGCGTAAATCGTGAGGGGCAGGGACAATGGCCAGCATGCATCGAGCCGCACGTGCCACGCTTTTCGCAGCCTCGCTCGCCCTGGCCGCGGCCGGCGCACAGGCGCAGACCGGGACGGACGGGCAGATGCAGGCGGGCATCGACCTCTACAAGACCGGCAACTACGAGTCGGCCCTGCTGGAGTTCGAGGGGGCGCTCCTCGCCGACCCCACCGGATTCACGGTCCTCTACTACCTGGGCCTGACCCTGTACAAGCTCGAGCGCTGGACCGAGGCCGGCCAGAGGCTCGAGGCCTTCCTCGCAAAGGGCGGCGCGTCGATCTCCGACGTTACGGCCAAGGAGGTGGACAAGCTCCTCGCCTCCGTCGCCATGCTCACGGGCGAGATCGTGGTGAGCTCGAGCGTGCCAGGCGCCACGGTCTACGTGGACGGCATGACCGCGCCCTCGGGCACGGCGGTGGTGAACAAGGGCGAGCACCAGGTGGAGGTGCGCGCCTCGGGCCACCAGGCGTTCCTGCAGACGGTCGAGGTGAAGGGCGGCGACACCGTGACCGTCGAGGCCGTGCTTTTGGCCCACGGCGTGACGCCCGTGGTCGAGCCCGAGCCCGAGCCGCCTCCCCCGCCTCCCTTGCCCCCGCCTCTGTCCAGCAAGAAGATCCCCCCGGCCGCGTTCTGGTCGGCCGTCGGCCTCACCGGCGCGCTTTTCGTGGCCACCACGGTCACGGGCAGCCTGGCGCTCGTCAAAAACTCCGAGTACGCGAAGCTCGACGCCTCGGACGACTGGAAGCCCCTGCGCTCCTCGCTGGTCGATCTCGCCGTGGCCACCGACGTGCTCCTGGGCGCCACGATCGCGCTGGCCGCGGCCACGGTCGTCATGATCTTCTTCACCGAGCTCGACCCGGAAAAGGACGACCCGGAGACCACCCTGTCTTTTTCTCCTCTTCTTTTCTCGCCCGGCATCGCGCTCTTTCTGTCCTATCACTGACCTCGCGCCACGTGCCGGATCTCTTCGAGCCCCCCGGGGGATGTCACGGTGACAGGACTTGATGAGGACGGCAGCTATCTGGCGTTGCACGCGGATGCCAGCGCGATGCAGGCCTCCGACTGCTTGCCCGGCGGCGACACGCGATCGAAAAGGGCGCAGGCCGTGGCCGTGCGGCCCTGCCTGGCGAGGTCCGAGGCCAGAGCGACGATCACGCGGTCGGGGATGCGCGGCTCGCTCTCCACGGCCTCTATCATGACGCGCTCCGCGCAGCTCTTTTTTCCCGAGGCGTACAGCTTCAGGCCGGCCGCGAGCAGGGCCTGCGAGTCGCCCACGGCTGCCATGTAGGACGTGACCTGCTTTGAGTAGCGCTCGAGCCTGGACAATGGGATCGGCGCGTCGGGGTCTCCTGACGCGAGGCAGGCGAGGAGCCTCGCACCGCGGGCGGGGACGAGGTCGGGCTCGAGCTCGATGGCCCTTGCGTAGGCACGGTCCGCCTCGTCGAAGAGCCCCAGGTCGCGGTAGGTCTCGCCGAGCTTCATGAAGGCGTAATAGGCGCCGGGCCGGGCCGTGGTGGCGCGCTCCCACAGGGCGCGATCCGAGCGCCACGCGAAGCTCTGGACGAACGAGGCCGCACCCGCAGCGCAGCCGAGCGCGAGCGTGGCCGCGAAAACCGCCGTGCGAGCCCGCCGGCTGCCGGCGATGCCGTCGAGGCCCACGACCAGAAACAGGATGCCGAGGGTGGGTAGAAGGAGGTACCGGTCGTTGACCTGGAACCAGAGCGGGACCACGTTCGAGACGGGAAGAAGCGCGGCGAGGCCCAGCCAGATCCCGGCGGCCGCGGTCCGGCTGCGGCGAGCGAGCCAGACGGCCGCGGCGACGGTCGTTGCCAGGATCGCGAGCCCGAGCAAAGCTGGCCCGTCGAACGCCGCATCGCGTTCGATCTCGTACACCGGAGAGAGCCTCGCCGGCCAGGCCAGGCTGAGGGCGTAGTGGGCGATCGTGCGAAAAACGAGTGCGGCCCGCGATGCGAGCCCGGGCACGTCGCGGGTGAGCCCCGAGCCCTGCCAGATGCAAAGCACGAGGATCCCGAGGCCGGCCGCGATCCCGGCCGGGGCGGCCGCGCGCCAGAGGGTCTCGCGCCAGGGCCTGCCGGGAAGGAGCCGGTCGAGGATGACGAGCCACAGCGGCAGGATCAGCGTCGTGGTCTTGGTCAGCGCGGCGAGCGCGAACACGAGCATCGAGGCCACGTGCCGGCCGTCGAGAATCCTCTTCGACCGTGCGTGCAGCACGAGGGCCACTGCCACGAAAAAAAGCGACTGCACGTCCTTTCTTCCCGTGATCCAGGCCACGCTCTCCACGTGTACGGGGTGCAGCGCAAACAGCAGCGTGCCCGCCAGGGCGACCCGGCGATCCGCTCCCAGGACGAGGGCGAGGTAAAAAAACACGCACGCGGCCGCGACGTAAAGGACCAGGTTGATGGCGTGGCAGCCCGCGGGGTCGAGACCGAAAAGGATGTGATCGATCTGGTAGGATGCCGTGTGCAGAGGCTGGTAGGCCTCGTTCTGGATCGTGGTGAACATCCGGGCCGTGTTGGCCAGGTAGGGCGGACCGATGAGGGGGTTTCGTGCCACGATGCGGTCGTCGTCCCACCTGAGCATCCCGCCGGACAGGGCGGGAGAGTAGGCGGCCGCGACGACCGCCGACAGGATCAGGTAGGGAGCGAGCCGGGTGGCCAAAGAACCTGGCGTGGTGGGGGCCGTCACGTCAGGGGCAGTCTGCCAGCACCCACACGGGGACCGGCCAGCTCGTCGTGGTGCCGTCGCCCAGCTGGCCGCTGCCGTTCTCGCCCCAGCACATGAGGGCCCCGGTATCCATGAGGGCGCAGGAGTGATCCGCACCCGCGGCAACGGCCGTGGCCGCGGACTTGAGCCCGATGACGTCCTTCGCGATGGCCGAGGCGATGCCCGTGTCGCCGTTGCCCAGCTGGCCGCTGTCGTTCTCGCCCCAGCAATTGACGCCGTCCGCGGCGAGCGCGCACGTGTGTGCGCGACCGGCCGCGACATCCGTGACGTGGGCCGTGCCCAGGCTGGTCACCTGGACCGGAGACACCTTGCCGTCCGTGGTGCCGTCGCCGAGCTGGCCCGCGAAGTTGGCGCCCCAGCACCAGACCGTGCCGTCGACGAGGGCCGCGCAGGTGTGGTTCGCGCCGCACGCGATGCGGGCCGCTGCCGCGGGCAGGCCGGCCACGTCCTTTGGCGCGGTCTCGGCTGGACCGGCCTCGCCGTTTCCCACCTGGCCGAACGAGTTGTCGCCCCAGCAGGCGACCGCCCCGCCATCGAGCACTGCGCACACGTGGCCAGCGCCCGCGCACAGCTCGAGCGCGGCGGCGCCCGGGTCGTGCACTCCCTCGAGGCTGGCCTCGGACGGCTCGCCGAAGCACTCCACGTCCCCGGTGACGAGGGCCGCGCACCCGAACCCGCCTCCCGCGGCCACCCAGAGGACGCCGGCGCTCGTCGTCACCTCGGCCGGCGTGCCCGTGTAGGGCGCCCCCCAGCACACGAGCCGGCCTGCCCCGTCCAGGGCGCAGGACAGGCCGTCGCCCGCGCTCGCCAGCGTGACGCCCGACTCGAGGCCCACCACCTGCACCGGCACCTCCGAGCGCTCGATCCCGGTGGCCGTACCCAGCCGGCCGCCCTCGTTGTTGCCCCAGCACATCACGCGGCCCGCCTCGAACAGGCCGCACGTGTGCGACGAGAAGCCCTCTCCACCCGCGCTCACGGCCGTCGCCTCGCAGCCCGTGACGAACTCCTCGTCCACGTCCGGCAGGTCCAAAGCCGTGTCCACCACCTCGGGGATCTCGGGCGCATCCGGATCGCCGGACGTGTCCGACGACCCGTCGGAACGCTTCGGGGCGCTGTCCACCACGAGCGTGCAGCCGGCAGTCGCCGCGAAAAGCGTGGAAAGGATGGCCTGCGCGGGCCTCATGACAAGAATGCAGTGTAGCGCCTCCGCGGCCGGGTGGGCAAGCGCGGCGATGGGCCGCCTCGCGTGTTGCAATTGTCCGCCGGGTACGGCTTGATGCAGGGGCCGGGGGTCGAGAGTGCAGGATCACCATCTGACCATCGTCACGGGCGTGGGCCAGGTGGCCACGTGCATCCTCGTGCCGGTCGTCACCCTGTGGCTCGAGAGCCGCTCCAGGATCGTCAAGGCCTCGAGCCCCGTGGTCGTCTGCTACCTCGTGGGCATGACGTTCGGAAACCAGCCCTGGTTCTCCGTGTCCGAGGACGTGGCCCTGATGCTGTGCTCCGTGACGGTGGCCTTGGCCATCCCGCTTCTCCTGTTCTCCGTGGACCTCGTGGCCTGGCTCAAGCTGGCCCGAGGCACCGTGATGTCCTTCGCCTTTTGCATGCTGTCCGTCGTGCTCGTGTGCGGCGCGACCCACCTCGCCCTCGGCTCGAAGGTCGAGGAGAGCTCCAAGATCGCGGGAATGCTCGTGGGCGTCTACGTGGGAGGCACCCCCAACATGGCCGCCATCGGCACGGCCCTCGGGGTGGACAACGAGACGTTCATCCTGGTCAACGCGGCCGACGTCGTGGCCAGCATGGCCTACCTTCTGGTGCTCCTCACGGTGGGCATCCGCGTGCTCGCGAGGATCCTGCCGCCGACGCCGAGGCTCGCGCCAGCGGAGAAGGTCGAGGCGCAGGACGAGAAGGTGCGCCCGCCTTTGCGCGACCTCGGGGTGGGCCTTGCCCTGGCCGCGGGCATCGTGGCCGTGGGCGGCGCGGTCAGGCAGATGCTGCCGGAGTCGCTCATGGACTCCGTGTCCATCCTGGTCATCACGACCCTGGCCGTGGGGCTGTCGTTCTTGCGGCCGGTCCAAAAGCTCGGACACACCCACGACACGGGGCAGTTTCTGCTCCTCGTGTTCTGCGTGTCCATCGGGTTCACGGCGGACTTTGCCAGGCTCCTGGCCTCGCCGACGTGGATTTTGCTCTACACGGTGGTGGTGGTGTTCGGCTCGCTTTTCTTGCACGTGCTCCTGTGCGCCGTGTTTCGCATCGACCGCGACACCATGGTCATCACGTCCATCGCGGGTTTTTTCGGCCCGCACATGGTGGGGCCGGTTGCCTCGACTTTGAAGAACCGCGACATCGTCTTTTCCGGGATCGCCTGCGGCCTCGTGGGCTACGCAATGGGAAACTACCTGGGCCTGGGTCTTGCCTGGCTCCTCGCGTCGCTCGCCCGCTGAAGTTCCCGACCGCATGGAGTTTGTCGTCACCCGGTAGTAAGGTATCGGGGTGCAGATGGGCCATGTTACCACCGTCGCCATTTTCGCCGCGGCCCTGGCTGGCTGCAGGTGGGATCCGCACACGCCTCTTACGCAGGCCGAGCAGGCTCGCATCGACGCCAGCCTGCTTGGCGTTGTCCCTGTTGTCGGGCACCCGGTCGGCGCGGACCTGGGCGGCGAGATCACGTACGTCGGCCTGGACGCCGGCCCCGTCGTGCCGGGCGGGACGCTCACGCTGGTGCACGTCTTCGAGGTCACGGGCCTGGTGTTCGACTGGGACCTGTTCGTGCACGTGGACACGGACCAGGGCGGGCGGATCAACGCGGACCACGTCCCCGTGGACGGCCTGCTCGCACCCATGCTCTGGAAACCTGGCCAGATCGTGCGAGACGAGCATCGGGTCGTACTGCCCGACGAGCTCGGCCGCAGGGTGAAGGTCTACGTCGGCTTCTACAGGGGCGACCAGCGGCTCGTGGTGCGGTCCGGCCCCCAGGACGGCGCCAACAGGCTGCTCGCCGCCGAGCTGCCGGTGACCGGCCCATGACCGACCGCATGACAGAGAGGATGGCCCGCGCATCGGGCCTCGCCGTGGTGGCCGTGGCCGGCCTGGCGATCGCCGCGTTCGCCGTCGTCGCCCTCGTCCGGATGACCTACCCGTTCGAGCTCGAGTGGATGGAGGGCGGGTCCGTGGACACGGTGCGGCGCATCCTCGCGGGCCGGCCGGTGTACGTGCGGCCTTCGATGGAGTTCACGCCGTTCATCTACACCCCGCTCTACTTCTGGGTGTGCGCGCCCTTCATGGCGCTCATCGGCGAGGGCTTCGTCGCCCTGAGGCTCGTGTCCATCCTCTCGGCCTGCGCGAGCATGGCCATCCTGTTCGTGCTCGTGCGCAAGGAGACGGGTTTTTTGCCAGGCGCCGCACTGGCGGCCGGGCTTTTTGCCGCCACGTTCAAGGCCAGCGGAGCCTGGCTCGACCTGGCCCGCGTGGACTCGCTCTTTATGCTTTTCGTTTTGGCCTCGATCCTGGTGCTCCGCCGCAGGGAGGACCTGGCGCACGGGATCGCGGCCGGCGTTTTCATGTTTTTCGCGTTCTTCACCAAGCAGACCGCTCTCGTCGTGGCGGCCCCACTGTGCGTCCACTGCCTCGTGGCGCGCGGGAAGTGGTCGCGCGTGGCCATGCCCGCCACGCTCGCGCTGCTCGTCGCGGCGAGCACGCTCGCCGGAAATGCGCTCACGGACGGATGGTACGGCTACTACGTGTTCGACCTGCCCGGCCAGCACCCGCTTCGCCCGGACATGTGGCTCGGCTTCTGGGTCTTCGACATCCTGCCGACCATGGGAGTGGCGCTCGCGGCGTCCGTGGCTTTCTTGGCGACGCGGATCGGGCGGGACCAGTGGCGCGATCTGCTCTTTCACGCGTGCGTGCTCGCCGGGCTCGCCGGGGCATCCTGGTCGTCGCGGCTGCACACGGGCGGGTGGCTCAACTCGCTCATCCCGGTCCATGCCGGCCTGGCGCTCTACATGGGCATGGCAGTGGCCGGCGCGCTCGGCGCCCGGGCCGGCGGGCCGGTTGCGCCCGCGGCGGCGAGATGGCACATGGCCACCCTGCTCGTGAACGCCGCGTGCATCGGCCAGCTTTCGAGCCTCTACTGGCCGCCCGCGGCCCAGATCCCGACGATGGCCGATGCCGGCGCGGGGAGGTCCATCGTCAGGCTCATGGGCCGGTTCGACAAAGAGGTGTGGATGACCAACCACGGCTACATCCCGATCATGGCGGGGAAAAAGCCCCACGCCCAGGGCATGGCCGTGTCGGACGTCCTTCGCGGCACGGACGAGGCCTTGCGCGACGCTTTGCTCGACGAGATGCGCACTGCCATCCGCGAGCGCCGCTTCGATGTCATCGTCACCGACGAGCGAGGCCTCGTGGAGGACTGGGTGCTCGGCGACATCCAGCGCGCCTACCGCTACGCGGGCGACGCGATCGCGGACCCCGACATCTTCTGGCCGCGAACGGGCCACACCCTTCGCCCGGGCGCGGTCTACGTCCGCCCCTAGGACACTCGATACGGCGATGATACGTGGGACGAGTCAGGCTCGAGCCGGAGCACCGGTCACTTCGCGCCGCAGCACTTCTTGTACTTCTTGCCGCTCCCGCAGGGGCAGGGCTCGTTGCGGCCGATCTTGGGCTGGGTGCGCTTCGAGGACTCCTTGGCCACGTTGCGGCCGTCCACGAAGTACCACCGGCCGCCCGTCCTCTGGAACGTGGCCATCTCGTGGTGCTCGATGTCCTCGCCTTCCCTGCTGTAGCGGGCGACGAACTCCACGGCCCCCCGGCTGTCGGCCTCGCCCCCTTCGCGCACCGACCGGATCTCGAGCCCCTTCCACTCGCTCTGCTCGGACCATGCGCGGGTGGCGTTCGAGTCGAATCCCTTGCGCGAGCGCGGATGGGTGGAGTCCTTGATGTAGTCCACGCGGTGCCGGACGAAGGCGCTGTAGCGAGACCGCATGAGCTCCTCGGCCGTGGCGGCCGGTCTCGTCCCCTCGTGCAGCGGCCCGCAGCACTCCTCGTACGCCTTGCCAGACTGGCACGGACACTGGTCCATCTCTCCTCCTGCTCTTTCCATCATTTCACCGGCTCCTGGTCGTGTAAAGCGCGCTCATGTCCGCTCCAAAGCCTCCGTGAAGGCGCGCACCGCACCAGCAGGGTCGTCCGAGGCGAAGATGGCCGACACCGCTGCCACGCCGTGGCACCCGGCGGCCAGCATCTCTTTCACCCTCGCCGGCACGATGCCGCCGATGCCGTACACCGGGACCTTGCTTCGCGACACGAGCCGGGAGAACGCCTCCATGGACGGCAGGGCCTTGTGCTTCTTGAGCGGCGACCCGTACGGGGACGACATGCCCAGATACGAGATGGTCCCGGGCCCGAAGCGCACCACTCGCTCGAGACTGTCGTAGGCCGACACCCCGATGACGGCCCCGGGCCCGAGCATGGCGCGCGCCTGCTCCACGTCCGGGTCGTCCTTGCCCAGGTGCACGCCGTCGGCCCGGATCTCGAGGGCCACCTGGGGGTGGTCGTTGACGATGAGAAGGGCGCCCGCCTCCCTCGTGAGCCGGCGCAGCTTTTTCCCCAGCTCGAGCATCCTGTCCACGGGAGTGGACTTGAAGCGCACCTGCAGCATCCGCACGCCTGCGTCGAGCACCACGGCCACGGCCCCGAGCAGGGCATCGTCGCTCGTGATGCCCTGGTCCGTGACGGCGTACAGCCTGGGGAGCGTCAACCGGTTCTTCTCGAGTGCATGCATGGCATCCGCGACGTGTGTATGTGAAACGCGGGCGGGTTGCAAGCCCGTCCCGGACGCCCTACACAACACGTGTACCGAGCTGCTAGGATCGTGCTTTCGATGGTGAGGCCATGCGAATCAAGCTAAGCTGCGGAGATGTGGAGATACCTGCCGGGACGACCGCTGCCGGCCTGAGGGACTCGCATCGCCCCGGAGCCGACGTGATCGTGGTGAACGGCGCGCCCGTGACCCACGACGTGATCCTGCGCGACGGGGACGAGGTGGTCTGCGTGTCGCACGAGGAGAAGCCGCCGGCGTGCGAGCTCGGCCCGGCCGTCACGGCCCGGTGCGGGCCCGGCGTCGCCTCGCGGCTGGGGAAGGCGTCCGTGGGCATCGCCGGCTGCGGCGGCCTCGGGTCCAACGTGGCCGTGGCCCTGGCGCGCAGCGGCATCGGCCGACTCGTGCTCGTGGACCCCGACACGGTGGATCCCACCAACCTCAACCGCCAGCACTTCTTCGTCGCGCACATCGGCCTGCCCAAGGTGGAGGCCCTGGCCAGCGTCATCCTCGGGATACACCCGCCCACCAGGGTGGAGACCTTCGCGGAGCGCATCCGTCCGGGCGGCCTCGAGAGGCTGTTCGCGTATTGCGACGTCGTGGCCGAGTGCCTCGACACGGCCGGCGACAAGGCCTTCATGCCGGCCGCGGTGCGCGCCGAGCTGCCGGGGGTGCCTCTCGTGACCGTCTCGGGCATCGCCGGCCACGGCGACGCCAACGAGATCGTCACGCGCGAGGTCATGGCAGGCGTGCACCTGGTGGGCGACCAGCGCTCGGACGTGACGTCGGGCGTGGGCATCATGGCGCCGCGCGTGCTCGTGGCAGCGGGCCACCAGGCCAATCGCATCGTGCAGATCATCCTTGGCGAGGTCGTGCCCCGGGAGAAGACATGAAGGTCGTCATCAACTCGCAGACCGTCGAGGTACCGGCCGGCTCCACCATCGAGTCCATCCTCGCCGGGCGCGGCATTGCCCTCGACCACACGGCCGTGGAGCGAAACGGCGAGATCCTCGATCCCACGATGTACGGTTCGGCCGTGAGCGAGGGGGACGAGATCGTCGTTGTCAGGTTCGTCGGAGGGGGCTAATAGAGGTGGACGCCACCATGATCACCTCGCGACATGAGGACGATGCGCTCGTCATCGCCGGACAGCGGTTCGACTCGAGGCTCCTCACGGGCACGGGCAAGTTCTCCGACTGGCGCACCATGGCCGACGCCATCCTCGCCTCAGGGTCCGGCCTCGTCACCGTGGCTTTGCGCCGCGTGGATCTGGGCGATCCGGCCGACTCCATGATGTCGCACCTCTCGCCGTCCGCGTACCGCATCCTGCCCAACACCTCGGGCGCCCGAGACGCCGGCGAGGCCGTGCGCATCGCCAGGCTCGCCAGGGCAGCGGGCGGCTTCGACTGGATCAAGCTCGAGGTCACGCCCGAGCCCAACTACATGCTCCCGGATCCGGTGGAGACCCTGAAGGCCGCCGAGATGCTCGTCAAGGACGGGTTCACGGTGCTGCCCTACATCAACGCAGACCCCATGCTGGCCCGCCGCCTCGAGGAGGCCGGGTGCGCCACGGTCATGCCTCTCGGTGCGCCCATCGGCACCTCGCGGGGGCTTCGGACCAGGGACCAGATAGGCATCATCATCGAGCAGAGCTTTGTGCCGGTCGTGGTGGATGCCGGCCTTGGCCTCCCGTCCCACGCGGCCGAGGCCATGGAGATGGGCGCGGACGCATGCCTGGTGAACACGGCCATCGCGATCGCCGACGACCCGGTGCGCATGGCAAGGGCCTTCGCGGCCGGTGTCAGGGCGGGCCGCGAGGCGTTCCTGGCGGGCCACGGGGGGACGTCAAGGCTCGCGCAGCCCTCGAGCCCCGAAAGCGGGCACGTCCGGGGTGACTGACTTGTCCTTTTTCGACGAGATCTCGCGGGTCGACATGGCGGCGCTCGCCGACCGCATCGACTCGACCACCGGAGAGCAGGTGCGAAGGGCCCTCGCCATGGAGCGGCCCGGCCCGAAGGAGGTCGCGGCCCTCGTGTCACCGGCCAGCCGGGCCTTTTTGCCCGAGATCGAGCGTCGCGCCAGGCAAGTCACGCTCCACAGGTTCGGCCGCGTCGTGCAGCTCTTCGCCCCGCTCTACCTCTCCAACCGCTGCACCAACCGCTGCGCCTACTGCGGGTTCGCCGCCGACTCGGACATCCGGCGCGCGGATCTGACGCCCGTGCGCGCGCTCGAGAATGCGAGGATCCTGCACGAGCAGGGTTTCAGGCACGTGCTCCTGGTCACCGGCGAGGACCCGGCGTACTACGGCGCCGGGGACATCGAGGCGGTCGTCCGGGTCGTCTCGGACCTGTTCCACTCCATCTCCATCGAGGTCTTCCCCATGTCCGCGCAGGACTACGCGCACCTCGCAGCCGCCGGCGTGGACGGCCTCACCCTCTACCAGGAGACCTACGACCTTGCCACCTACGCTGCCGTTCATCTCGGCGGGCGCAAGCGGAGCTACGAGCACCGCCTCGAGGCCATGGAGCATGGCGGCGGTGCGGGTTTCAGGACGCTGGGCATCGGCGCTCTCTTGGGCCTGTCTTTTTGGCGCACGGAGGCCGTGGTGCTGGCCATGCACGCGGCCTACCTCTCGCGCAGGTTCTGGCGCAGCCGCGTGGCGCTGAGCTTCCCACGCCTGGTGGACGCGGGCCGCGGGTTTCCGGTCGCGCACCCCGTGTCCGACGACGACCTCTCGCACATGATGTGCGCCCTTCGCCTGGCCCTTCCCGACGCGGAGATGGTGGTGTCCACGCGAGAGCCGGCCTGGCTGCGCGACCGGCTGGTGGGCCTGGCCGTGACCAGGATGAGCGCGGGCAGCCGCACGTCCCCGGACGGCTACATCACCTCGGGCGCGGGCCAGCAGTTCAGCGTGCTCGACGACCGGACCCCGGCGCAGGTGGCGGACATGCTGGCCCTGGCCGGCTACGACCCCGTCTTCAAGGATCTCGATCGTGCGCTCCGTGCCAGGTGAAAAGCGGCGCGACAGGGCTCTGCGACGGGCTCGGCCGTGCTTCTCGTGCCGCTTGCCCCTGCCCTTCTCGTGCTTTTCCGGGTGGCCGGGTCGCGACAGGTGGCCGGGACTCGACTGTGCCTGGTTCGTGGTGCAAACTGGCCATCATGACGCGATGGACCGTTACACCCATTCTCGTTTGCGCCCTGGTGGCCTGCAGCGGCCACGGCCATGGCACCGGGGACGACGCCGACACGGATGAAGATGCCGGGGACGTGGACGACGGCGCGGATCCCGGGCAGGACTCGACGCCGGCCGTGAGCCCGCCGACCCTGGAGCTCACGGCCACGTCCATCTCGCTCACGCCCGTGGCCATGGACGCCGTGGCGCTGGCGCCCGACTGGCTCCAGGACGACCTCGCCATGAACCTGGCCAGGCTCGAGACCATGTACCAGAACGAGATGTCCGGGCTCCTCGTCGATCTCGACGATCCCGACCTCACGGACGAGGTGGCCTTCGTGATCGCGCACACGAGCCCCGAGGTTCTCGAGCACCCGTGGTTCTTCTCGGAGCTCATCCTGGAGAACGCCCGGCTCGTCTACGAGTACGACTTGCTGCTCGACTACGTGCGCATCGACGACGTGGGCGTCCCTGGCGTGGATCCCGACTACTTCACGACCCTGACCTACAGCGTGGAGACAGCCACGGGCACGCAGGAGCTGACCATCGATCCGCTCGTCTACTACTGGTACGTGGTGCACCCGAGGCTCGAGGACGAGATGCCCTGGTACGTCGACGGATGGGCGTCCGGGGACGCCGTGCGCCCGGACCTGGGATGGTTCTGGAGAGAGTTTCTGTGGGACGCGGCCGCCGCGGGCTGCCCCGGCGGCCGCACGTGCCCGCTTCTGTCGGAGCAGATGCCCGGCATCGAGGTGGCAAAGAGGCTCGCCGAGGGCAGCGTCCACGCCTTCGACGCGCAGGAGCAGGTCTACTCGTTCGTGGAAGAGGTGCTCGACTTCGGCGCGGGCACCGAGCGGCCCACCCAGCCCAACCGCATCTACGCCGTGGCCTGCGGCAACTGCGGCGAGTACGCGGACTTCACCGTGGCGGCCCTTCGCACCTCGCTCATCCCGGCGCGCAACTGCGGCGCCTCCTCGAACGACCACACGTGGGCGGAGTGGTGGTACGAGGGCGACGACTGGCACGGCGAGACGTGGTTCTACAAGGGCGGAGTCCGCAGGGACCTCGCGGACAACGACTGCGACGGCATCGCGGACGACGGCCTCGACGGCACGGACGCCGACGCCGACGGCTTTACCATCGCGGCCGGCGACTGCGACGACACCCGCACGGACGTGTACCCCGATGCGCCCGATCCGCTCCTGAGCTCCAACAGGCTCTACGCCATCACGACCACCCGCGGAGACACCCTGCTGGGCACGGATCGCACCGGGGCCTACGCCACCTTGCCGTCGTTTCTGCAGTTCGACATCCTGGACCTGTCGGGCAGGGGCGTGGACGGCGCGATCATCGACATCTACGGCACGTGGGAGGTGTACGGCTACCCGGACCAGTGGGCAGGCGCTTCCGAGGTGGTCACCGACGTCGAGGGCAAGGCCTCCATCACCGTGGGCGAGCTCAACCCCTACGGCTACGCCGTGCGCTCGGCCATCGGGGACACGCCGGGCGAGGGACACCTGTTCGTGGCCGTCGATCGCACCGAGCCCCTCGCGACGTACCCGGTGATCCGCAACGTGCCCGGAGACATGCCCGGCCCGCCCGGTGTGACCGTCGCGGACCTGACCGCCGGCGCAGATCCCGAGCTCACCATCTCCTTCTCGTTCGGCGTGCAGAGCTACCGCGTCACGGGCGACGGCCGGCACTTCGGCTCGTTCTCGAGCGAGCACGACGGCGGCCGTATCGACGCCTTCCTGCTCGACCCGGGCGGCTATGCGCTCTTCGTGGCCGGCGAGCCGTTCGAGGCCCAGTGGTCGAGCCTGGGCACGGGAGAAGGGGAGGCCAGCCTCGACCTGCCCCGCACCGGCCCGTGGATCCTCGTGCTCTCGAACCTTGCATTCGTGCGCAGCACCATGGTGGGCTCGCTGTCCGTCCATGCCTCGCCGTTCGGGGACGTCCTGTGGACCGGCGCCGGCCCCACCCTCGACCACCGTTTCCGCATCCCGCCCGGCCAGCACGTGGCCGTCACCCTCGTCCCCTGAGCCAGTCGCTCACCTTCGATGGTGTCCTCGAGGGCCCGAAGGGGCAGATCCGCGCCCGGGTCCACCCCGGAACCTGCGCGGGCGAACGCCGCGTCCAGCCCTGTGACGCCGGACGCCTCGATCCTCGAGGCAGTGCCGCCGCCCATTTCCCCATTCATGCGTCCGCTGGCTCGATTCCCCCTGCTACTTCCACTTGGACCGGCGCTTCAGGTCCTTCTCGTCGAAGGGCCGGCCGCACACCTTGGCGAACCTCTCCACGATCTTGCGCTCCTTGCGCTGGATCTTGTGGTCGATGGCAGCCGCGTCGCAGACCACCTGGTACAGGGTCTGCTTCACCTCTTCGCTCTCCGCTGCCACCCTCGCGAGCACTTCCTCGGCATCGATGTCGGAGAGCCCCTTGAGGAGCGCGATGGTGTCCTCGCCTCCCTCGAGATCGGTGAGCTTCATGGTCAGGTCGTTCATGAACTTCGACTCGCCCGCGGATACCTCCTCGTCCGCCACGACCACGAGCCAGATGACCTCCAGCAGCATCCTCGGGCTCGAGGCGAAGAGCCTGGCGAGATCCTTCAGGACCTCGGGGTCCGTGGCCTTCTCGGCCAGCACCTTTCCCGCCGTGTGGGGGATGTCGCCCGTGAAATAGAATCCCAGTGCCGCGTTCAGGCGAACGCTCACCACGGGGATCGCGAACTTGACGATGTTGCGCTTGAGAAGGTGTTTGCCCACGAGGGGCAAGCTCTTTGCGATCGCCGCTGCCACCTTGCCCGCGTTGGCCTCGAACCCCTTCGTGGTGACCTCGGGCACCTCGGCCTTCACGGCCCCGATCAGGAGGTCCCCCACCCTGGACCCGAATGCGATGCGCAGGAGGTCGAACTGATCGTTCGTGTCGTCCAGATCCAGGAAGCGCTCGTTGAGCACGCACAGGTCGTGCGCCAGCCGCAGCTGGAGCCTCGTCGTGTAGAGCAGATCCGCCACGAAAGGCTGCACCGTCTCGGGCGTCACGACGTCGTCCGTGCCTGCTCCGCCACCCAGCAAGGCCTGGACTGTTGGGTTGTACGTGTCCGAGGCCAAAGTCCCCTCGAGCGCGGCGCACCGCTTCGCCACCTCTATCCTGCTGGCAGCGACGGTGAGCCTGTCCTGCTCCGGGTACGTCGTCAGGAAATAGGCCAGGTCGAGCTCCTGCGCGTACTCGACGAGCGAGGCCTTCATGAAGGGCAGAAACCAGCCTCCCTCCCTGAGCTCGTCGAGGAGGTACTGCCTGCCGTACTCCTTCAGCTCATCGAGATCGGCCGTGATGACCCTGGCGAGATCCTGGCTGTCTATCATGATTCCTCCCCTCCAGCTCTTCGCTACGAGGATCCGGATGATACGTGAATGTTGCCTCCCCTTGCAACACGTCCACCCGTGGGCAAAACAGGGCTTGAACCTGCGACCCTCGGCTTGTGGGCTCACGACCCCTGCATCAGGAATCCTGGTGGGCAAGGCGGAATCACCCCGTGTCACCGGGAACAAGGAGCACGTGCCAGGGTGTTTTCATGCGGTCAGATCGCTCGGAAACCGGGGCGCCACGCA
>JBFYZU010000327.1:0-7801 GCA_041309365.1 Myxococcota bacterium
AGGCGAAACACGCAGCGTTCCGTGACATAGAGAACTGGCCTGTCCGCTGCCGAGGCCAGGTGGCCACTGAAGGTGACCTGCTCCACGGACCTCACGAACTTCTTCACCTTGCCCTCGGTGACGATCCTCAGCTTGCCGTCATCGACCGCGACCTCGAGGCCCCCCGTCGTGAACGTTCCCAGAAACACGACCTTCTTGGCGTTCTGGCTGATGTTGATGAAACCGCCCGCGCCCGCGAGGCGAGGCCCGAACTTGCTCACGTTCAGGTTGCCCTCGCGGTCTGCCTGCGCCAGGCCCAGAAAGGCCAAGTCCAGCCCGCCGCCGTCGTAGAAGTCGAACTGGTAGGGCATGTCCAGCAGGGCCTCCACGTTCGTGGCGGCGCCGAAGTTCAGGCCGCCCGCCGGGATGCCACCGATGACGCCCGGTTCCGCTGTCAGCGTGATCAGATCGAGGATACCCTCCTCGGCCGAGATGCTCGCAACGCCCTCGGGGACGCCGATGCCGAGATTCACCACTGCGTTGGGCCTGAGCTCGAACGATGCCCGTCGCGCGATGATCTTGCGCTCGTCCAGCGGGAGCGCCGGAAGGCTCGACAGGGGGACCTTGATCTCGCTGGAGAAGGCGGGGTTGTATCTCTCCGCGAAGGTCTGCCAGTGGTGCTCGGGGTCGGAGACGACGACACAGTCCACCATGATACCGGGGATCTTCACCTCGCGGCCGTTGAGGCTGCCCCTGTCGGCGACGCGCTCGACCTGCACGATGACGAACCCGCCGGAGTTCTTCGTGGCCATGGCGATGGAAAGGTCTTCCAGGGTGAGAGCCTCCTTCTCCATGGTGATGTTGCCGTCCAGATCCGCCGTCGTGCCCCGCAGGATGGCCACGTCGATGGGAAACGTCCTGTAGGCGAGGTAGTCGCGGCCGTCCAGCTCCATGACCTCGACCAGGTCCTGGGTGGTCCTCGAGTTGAGCTTGCCTCCCCCGTTGCGCGGGTCCACGAACGTGCCCAGGCCCACGCTGGTGATGGTCCTCGGCTTGTGGGCGGCCACGTCACGATACAGGTGACATATCACTCCCTGTGGGATGTTGTAGGCCTCTATCCTGTTCTCGTTGGCGAGCTTCTGCAACCCGGGGGCAAGCCCCCAGTGACCGCCGATGACGCGTCGCAGCATCCCGTCGATGGCCAGGTTGTTCAGGCCTCGTTCCTTGCCGTCACCCATTCCAGCCGCGTACACCAGGGTCAGATCCCTGGGCTGGCCCGTCTCGCGGTAGCGGGCGGCCAGCGACCGTGCCACGTGCTCGGCGAATCCGATGCCCACGAAACCCCCGAAGGCGACGGTGTCTCCGTCACGTATCACGCGGACGGCCTGCTCGGCGGTCACGACCTTGCCCCTCTTCATGCGGGCCGCGAGGTCTGCCTCGAAGGGATGCTTCACGCTGGGATCTGTCATGTGAAGGACCTCACATGTGGTACATGAGACGGAAAAGGAGCTCGGATGCGTTGTCCCGCTGGTTGCGGTAGGAGTCCAGAAGGGTGACCATGTAGTCGGACAGCCTGCTCTCAGCATAGAGCATGACGTTCTTGTCGCTCGCGCGCTTGCGGTCCTTGCGGACCATCTCCGCCAGGCCCTCGAACACCGACATGGCTGGATTGACCTTGTCGGAGAACCCGTAGCGGCTCAGCCGGGATGGGTTGAGCCAGCGCATGGCCTTGTGATCCACACCCTGCATCATGGCGCGTACCAGGGGGCGGCCGTAGTTCATGTAGAGCGACTCGTTGGCCTCGGACACGGCCGCCATCCTCGAGAAGGAGTCCGCCTGAACGTTGAACTTGACGTCGTCGATGCTGCGCTCCTCGAACCTGACGATGAACTGATCCTTGAGCGGATCGGGCTCTCCGGTTTCCGCCTCGATGATCATCTCGTAGAGTCCCGGTTTGAGGGCACGGATGTTCTCTATGTGCTCGATGATGGCCCGGTGCTCCCGGCGTGCGACCGCGGCCGAGACGAAGATCCCGAGGTGGCCTACGTGGGGATTGATCATGTAGACGATGCGTTGACCTGCCTCCTTCAGCTCTTCCGTGGTCGGGTAGACCTCGCTGATCCAGTGCAGGGCCTGATGTGGAGGCGTGATGTTGTCACCGCTCGAGGCGAAGATCACGAGTGGGTCGTCCATCTTGCGCATGTCGATCTCGTGGTTGGGCCCGACCTTGAGCACGCCCTTCTCGAGCCGGTCGCCGATGAACAGGTTGTTGACGATCCAGAGGATCTCCTCCTCGTTGAGCTGGTAGAACCCCGTCCACCATCTCTCGAACTCCAGGTAGCGGGCGGAACCCTTCTCCGGGTCGCGGAAGAGGCTGTACTCCTTCTTCCAGAAGGTGTTGGCCGGGTTGAGGTTCTCGAAGTTACGCACCAGGTGAACTCCGTCGAACCTGCCACCTTCCAGGTCGCAGACCATCCGGGTGACCCAGGCCCCCCCGGTGAGGCCTCCGGCGAGCCTCATGGGGTTGATGCCCTCGCCTCCGGCCCAGTAGGAGAGAGGGGCGCCGTTTATCACGATGGGCCCGGTGACGTCCGGTCGGTCGGCGCCCAGCATGGCCACGGCCCATCCGGCCTGGCAGTTGCCGTAGACGATGGGGAGCTTGCGATCCGGGTGCCTCCGGCGGATCTCCTCGAGGAATCGCACCTGGGCGAGCTCCACGTCCTCGATCGTCTGGCCATGGCAGGGTTCGGGCGTGAATGAGACGAAGTAGACGGGGTGTCCTTCCATGAGCCCCATCCCCACCTCGGAGTCTCTCTTGAAACCGCCAATGCCAGGGCCGTGGCCCGCCCTCGGATCGATGATGACCAGCGGCCGGCGGCCCGGTGCAGGCTTGCGCCCCTCTGGATCCTTGATTGCGAGGAGCTGGTAGTTGGCTGGACGGTCGAAGGTGCGTGCGTCGAGCACGACCTCGTACTCGAAATCCAGCAGGGGAGGCATGCCCTTGTCGTTGTGCTCCAGCATGATGTTCCCGCGCTGCCGCATGATGTCCATGTACAGGATCCACCTCTGCCAGAAGTCGACCCAGTACTCCCATGCATCGGCGAGGTACCTCTGGCTCGACTCGGCCCCGAGCTCGCGGGCCAGATCGACCCACGAGAGGATGGGGCCGCCATCGATGGGCTTCGCGTGCAACGCGTCGGGCATCTTCGGCCACCCGGTCTGTGCCAGGCTGTCCATCCATGTCCTGAACATCTGGCCTGGATCCCATCCATCGTTCTCGTTGCTGTGTCTCATCAGTGGTCTCCGGTTCTCGTTGTGGCCGTCAGCCGGCGCTCTTGAGCTTGGCCACGATCTCTGCGATCTTGGCATCGGCCTCGTCGTGGGAAAACTGCACGGTTCCCGCTCCCGCGTGCCCACCGCCGCCGTACGTGGCGCAGAGCTCGCCCACGTTGGTCTTGCATGTCCGGTTGAAGATGTTGTGGCCCAGGGCACCCACGATGTTCTGTCCGCCCTTGCCTGGGAAAATCCGAACCGACACGTTGGCGTCAGTGAAGAGCGTGTAGATGAGGAAGCGATTTCCCTGAGGGGGATCGTCGCACCCTCTGAGGTCCGTGATGATCACGTTTTCGTCCTGCCTGGAGTGATCCCTGAGGAAGGACGCGAACCTCTCCTGCTGCTCGAGGATCTTCCGGCTGCGTTCCTTGACCTCGGGATCCTCGAGCACCGCATCGACGGGCTCGCTGCGGATGAGATCGACGAGCCTCTTGAAGTAGTCTTCGAAACGGCCTAGGCCGGTCCGTGGATCGATCGTGTAGAAGAGCAGTACGTACCCTTTGGGATCGACGACGTCATCCACGTTGAGGTGGGCGCTGTCCATGCGGTCCGTTTCCTCTACCAGCCTCACGAACCTGTCGAGCTTCGGATCGTCGTAGTACTCGAAGACAACCCTGGCAGCGCTGGGCGCGTCTGCAAAGCGTCCGGCGAGATCGGCTGGAGGCTGGACTCTTTGCGCCTCGCTCACGTGATGATCGAACCACATGGAGCATCTCGGGTCGTAGGGGAGGTTGGCAATGATGTCTCCCTTCTTGATGTCTGCCTTGCCGTCCTGTATGTCCCTCGGGTGGACGAACAGTATCTCCTCGATCTTCTCCATGGTCTTGATGAGAACGGCGCATGTCAAACCGTCGAGATCGCCTCTGGTCACGAGCCTCATGTCAACCTCCGCCGGGATTCACCCTCGAAAGTGAATGATGGTACTTTGAGGCAAGCCAATTGACAAGATGTCATGTGCCATCATGTCATGTGCCATCTCCGCCGTTACGGCGTGCCCTGAGGATCTCCCGCAAGATGGCTGCCCTGCCATCCTTGTTGACCTGTCGTGCCCGACCCATGGCCAGAGAGCCCGGAGGCACGTTCCTCGTGATCGTGGAGCCGGAGCCGACGTAGGAGCCGCTGCCGATCTCGACCGGTGCGACCATCTGCGAGTCGCTCCCGATGAACACGTCGTCGCCGATGACCGTGGTGTGCTTGCCGTAACCGTCGTAGTTGCAGAAGATGGTCCCGGCGCCGATGTTGACGTTGTCCCCTATGACGCCATCGCCAAGGTAGGAAAGGTGGTTGGCCTTGGAGCCCGTCCCGATGACGGTCTTCTTGAGCTCCACGAAGTTGCCGATGTGGGCCATGCGCCCCACGTCCGAGCCGGGCCTGAGACGGGCGAATGGCCCCACGATGGCTGTTCGCCTCACCGTAGCATTCTCGATCACGCAGTAGGGCTTGATGACCGCCCCGTCCTGGATCTCCGATCCGGAGATGATGCTGCCCGCGCCGACACGGACCCTCCGGCCGATGCGGGTCTTTCCGGTGAGGATGCAACCCGGTTCCACGACAGTGTCCTTGCCCACCTCGACGCTTTGCTCCACCCAGATGGTGTGGGGCATCATCATGGTCACACCCGAGGCCATGAGCCTCGTGGCGAGCTCGTCCCTGAGGGCCTGCTCGATGTGCGCGAGCTCGGCCCGGTCGTTCACGCCGGTCAGCTCGTGTGCCTTCACCTCGATGGCCGAGACGCCGCCACTGGAACCATGGGCTGCCATGGCGACCATGTCAGTCAGGTAGAGCTCCTTCTGGGCGTTGCCGGCCCTCAGCCGCGAGATGTTGGCCTCGAGGAAACGGCGCGAGAAGCAGTAGAGGCCAGCGTTGACCTCGTGTATCCGGCGCTCGTCAAAAGTGCAGTCCTTCTGCTCGCGGACACCCTGGATGGCTCCCTTGCCGTTTCTCAGGATGCGGCCGTATCCGGTCGGGTCGGCCAGCTCCATGGTGGCAACGGTCACGGCAGCCCTTCTTCGAGCGTGGGAACGCGATAGCCTCATGAGAGTGGCCCTTCTCAGCAGGGGAAGATCGCCGTTCACCACCATCACCGCCGGGCAGTTCCCGGGAATGGAGCCGAGAGCCGTTGCCAGGGCATGACCCGTGCCCAGTTGCCTGACCTGCTGCACGAATCCCACGCGCTTGCCCGGGTAGGATGCCGTGACCGTCGCCTTGACGAGCTCGGCCTCGTGCCCCACGACCACGATGATCTTCATACCCGGGACCTCGACCAGGGAGTCGAGCACCCTCAGGATCATGGGCCTCCCGAGTACTTGGTGCAGCACCTTGGGTCGGTCGGACTTCATGCGGGTGCCCATACCCGCTGCCAGGACGACGCATGCGACCCTGCTCATCGCAGCTCCTTTCGTTGCGACCGCATACTAGCACACGGCTCGGCCCCGAACGAGGCGCCCAATCGGGGTAAAAGGCCTGGGGTGTGGACCGGCGGGCGGAATGAGGATATAGGTATCGATCATGAGGAAGGCGGCTCCGCGGCTCGTCATCACCCCGACATACAACGAGAGGGACAACCTGGAGCCCTTCGTCGAGGGCGTGTTCGAGCACTTGCCGGATACGGACATCCTCGTGGTTGATGACGGATCCCCTGATGGCACCGGGGAACTGGCCGACCGGCTCGCAATGGGAGAAAACCGCATCCACGTCCTGCACCGTAAGTCCAAGCTGGGACTCGGCACCGCCTACCGCGCCGGTTTTTCCTGGGCCCTCGAGCGCGAGTACGAGCTCGTCTTTCAGATGGATGCCGATCTCTCGCACGATCCGATCTATCTTCCGCTGTTCGTGAGAGCGCTGGCCGACGACGCTGACCTCGTCATCGGCTCGCGTCGTGTCCCTGGCGGCGCGGTCGAGGGATGGGGGCTGCACAGGCACCTGATCTCGGGTGGCGGCAGTCTCTACTCGCGAGCGGTGCTCGGCGTGGGTATCAAGGATCTCACGAGTGGTTACAAGGGGTTTCGTCGCTCGGTGCTCGAGTCTCTGGACCTGGACAGTTTTTCGTCAGAGGGGTTCTTCTTCCAGGTGGAGACCAACTTCAGGGCTCACCGGGCAGGATTCAGGATCCGTGAGATTCCCATCGTGTTTCTGGATCGCAAGGCAGGGCAGTCGAAGATGAGTGCACGGATCTTCTCCGAGGCTTTCGTGAAGATATGGTCCTTGCGTTTCGGTCGGGGATGAACATGCAACGCATGGTCAAGGGCAGCCTGTTTCTGGACTATGTCCGCATGATCAAGAGCCGCAAGCGCGTCGACTGGACGGTCCACCTGACGGAAACGGACATGGAGCTCATGAAAGGTCGCATCGATCCGTCCGGGTGGTACCCCCTCGAGACGTTCGAGCGCATGGGCCTGGGAATACTGAAGGAGGTCGCGGGAGGCGACATGGAGGTGGTCTACGCCTGGGGCAGGGACTACATGGTCGATCTCTTCCGGATCCACGAAGGTCTCGTGGCCGAGGGCGATCCCATGCAATCGCTCATGCGCTTCAAGGTCCTGCAGCGCAGCTTCTTCAGCTTCGAGGGGATCGATGTCATCTCGCTGGACACCCACCAGGCCATCCTCAGGGTCGACTATCGTATGAGCCCTCTCGCAGAGGAGGCCTCGGCCCACCAGACGATGGGGTTTATCGAGAGGCTTCTGGACAGGGCCGGTGCCAGGAATATAAGGCAAGGATTCAAGAGCAAGGTCTGGGACGGTGACCGGTCGACGGTCATCGAGTTCGCGTGGGACCTCTGATGATCAGAGGCAGCCCGCGGCGAACGAGGGGCTGTTGTTGGAGATCCTGAGCACGTAGTCCGTGCAGGTGGTGGTCCCGCTGGCCCTGTAGACGCGGATGTAGTAGGCCGACGTGTTGCTCGTGCACATGTTGTAGTTCAATGTCGGCGTCGTCCGGCAGGGATTTTCCCCCGTGGCTGTCGTACCCGATCCTGACCTGAAGTCCGTGTACCAGTTGAAGCAGTCCGACACTGCCGTGCAGGCCACGGTGGAGCAATTCCCGCGGTACACGTCGAAGCGCAGGGCATTGCCCGGGTTCGTGATGAAGGCCACCTCGAACTCGAACTCGTCGCCGACAGAGTCGACATCGTCGGACGCGGTGATCACGAACCAGTCCACATCGCCCGCCGGGACGAGCCTGCCCGTCACGGTGACGACCTGTGCCGAGCTGTCGAGGACGGTTCCCAGGTCGTATGCGTGGTCGCAGTCTGCTCCGGTGTAGTCGTAGCTGTCGGCTCCGCACTCGCACCCGTCGGCGAAGATGCCGTTGAGGTTGTAGTAGTTCGTCGTGCACGAGGAAATGATGCACGCACCCCCAGTGCAGGCGGGTGTTCCGTTCGGTATGCTGCCGCACAGGCTCACGCCCGTCCCGTCGTCGGCCGCTCCGTCGCAGTCGTCGTCGATGCCGTTGCACGACTCGACGGCTGGAAGCCCGGCCGTGCAGCTCG
>JBFYZU010000328.1:0-4878 GCA_041309365.1 Myxococcota bacterium
CGGCCGTGGGCGGGTCCAACATCGGCCTCGTGCTCGCGCCCGGCATGCTCGTCACGTTCGGGTCATTGCCGGGCGACACGAACGGCGGCGTGATCGTCGGCATCGACCCTGCCACGGGAAACGTCGTCTACGAGAAGGAGCAGGGCTCCACCTGGGCCGGCCAGGCCTCGGGCATGCACTACAACGGCAGGCACGTGATCGTGTACTGGGGCTTCGGCCTGCACGCCTACGATCCCGCGACCGGCGAGCGCGTCTGGCACATCGGCGGCCGCTAGCACCCGTCTCGTTGCCACATTGTCCCGGGCTGTGCGCCGCCGGCGTCTCGGGTGTCACGGCGCGATCGGGTCTTTCGGCCTAACTCCGCGATTTCCCGTCGGCCCCTCCCTTGGCACAAGACATGAAGCACAGGGGACGCATGGCGCCGCCCTGCAGGATGGGGCGGCGGGAAAGAAAGAGCACATGGAGATTGCAAGAGCACTCGACACGATCATGGACATCGAGGAGGACCGCCTGGTGGGCAACGAGTCGGTGGAGGCGGTGCTGCGCATCTTCCTCGACCGGCGCGACGACGGTTTCCGCGCCAGGATCCTTCTGAGCGACGGCACGATCCGCTGCAAGGCAGCCGGGCACGGCGCCCTCCCCGTTCTCGCCGTGAGCTCGGCCGCCGAGCGTCTCCAGCGGCGCCTCGGCAGGCACCGCACCTGATCCCGGCCACGCGGGCGGGCGCGGGGTCTCACCCCCCCTTCAGCCTCCTTGCCCCCCGCACCCGCCCCTGGCCGGATCAGACCTCGCCGTGCCGTCCTTCGGCGTCACGGCCAATGCAGCATCCAGGCATGCTGCCGAGAAAAGGGCCGAGAGGATCGACCGGGGTCAGAGCCGGTGCCCCGATGCGTGGCAGCAGCTCTTTGCCGATGGCGAGCACGACAGCTTCCAACCTCACGGTCCTGCTTCTGGCCGCGAGTTTGGCCCAATGGCCATGGATGCCATAGTGCCGTGAACGGAAAGAGGCGGGCAGGGCTTCTCCAACCGCGGGTGCGCGCCGGGTCAGGGCCCGAGCCTGAGCCTCACGTCGTCGACGAAAAGCCCGTTCCAGGGGTAGCCGCCGTCGTACTCGATGGCGAAGCGCACCTGGAACGCCGGGCGGGCGTAGGCCGAGACGTTCACGCTCACGTCGTGCCATCCGCGCTCCAGGGCGCACCAGGCGTACTCGCCCGCGAGATGGTGGCATCCCGAGCACGGGTGGTCGTAGTATCCCTCCACCACGACCCAGCTCGTGGAGGCGGTGTCCGAGTCGTTCACCGCCACGAACCCGCCGTCGTGGCACGAGCTGCCGACGACCTCCAGCGAGTAGGCCACCTTGAAGTCGAGCCACAGGGTCTGGCCGGCACAGGCCGAGAGGTCCACGGCCGGCGAATCGATGTACGAGCACTCGTCGTTGTCCGGCCAGCCGTCCAGGTCGGTTCCCAGGCTGCCCGTGCTGCCGGGCGGGTCGTCGGGCCAGCCTGGCACGGCACCGCACTCCCACGAGTCGAAGGTGCCGCACCCCGCCCCGCTCCACACCCCGTGCGTCCACGCCGCGCACGAGGCCGGGCTGTCGAAGTCGTGGTCGAAGGCGGCGACGGCCGCCGCGCACCCGGTCGGGTCTATCGCCGTATCCGACGATGTGTCCAGGACCGTATCCGCGATCGTGTCTGGGGCCGTATCCGCGATCGTGTCTGGGGCCGTGTCCGCGATGCCGTCCGCCACCGTGTCCGGTTCGGGGTCGTGGATCGTGTCGGGCATCGCGTCCCCGTACGTCTCCGTGAACGGGTCCACGGGCGCATCCAGAGGCAGGTCGGCCTGCGTGTACGTGTCGGTCGAGGGGTCGAAGATCGCGTCGGGGCCAACACCGTCCTGCACACGGGCGCAACCCGCTGCCATCACGGTCCAGGCCACGAAGGTCGTACCCAGCGCCACGCGGTACATGGCGCCGAGGCTCGCAGGCAATCGGCGGCGTGTCAACCGCCCGGGCAGGCTCTCGGACAGCGGCCAACAGGTCCATCGGTGCTCTAGTACGCGACGGTGAGCTCGTAGGGGCCGCTGGAGATGTATCCGTCCACGAACACGTACCACTCGCCCGCTGCCAAAGATGCGGTGAGGCTCTCGTCCAAGCCCCACATGTTCTCGTCGGCGCAGTGATCGAGGGTCGTTGCGGACGTCACCTCGCACGCGTGGTGCACGTAGATGGACGGGTCCCAGTGCGCCGTGGGGTGCAGGCCGAACACCACCGTCGCCGCGGACGCGAGCGTCAGCAGCCACACGTGCTCGGTGGAGCTCTGCTGCCAGCCGCTGCAGGAGGGATCGTGCAGCGAAAGAGCACCCGTGGTGTCGGCCGTGTAGAGCCCGGGACCCGCCATTGGAAACGGCTCGCTGCACGTGCCGTCCGTACCGTCGGAGGGCACGTCCACGGCATCGGGCGTGGTGTCGACTCCCGAGTCCACCACGGTATCGACGGCGGTGTCCGGGGCCGGGTCGAGGGTGGTGTCCACTGAGGTGTCCAGGGCCGGGTCAATGGTGGTGTCCACGGAGGTGTCCGGGGCCGGGTCGAGGGTGGTGTCCACGGCAATGTCGTCCAGAACGTCCGGGTCCGGGGGAGCGTCCAGGTCCCAGGCGACGTCGCCGGCACCGTCGTCCACCTGGTCCGCGGGGACGTCGGGCAGCGTCTCGAGGGTCGTGTCGGCGACGGCGTCGGGCGTATCCTGACCGACCCTTGCGCAGGCATGGGCCCCGCACGCGAACGTGGTCAAAAGCGCGGCTGTCGTGATCCAGGTGTGCTTCTTCACGTCAGCTCATGATACTACCGCGCCATTGCCGGAACGACAACATCGCCGTGGACGTCAGCGTGCACCATCTTCGATGCCCGGCGCGCGTACGGCAATATCTCATCGCCCCGTCACACCCGCCGCCCCCACCTGGGTGTAGCGTTCCCACCTACAGCCACCTCGTCGAGCTGCCGGCGTCCATGGCGGGACCGGGAGCGGCAATGACGAGCGAAACCGCGCACAGGTGCTCCCTGTTCGCAATGGTGGCTTCACTGCTGCGTGACGGGCAGGGTGAGGATGAGGCCCGCCATGATGGCGATCGATGGCCCGTTGCCCCATGCCGGGATGTCCAGGGCCACTTCGGTGACGAGTTCGACCGTGGGCCCGAGGGTCACGTTGTAGCCGATGGCCACGGCTCCCGGTTCCACGGGGTGGTCGGGAAGGTGGGGCGCGATGTGGAACGTGACGTCGATCTCCAGCAGGATCTGGTGCCCCGGACGTACCATGACGTACGAGCCCAGCAGGGTGAACACCGTCCATTGTCGGACGTGTCCCGGGTGGTTCTCCGGTGCGAGCTTGCACCCGCTGATGGGCACTCCTGCCCGCAGATAGAGGCCCCAGAGTCCTCGATCGGGGAAGAGATCCCAGTTCAGCTCGAATGCGGGTCCGATGGAGAGGTCCTCGAGAAGGTGGCCGGCCAGGCTCACGTCGAGGAGGAGATCGAGCTGGAAGCGATCTCGATCGAGGACCGTGCCGAAGATGCCTGTCGAGAACCCGGCGCCTGGGTTCCCGCCGGCCATGTCCGTGGAGATGCAGGCAACGAGCCAGGCCGAGAGGTGATCCGAGATCCCGAATCCCATGGCGAGCTCGGTGAACTCACCGATCCCGTCTAGCGTGGAATCCAGCCCCGTGATGCCGACATACACCTCGGCGTCCGAGGCTCCTCGATCGAAGGTCTCCAGGGTGTCCGCCGCCCGGGCCGGGACGGCGCAAACCAGGATCGCGATCCCGGCCGAGAGAACCGGAGCTGCGATTGCCTTGTCCCTGGACTTCATGGGAACAGCCTTTTTTATCAGACTTGTCCAACACTGCTGTCAAGCCGCTGCGGGAGAACTGCTGCGTTCTCGAACCAGAGGAGGATCCCGGCCAGTCCCGCCCCCGGGTCGAGCACGTCCCGGATCATTCAGGGCTGAAACCCACCCTACCCGAAATCGAGGGATGACGGGTGAGTTTCAGGTCAGGGCTCGATAATCTGGATCCTGTCCGTGTACCGGACGAAGTCGCCTTTGTTCGAGGTGAGCAGCCTTTTCACTCCGTGAGCAAGCATCGTGGCCACCAGGAAGGCGTCGTGCACGGCACGGCCCCTACAGGGAACGTCGCCGAGCAACGCCAGATACGTGGGGAGCACGGGTTTCTCCTCGGGCAGAAGCCTCGCCAGCTTGCGAAACTGTCTGACATTGGCCAGGGCATCGTCCACTTCCATGCCCAGACCGTTGGCAATGACGGGTCGCGTGGAGACGGACAGGTACTCCCGGATGATCTGTGCAGTGATCACGAGAGCATCTTGCGTCTGCAGAAGATCGATCACGGCCGCGTGACGATCCCTGCGCATGTCCGTTGCGTCCAGGAGCACGTTCGTGTCCAGGACCACCCGGGGATCAGCCCTCATCGTCGTAGATCTCCTCACGGTCGTACGTGGACTCCGCTCCCACGCTGACCGTGCGTATATCCACCCGGACCCGCCCCCTGCCCTGCCCGTCACGCGAGAAGGCCGCTCTTTCGATGATGGCCCTCAGCTCTCCCTCGAGACTTCGGTGATGTCTCCTGGCCCGGTCCTTGAGGGCATCGATGACCGCATCGTCCACGTTCCTGATGTGAAGCGCTGGCATATCATCATGATAGCATAGCTTTGACTTCTGGCCAGACATGCCGGTACATCGCCGCCAGGGCTTGATAGGTTTCCATTCTTGTGGAGATCTCGATGCGTCGGGGACGTCGGGGCCAGAGCTTCGTCGAGCGCCTGGCGCTGCTCTTGATCGGTCACCTCCTCGTAGACGTGGTCGGGGATGACGAACTC
>JBFYZU010000329.1:0-6444 GCA_041309365.1 Myxococcota bacterium
ATGACGCAACATTGGGGTTTCTGTGAGGGACAGGCCGTTGTCTTCCAGGCGAGAATGGATTTCTCAATCATTGAGTATTTTTACTCAATGATTGAGTAAAGTATTTGACAGTTCCAGTTGGCTGGATAATAATCAATTATGACAGTAGGTTACGAACGTTCGATTGTAGGGGATATCCTGCACAGATTGGAGGCCGGACCACGCCTTGTGCAGGTCGTGACCGGGCCGCGCCAGGTGGGCAAGACGACGGCGGCCAGGCAGATCGAGAAGCGATGGAGCGGGCCGGTCGAGTACGCGAGCGCGGACATCTCGCCGCCTCCCGGGCCGGAGTGGATCCGCTCCCACTGGGTGCAGGCGAGGCGGCGGGGCCATGCCCTGCTCGTCCTGGACGAGGTGCAGAAGGTCGCCGGCTGGGCGGAGGAGGTGAAGTCGCAGTGGGACGAGGACCGGCGAGCCGGAGTGGAGCTGGACGTGCTCGTCCTGGGATCCTCGGTCCTGCTCCTCGCCAAGGGGACGGCCGAGAGCCTCGCCGGCCGCTTCTTCCTGCACAGGTGCTCCCACTGGACGTTGCGCGAGTGCAGGGAGGCGTTCGGATGGGACCTGGACACGTGGCTGTTCTTCGGAGGGTATCCCGGGGCCGTCCCGCTCGTCGGCGAGGAGAGCGCATGGAAGTCCTACGTGGCGGACTCGCTCGTCGAGGTCGTGCTGGCGAGGGACGTGATGTCCATGGAGAGCATCCAGAAGCCGGCCCTCATGAGGAACCTCTTCATCCTGTCCTCGCGCTTCCCGGCGAGGGTCCTGTCCTACAACAAGATACTGGGCCAGCTGCAGGACGCGGGCAACACGACCACCCTCGCGCACTACCTCGAGATCCTCGCGAAGGCGTTCCTCGTGAGCGGGCTGGGCCGGTTCTCCAGGGGGCAGGCCAGGAGCAGGGGCTCCAGCCCCAAGCTCGTGCTGTGGAACAACGCCCTGGTGAATGCGCTCGGCAGCTCGACCTTCGAGCAGGCCCGCTCGGATCATTCCTGGTGGGGAAGGCTCGTGGAGAACGCCGTGGGAGCCCACCTCGTGTCGGGGCTGCGCTCGCTGCCCTACGAGGTCACGTACTGGCGCAAGCAGGACGAGGAGGTGGACTACGTGGTCCAGACCTCTTCCACCCTCTGGGCCATCGAGGTCAAGAGCGGCCGCGAGAGGGGAGCAAGCGGGCTCGCGAGCTTCCTGCGCGTGTATCCGGACGCCCGGCCGCTCATCGTCGGATCAGGAGGCATGGACCTCGAGGAGTTTTTGGCGCACGAGCCGAGGTCCCTGCTCACGTAGCCGCAGCGTCCGTCCCCTCGTCCCCATAGGTGCTAACCATCAAGGCAAACCCTCTGGCATATGCCGAGACGAGTTGCCAGACCGCGCTGTCGGCCGGATGCGAATCGTTCGAGTTGTCTTTTATCCCCGGCCGTTGACCAGTTCGGGCACAGGACGACAAGTACCTAGAAGATCGACCCGTCTGGCGAGGGGAAGATTGCCCAAGATCGCAGAACCGAGAACGGCGTACAGAAACGAGATGACGCGCTGAGGCGACCGTCGATGGGTTATTCCGACGTCGCTTGCCGATACCAGCCCGGTCTTCGAGCAGTGAGAAGCGACCTCCCGGGTGGAGCGATCGGACGCTGCACGTCCGAGTAGAACACTCAGCAACCGCTCAGGATCGGATAACGGTCCTTGATCCCGGCGAATCGCTCGTGTCTCGCGGGCCGCCTCCACCCATCCGTCGGGCAAATGCTTCTTGAGCAACGCCCAATCACAATCGTCCAGTCCCAGATCACCCATCACCATCCCACCCTCGGCGACCATGCCTACATTGGTCGCCAGGGGAGTATCGCACCGTAGCGGTATTTTTCCCTTTTCGGTTAGCCCCTCGGGTGGGGGGGGGTGACCGTGTCTCTCTCGCTCGTGCTCATGTGTCTCTCCTTTCCGGGGACCCATGTCACCGGAATCGGAGAGCACCTGCTAGGTCTTTCTCACGCGGTCACATCGCTCGGAAACTAGGGCGCCGCGCACACGAGAGCTCGGGTGCACCTCGGCCATCCCCCGCGCTCGACGAGCCTCCCGAGAGGGTCCGTTCGAGGCACGCTTCTCGGGCGGATGCCTACAGCCCGAGCGCGAGCTGGCCTCGCACGAGAGGGAGCGGCCAAGGTGGTGGCATGGGCGCGAGGCCGGCGCGGGTCATGACCCGTCGCATGGCCTCCGGCGTGGTGGCGAGCTCGGCGAGGCGAGAAAGGGCCTTTGCAGTGGGGCAGACGGTCACGTCGATGCGAAACGTCCTGGCCAAAAGATCACCGCTCGGTGAGAACGCACCTCTGTCTCGGCAAGGACCCGCCGATCCCGAGGCGCGTGCAGCCGCCGCAGATGGGCGAGGTCGTCTCTTTCCCCATCCTCGGCGGGTTCAATCATGGATACGAACGCCGAGCAAAGTGAACGTCCGCTAGGGACAGGTTTCTGGCATGGACATCCCCCTATCGGCTCCGGGGCATGACGGAGGCCAAGAAATCGGTGAAGTCGCCGAGCCGTTCGTCGAGGATGTGGCGGACCACGTCGAGCCTCATGCTCTGGTACTCGTGCACCGCGATGTTCCTGAAGCCGACCATCGACTCCATCCGCTTCGAAAGCGCCTCGGTGATGATTCCCGCATCCCTGATGAACCGGAACGCGTCCCTGCTCTCCATCGGAAGGCCGAGTGCCCGCTCCCGGACGAGGTGCATGGCGATGTCTATGGCAGCCTCGCAGGCGCGCTGCAGGTTGAGCACGATCGAGTCCTGCCTCGTCCAATCGCTCTCCAGGCCCGCCTCGCGACCGCGGTACTCCTCTTCTATCCTGCGCAGGCACCTCTCGATCGATGCTGCCTTCGCGAGCAGTATATCGTCAACCATGGATGCTTCCCCGCTTCGCGATGTCGCGAAGGATCCCGGCGCGCTCCTCGTTGAGCCTCGCGTACGACGAGAACGAGTAGGTCTCGAACACGCGGCGCGCCCCATCGTCCGAGCAGAGCAGGAGCCTGCCCTTGTCGAGGACGTGTACCCTCGCCACTGTGGAGGCGCGCCAGAGGTCCATCAGATCCACCTCGCGCGCAAAGACACCGGACAGCTCGGCCGCGAGGTCGAGAAAAGCGGACGGCGGCAAGGGATCGTGCGCGAGAACGGCCACGTCCACGTCGCTACTCGCGTGCTCGCGCCCGGCCGCGCGCGACCCGTGGATCCATGCCGCGATCACGCCCGGGACTCGCTCCTCGATGACCTGCGCCGCCCTCTTCTCCTCTGGATCCACGAGAAAAAGCTATCCCAGTAGTCCTGCCGGCGCAAGTAGCGCCAGACCCTGCTTTCAGGTGAGCCGGACGATGCTGTCGACCATGCGAGAGGGGATCTCGTACTCGTGCACCCAATACGACGACCCTGGCGAAAGTCCCGGGATCGGACTCGAAGGGTATGAACATCCCCGAGCAGCTCGCAAGGCAGATGTCCGGAAAGGGGAGATCGATGACCATCCGGTCGGCACGACCACCTCGGGCGGCCAAACGAGAGGTTGAACTCCGGGAAAAAGCAGGTAGCATGACACCCGTCTATGATACGGATCCGAACCGGCATCTCGCACGGGGGCCGCGGGGGAAGTCATGCCGAACCAGAAGAGGACTGGAAGGCCGGGCGTCATGGCGGCATGCTGGCCGTGGACAGCACACCGGGCCGGAAAACGGCCTTCATCGTCCGGCTGCCGGCCGCCTGACATGTGGAGTCGGTCATGGAAAGACACCGCAAGAAAGACGGGGCCGGGCGCGGGCTGGCCATCGGCTGCGCCCTGTGCTTCTTCCTCTTCGCCCTCGTCTGGACGGGTCTCGGCGTCTTCAACCTCTCCTTCAACGACCTGAGCTTCACCGAAGGCTGGCGCAAGAAGAAAGAGGATCTGGCGCACCCCAGGAACGAGTTCTCGGACCCCCCGAGCTCCCAGTCGTTCCACGCGGGCGTCACCGCACCCGCGAGGCAGGTGGACGGCGTCGCGTTCACGCCCTACCGGTTCGACGACGTGCTCGAAGGACAGGGGCGCGTCCTCGAGATCGGCGTCCCCCACGGCACCACGGGCGTCTTCGACATCTCGGAGCCCGGGGTCCCCATGGAAGGCGAGCGCAACGCCTTCCTGTTCTACGAGCACATGTGCTGCGCGCCCATGGAGCAGTTCAACGCCATCATCCAGCTCGCCGAGGGGGCCGAATCGGACCCCCACGATCTGTTCTCGACCCACTTCGCCCGCGAGCTGCCGGCCGGCCTCGACGAGGTCCACCTCGTGTCGCTCACGTTCTCGAACATCTTCAACTGGCACGCGAACGCCGTCACGTGGGCCCGCGGCCCCGAGGGGACGTGGACCGTCGCGTCGACGGCCGTGGACGCTGGTCGCGGCTACGACGTCGTGGACGTGGCCTGGCGAGTGCGCTCCGAGAGCGAGGTCCGGCGTGCGCGCTGGGGCGTGGTCCCCGCGGTGGCGCTCGACATGGCGACGGGCCCGCTCCAGCTCGCCTTCCTGCTCCTTTTGGCCCCCGGCGTGCGCTGAGGCGAGGACAGGCAGTGTACTGGAGGCAGACGGCGTGGTAGTGCTTGGTGAGAGCCTGGCGAAGAGGAGCGGCACAGATGACCTCCATACTGGTCGTTGACGACGAGAAGGCCTTTCTCGACAGCGTGAAGCGCGTCCTGAGGCTGGAGGGCTACGAGCAGGTCACCACGGTCGCGGACCCGCGCAAGGTGCAGGGCCTGCTCGATGCGAGCGAGTTCGACGTCGCGCTCCTCGACATCAACATGCCGCACATGGACGGGCTCGAGATCCTGGCCTCCATCAAGGAGAGAAGCCCGCAGGTTGCCTGCATCATGCTCACCGCGAACGAGTCGATCCCTGCCGTGGTGCAGGCCGTCAAGCTCGGCGCCTACGATTACCTCGCCAAGCCCCTGAGGCCCGATCAGCTCCTGCAGTGCATCGAGCGGGCCCTCTCGCACAAGCACCTCGCCGACACCCTCATCCTGCGCTCGTCGAGCGCGGTGGCCGGTTCGCTCGAGGACCAGCCCGCCTTCGCGGGCATCGTCACCAGGGACGCGAACATGACGAGGCTCATGCACGAGGCCGCGCTGCACGCCGCCTCGCGCATCCCGGTGCTCGTCAGCGGAGAGACGGGGGTGGGCAAGGAGCTTCTTGCCCGTGCCGTGCACCTCGCATCGAGCAAGGCGAGAGGGCCGTTCGTCGCCGTGAACATGCTCTCCATCTCGCCCACACTCTTCGAGTCCGAGTTCTTCGGCCACGTGCGCGGCGCCTTCACCGGGGCCAACGGGGACAGGGAAGGCTACCTGTCGCAGGCGAAGGGCGGGACCCTGTTTCTGGACGAGATCGGGGATCTCTCCATGGACATCCAGGGCAAGCTTCTGCGCATCCTGCAGGAGGGCGAGTACACGCCCGTGGGCAGCACGAAGCCCAGGAAGGCGGATCTGCGCTTCGTGGCGGCCACGAACCAGGATCTCATGAAGCTCGTCGAGGCAAGGAGGTTCCGCAAGGACCTCCTCTACAGGCTCCTGTTCGCCCACCTCACGATCCCCCCGCTCAGGGACCGCAGGGGCGACATCGCGCTCCTGGCCGCGAGGTTCATCGAGAATTCCGATCACCCCCGGGTCAAGCTGTCCGAGCAGGCCGAGGCAGTGCTCGAGGCCCACGACTGGCCCGGCAACGTGAGGGAGCTCAAGGGAGTCGTCGAGGCGGCGTGCAACCTGGCACAGAAGGGTGTGATCCGGCCCGAGCACCTGCGCATGGCAGGCGCCGATCGCGTCGAGCAGCCCGCGAGCGGGCCGGGCCGCGAGACGTCCATGGAGACTCTGGCCAGCGTCGAGAAGCGCCACATCCTGTCGGTGTACCAGGCCCTGGACAAGAACAAGACACAGACTGCCCACGTCCTGGGCATCGGGCTGCAGACCCTCCATCGCAAGCTCAAGGCCTACGGCATCCGCTGATGTACCATCTCGAAGCACCATCCCGATCCGGGATGGTGCCGGCGAGCCCCTCGATCCAGCATAACCGCTTGATATCATGATAGAAAACCCTACCCGGACCGACGGCACGTTCGTTGCGCTCGAGGCCACCCATGGCAACGACGGCAAGGCACCCGGGCTCATCGAGAAACGTGGCCTCGATCTCCAGGATGGCAGCGAGCGCTGCGTCGATCCTGTCTTTCGTCGCGCTCGTTGCATGCCCCGGCAAGGGCCACGCTGCAGACGACCTGCTCCTCGAGGCGAAGGTCGGCCACGAGACCAGCGCGCCACCACATCCCGGTTATGCATTCGAGAGATTCCTGTCCGACCCTGCATGGTCTGCCACCAGCGCCCGTGGGCTCCTGGGGTTCTGGACGGTTTCCGGCCAGGGCGTGTCCGGCGC
>JBFYZU010000330.1:0-2749 GCA_041309365.1 Myxococcota bacterium
GGCATCGACGAAAGGGGTCTTCGATACCGACGCCCTCGTCGCCATGACGGACGCAGACGCAAAGATCCTCTGGAGCGCGACGTTCGCGGCGACGACCTGCGCTGCATGCGCACCCTGGAAAGAGGAGCACGCGGTCGGCCGGGCGGTGGTGGTCTGCAGGAGCCCATCGGACAGGCGTACCGAGGATGGGATGGACATCCTGCCGTGGCGCGAGTTCTGCGGCCGGCTGTGGGCCGGGGACATGGTGCGAGGCGATCATGGCGACGAGGAAGACGCTCGGGGGGATCTTCGCGAGGCACATGATCCGGGACTTTTGGTGGGTCGATCCGAGGAAGATCGTGTTGGCCCAGTGGGTGGGGATGAAGTACACTTCCTGACAGAGTAGTATATAAGTAGGATGTCGCTAGACAGGCACTTTCGTTACACACACGAGGTGCAGGAGAGCCGGTTTTCGCGATCCACTGATCCATCGGCGCCACTCGAGGCCCGCCACCAGCCCTGTCGTTGTCCTGCGAACCCCGTCATTGCCCGTGAACTGGCATGCCACCTTTTTCAGACCGTGATCCTGCGGTGGTAGGTGTACCACTCCAGGGCGAACAGGGCCGTGGCGCAGGCCACGAGGACCAGCCACAGAGGAGGCCTGCGCGGGCCGGCCTTGGGCGGCTCTCCGAAGTGGCGGGCGCCGGCCAGAAAGTGGGGCGCGATGCGAGACTCGGTGGGCGAGACGCCCGAGGAGGCCACCTCGAGGCTCTCTCCTCCCAGGTAGTGAACGGCGTTGAGGAAGAACAGCGGCCAGGCCACGCGCATGGGCATGTCGCTCTCGGCGAGATCGAAGCCGATGACGATGAGCCTGGGCCCGCCCTCTGGCTCGCGAAGGAGGATCAGCGGGCCCTCGGTGCTCGACGCCAGGGCGCGGTCCTTCTTTTCGGCCACCATCCTGAGGGCGCGGCTCACGTTCACGTTGTAGAGGTTGGTCCAGCGGATCACGGGGTGATCGCGGTCGAACGTCTCGAACGTGGGCGCCTCGATGATCCCGTCCGTGGCCACGGGCGAGCCCTCGCCCGAGGGGTTGATGGCCAGGACGCCCCCGGTCTTCACCCGGGGCATGGCCACGGAGCCGTCGAGCACCACGACGTCGTAGCCCTCGCGCGCGGGCTTCGTGCCCGGCGCGATCCACTCGACGTTCCAGGTGGGGCTCAAGAGCAGGGCCGCCTGCAAATACGTGTTGCCCGCGCTCACGGCCAGCACCTGGAGCTCGGTCTGCTCGGGCAGGGTGACCGAGGCCCGGTTGTCGCCCGCGAGGCGGTCCTTCTCCGGCTCCTCGGGCGTGAGCACGGCCTCTATCTCGCGCGAGGGCGGCGTCAGGAGATCGAGCCAGATGCTCTCGGGCTTCTGGCCGAGTGACAGCTTGCGCGTGAGCACCGGGTGGCCGCCGGCGCGCACCTCGACGCGCGCCGGCACCGGCCGGCCCTCGTCGGCCGCCGAGAAGCTCCGGACCTCGAGCATGCCCACCACGCGGATCCTGTCGCGCAGGTCCTGGCGCATGGCGAAGTGGGTGATGGCCACGTTGTCGGCCTCGCGGCCGCACCTGTGGTGGTCGATGGCGATGCCCCGCCCGGCGAGCTCCTCGAGCCGCGCCACGAGCGCGTCGCGCTGCCCGTCCGACAGGCCGAACGCACCGTCGGAGAGGACCCACATCCGGGCTCCCTTGCGCTGGGCCAGAGCCGCCGCGGCGAACTCCACGCCGGCCGAGACGTCGGCCTCCCCCGGCGCCAGGGCCAGCGCCTCGATGGCGTCCATGAGCCCCGCGTCGGGCTTTCCCCATGATCGCGCCACCAGGGGCGTGGACGAGATGCGAACGAGCAGGGCCTGGTCCTTCTCTTTGAGCGAGCGCGCGACGGCCGACGCGAAGCGACGGGCCTCATCGAGCCGCGTCCCCCCCTCTCGGCCATCGTTCGCGCCCATGGAAGGCGACACGTCCACGGCCAGGATCACGTTGCGCTCGTCGGCGCGCTCGCCCCATCCGGGGTCGGACATGGCCAGCACGGCCAGCGCCACGATGAGCATCTGCACAAGGAGGCTCGCGAGCTTGCGCAGCCGGCGCGCCAGGGCGAGCGGCGTGGAGCGCTTGATGCTCTCCTCCCAGAGCGGCAGGTACGAGACCACCACGGGCCTGTAGCGCTCGCGGAGCAGGTAGAGCGCCCCGACCACGACGGCCGCCACGCCGATCGCGAGGGCCACCTGGCCCCCCGAGAGCACGAAGGGCAGGTTCACGGAGGCGGGACCTGTGCCTCGAAAGCCGCGAAGCCCTTGCCCTCGATGGTGACGAGCGTCAGCGGGGCTGCTGGCTCGCCTCCGGGCAGGAAGCCGCCGAAGGACCCCACGGTAAAGAGCCATGCGCCGCAGCGCTTGGGGTCGATGAGCCACGCGACGAGCTCGCCGCGCGTGCGCGCACCGCCCGCGACCACGCCCTGGCCGACGACGAGCAGGGCGTCGGCCGCGTAGGCCGCCTGCACGTTGGGCGGCGCCTGGTGGTCGCGCTCGTACTCCTCGATGAAGAACATGGTGAACGGGTCCTGGTCGCCGGGGTGAAAGCCCGTGCACATCACGGTGCCCTGGAGGTACTTGCCCGCCTTCACGGGAAGGTCCTCCGAGTGGGCCACCTGGGGCGCGAGCAGCACCACCCTGTGCTTGCCGTCCTTCTTCGCCAGGTCCGCGAGCGGCGCGGGCCAGACGTCCTCGCAGGCCA
>JBFYZU010000331.1:0-8924 GCA_041309365.1 Myxococcota bacterium
AGGCCTCGGTGTCGGACGTGGGCACGCAGTGCGTCTCGCAGGATCCGTCGCCGTCCATGTCGGACCAGCCGGCATCGCAGACGATGCCGCACAGGCCCGCCTCGCACACGGGCGCGGCGCGCGTGCCGGCCGTGCAGGCCTCAAAGCACCCGCCGCAGTTGAAGATGTCCGTCTCCGTGTCCACGCACGTGCCCGAGCAGTCGGTGAGCCCGGGCGCGCAGCCGGTGTCGGCCTCCTCGGACGTGTCCGGTGGCACGGTGTCGGCCGTCTCGGGCGTGCCGTCCACGGTGCCGTCGAGGTGGGTCTGCGAGTGGCTCGTGGCGCAGGCCGCGCCCAGGACAAGAAGACACGAGCAGATCGCGGCATTGCGCATGCGGACCTCCGACGTACGGTTCTACTCTAGCACGTTGCCCGTGCCAGGGCGAACCGTCCGCGAGGGGACGGCCCCTACTGGAGAAGGTCCGAGAGCATCACCAGGCCGATGAGGGCCAAGAGCGGCAGCACGAAGCACAGGAGCAAAAAAAGCAGGCCTTTGTGCTTTCCCTTCGGGGTATCAGGGGTCTTCTCGATGTCGTTCATGTGATCCTCCCTTAGCTTGCGCGCGAGACACGTGTCCGTTTCACGTTCCAAGGCGCGCGATGTCGTCGACTCGGATCGAGGAGGCGACGACCGTGGGAGGAGGGCGGGCGGCCTCGGGGCCGCGGTGCGGATCGGATGGACGGATATCGAAGCTTCGCACGCGCCGTTCGAGGACCAGGAAGGCCACGATGGAGGTGCTGCCGGGCGAGGTTGCGGGAAAGAGGAGAAGGGCCGACGCGCTCCGCGGCAGCCGGGTACAGGAGCCGTCGCGGTCCGGCAGGTTGGCCGTGGTCGGGACATCGACCGGCCTTCCCGACACAAAGCGGTCGCTGCCGGCGATCGGGCAAGGCCGGTGGCCCGAAACGGCCCGAGCGGACAGCCCTCCCACGACGAGCGCCACGGCTAGGGCCATGCCGAGAGATCCGACGTGAGGCATGTGCATCATGGGCAAGGCTCTCATGACCCACCGGATACGGGGAATCACCGGATCCAAGGATCTCATGCTCCACTTCGGGGTCACCGTCAATGACCGCCGGGCCCTGGTGGCAAAGGACGTTCTTTCAGTGGGGAGGGGGGGAGCTACTCTTTGGTCTCGCCGGATTCCTCGATGACCGCGATGACCTGGATGGTGTGTCCCTTGCGGCGGCGGATGGTGCCGCACTCGAGGCAGGCGCGGTGCGGGAGGACCGGAGCGCCGCACTCGGGGTTCACGCACAGGGTGAGATTGGGTTTGCCCACGCGATCCTTGTGCGTCCTTCGCGAGTGCTTGACCGCCTTGGATGTCTTTCTCTTTGGAACGGCCACGGCAGGCCTCCTTTCCGGATATTCAGTCGTCGTCCCGGTACAGATCCTCGACCGAGCAGCCGGAAGGGCACCGGGGGCTCATCGGGAGCGCCAATACTATGGATTCGCGCACCAGGTTGTCAAGGACGATCTCCTCGCCCTGGAAGTGGCCTACCCCCAGGCTGCCGTCCTGGGCGTAGGATTCCTCGACGTGGGTATCGGACGGCGGGCCGGGCGTCATGTGCACCTTGAAGGGGATGCGAAGGTCCAGGTTCGCCGGTCGAAGGCACCTCAGGCAGGTGACGACGATGGTGATGTCCACCGAGCCCTCGACCCAGAAGCCCGGGGAGATGGGAGTCACCTTGACCTTGAGCGACCCCGGGCAAGGCGCCACGACCTCGTACTCGGCCAGCTCCGTCTCGAGCCAGGACGGATCCACCGGGAACTCGAGATCGCTCCCGGCGCCATCCACCCGCCTCACGTGCACGCTGAACGTAGCCTGCTCCTTCATGGCGGCGGCAACTTAGGGGCACAGCGCTGCGCTGTCAAGTGCGCCAGGTTTGCAGTTCATGTCTAACACGTGGTATACGTAGCGCTTTCGGGGGTGCCGGTCCGGGCGCCCGCCATGGAGGACCTCCAGATGGCCGTGAAGACCGTTCCCATGAGCAAGGAAGGATACGTCAGGCTCAAGGACGAGCTCGAGCAGCTCGAGATGAAGGAGTGGCCGGCCATCGTGAAGGAGATCGAGATAGCCCGCGCCCACGGCGACCTGAGCGAGAACGCCGAGTACCAGTACGCCAAGGAGAAGCAGGGCCACATCGACGCCAAGATCAGGCAGATCAAGGACAAGCTGGCGAGGGCCGAGATCATCGCCCCTGGCGAGCTGCAGGGCGACACCGTGGCCTTCGGAGCCAGGGTGAGGGTGCGCAACGTGGTCACGAAGGACGAGCAGGACTACCACCTGGTGGGCCCGGAGGAGACCGACGTGCTGAGCGGCAAGATCTCCATCTCCTCGCCCGTGGGCCAGGCCCTGGTGAGCAAGAAGGTGGGGGACGTGGTGGAGGTCCAGACGCCGGGAGGCTTGCGCCGGCTGGAGATCCTGACCATCGAGTGGTGACCCGGGCCGTCCGCCTTGCCTGGCCTCGCCCGATGGGCTATCGTACCAGCGGAGGTTCGACATGACACGTCTTTCAACGGTTCTGGCCTGCGTCCTGGCCATGGCATTCATCGCGAGCTCTCCTTCACTGGGTGCCGACAAGAAGAAGAAGACCAAGAAGGACAAGGGCGCCAAGGAGGATCCGCCGCCCGCGGCCGCCGAGGAGATGACATGGCTGCAGCAGGGCCACGCCTCCTACATCATCCGCGACTACGGCAAGGCCCTCGACCTGTACCGCAAGGCCGGGGAGAAGATGCCCAAGAGCCCGGTCGTGCACTACTTCATCGGCTGCGCCCTCAAGGCCAAGGGCGAGAACGAGAAGGCGATCGAGAGCTTCCGCACGAGCTACCTCATGGCCACGGGCAAGGAGGAGGGCATGAAGGGGGTGGCGCTCGTGCAGGTGGCCCTGCTCTCCGAGGCCATGGGCGACCTGGAGGAAGCCAAGAACGCGTGGCAGGACTACCTGGAGTTCTACTCGGGAAAGGGCACGGGCCCCGACCTCACGGCCCTCGCCTCGAAGCGCATCGAGGCCATCTACAAGGTGATCAAGCTGAAAAAGCAGTACGAGCCCGTGAAGAAGCTCATCGTCGAGCAGAAGGACAAGGAGAAGGCGGCGAGCGGATCGTGATCCTTGCCGCCCGCCCGCCCGGCACGCTGCCATGAGATGCCCCAAGTGCCTCGAGAAGGATACCCGCGTCACCGACAGCCGCACCAGCGTCGAGGGTGACCTGGTGCGCCGCCGGCGCGAGTGCGTGGCCTGCGGGTACAGGTTCACCACGTACGAGCGGCTCGAGGTCTCCTTGCCCATGGTGCTCAAGAAGGACGGGAGACGGGAGCCGTACATCCGCGACAAGGTCCTGTCCGGGCTCCAGAAGGCCACCCAGAAGCGCAACATCTCCACCGACGCCATCGAGCTGATGGCGGACCGGCTGGAGCAGGCGCTGCAGGAGCGCTCCGACCGGGAGGTGCCCAGCGCCTGGATAGGCGAGCACATCATGGACCAGCTGCACGGCATGGACGACGTGGCCTACGTGCGGTTCGCCAGCGTGTACCGCGAGTTCCAGGACATCGGCGAGTTCATGACCGCGCTGGCCTCGCTGCGCAAGGGGCGCAAGGGTCCAAAGAAGTGAGCCTCCCGGACTCCACGCGAGACAGCCGCCACATGAGGCGCGCCCTGAGGCTCGCGCGAAGGGCGAGGCCCAGTCCCAACCCGCGCGTGGGCGCCGTGATCGTCAGAGACGGCGAGGTGGTGGGCGAGGGCTACCACCACCGAGCCGGCGAGGCGCACGCGGAGATCAACGCGCTGGCCGCGGCCGGAGACAGGGCGCGCGGGGCAACGATCTACGTCACGCTGGAGCCCTGCAACCACTGGGGCCGGACAGGGCCGTGCACGGATGCCCTCGTCCGCGCGGGCGTGGCCAGGGTGGTCATCGGCAGCCTCGACTTGAACCCCATCGTCAACGGGCGCGGCGTGAGGGCCCTCAGGCGCTCGGGCGTCGCCGTGGACTTCGACGTGACGGCCTCGGGGGCGGCCTGCAAGAGGCTCATCGACGAGTGGGGCGTGTTCATCACCACGGGCTTGCCCTTCGTGAGGCTCAAGGCGGCGCTCAGCCTGGACGGACGCATGGCCTGCGCCTCGGGAGACTCGCGCTGGATCACGGGCATGCCCGCGAGGCGCGAGGCGCACCGGCTTCGCGACAACGCTGACGCGGTGCTCGTGGGCCTGGGCACGGTGCTCGCCGACGACCCGATGCTCACGGTGCGCCACGTGGCGCCGACCGGCCCACCGCCCGTCAGGGTGGTGCTGGACCCGGCGCTGGACGTCCCGATCGACGCAGCGGTCGTGCGCACCTCGGGCGAGGTGCCGACGCTCATCGTGCACGCGAGCGGCAGCCCCCGCAAGCTGGGCGCCTCGGGCGGCGCGCAGCTCGACTTCATGAGGTGCAGGTCGCGCCGCGGCCTCATCGACCTTCACGATCTGCTCGAAAAGCTCGCCGCGAGGGGGGTCACCTCCGTACTGGTGGAGGGCGGGGGGACCTTGCACACGTCCTTTCTGGACAAGGGTCTCGCGGACGCCGTGTCGCTGTTCGTGGCGCCGCTGCTCATCGGCGGCCAGCGGGCCGTGAGCCTCTACGCCGGCGAGGGCAGCTTGGACATGAAGGCGGTCAAGAGGCTCGAGAACCTCGCGATCCGCCGGCTCGGCAACGACGTGCTGTTCGAGGGGCGGCTGCGCTGAGGATCAGGCGTTCGCGCGGCGAAGGGCCGCGAGGCGGACCAGGTGGCTGCGCACGAAGATGACGAGCATCACGAGAAAGGCGATGGCCGCGATGCCGCCGATCACGAAGCCCACCGGCTCGAACGGGTCGGGCGAGATGTCCAGGGCCGAGTCCTGCGGATCGTCGGGGTCGTAGTAGACCATGAGGCCCGGGTGATCCCAGCGCTCGGCCGCGCGCTCGGCCTCGGCCGTGGAGTCGTACGACTCGGAGTCGAGGCCGATGTAGTCGTTCGTGTACTTCACGCCGTCGACGGTGTAGCCGTACAGGACCTGGGCGTGGATGGAGACGCTGTCGTCGCCCTCCTCCAGGGTGAAGCCGGTCTTGACCACCTCGCCGGGCGTGCTCTTCCAGGCGGCCATGGCCTCGGCCGTGCTCTTGCTGTCGATCGACGTGCCCACAGCCGCGCCGCCGACCACGACAGGTACGACCAGGACGCCCAGAAACCACCAGCCGATGGCCTCGGGCACCTCGACCCTGGGCTCGGAGAGGTCGGATGAGCGCGAGTCGTCGTCATCTCCGGGTACGCTGTCGCGTAACATGTTCGCGGCCTTCATCTGCGCGAGCAGAGCGGCCGCAGGGGCCCATGCCTGGCTGTTCGCGAACATGTTCTCCACGAACGCGAGGGACGTCTCGTCGATGATGAACCGCAGGTCCTCGATGGCCTCTTCGCGCCGGCCCAGCCTCGCGAGGCTGCTTACGCGGATGGCGTTGAACACGGCCACGCTGGAGGGCTCGTAGGGTATGGTGCCGCGCTCCTCGCCCACGAGGGCCAGGGCCGTTCCCCACTGCTCCCTTGCGATGAGGAGCAGGGCCCACGAGGTCCGATAGTCCGTGTCGAGGTCCAAAAGCGGAGGCCTGGGATCGCACTTGCTCAGCCAGTCCTCGGCGAGAGCGAGGTTGCCCTCCTTTCTCGCCATGTCCGAGAGGCTGCACATGAACAGCTGGCGATACCCCGGGTCGGGCAAGAGGTCGTAGGCGGTCTCTATCACGGCGCGGGCCTTCAGAGGATCGTCCCTGCGCGACCAGCTGTTCTTGAGCTTGCGCGCGATCCAGTACACCCGCCGCTGGTCCTCGAGGGTGCAGCCGGACGCCTGGCACCGCGCGACGGCCATGTTGAACGCCTGCAGGGCCATGGGCAGAAACTCGGCGGACAGCTCGTCCGTCGCCGCGATGTACTCGAGGTCGTCCGGCGCCTCGATGTAGCAGTAGGGATTGGAGCTGGCGTCGTAGTACTCGGCCTGCTTGGCGAGCGAGACGAGCCGTGCTGCCTCCATCTGCTCCTCGCTGAGCCCGAGCTGCGCCTGCGGGTTCGCGAACTGCACCGGGCCCGCGGGCCTGAGCCCGAAAAGGACCTGGGCGCCGCAGTACTCGCACCTGACGACGTTCCCTTGGGCAGGCGCCTCGACGGGTGCGCCGCACTGCGTGCACAGGTGCACGCGTGGCTGGACGTTGCTCATGGCCTTGCCGGTGAATCCATTCACCCCTCCTTCAAGGCGCGACTCTAGATCCGTCCCCAAAGATGCTCAAGACCGGGTCAGGGCAGCGGCCCGGACCCCTCGCCGGCCGAGGCACGGTAGCTCGCCATCTGCGCGTCGAGCCCTTCGTCCTCGATCGAGGACTCGATCTCGTCAGGCCGGCGATCCAGAAAAGAGAAGATGCGCGCCTCCACCCGTCGCGTGTCCTCGATGAGCCGTGCGATGCGTGCCGCCCGCTCGGGGGTCTTGCCGTAGCGGGACATGATGTCCTCGAGCCTCTCCTCGAGAGAGGCGATGCGGTCGTGCACGACCCGCTTGTCGGCGTAGTTCAAGACCTCCGCCTCGTCCGGGGTGCTGGCCGCGAAGTAGGCGTCGAGCCTCACGTGCTGGGCCACCACGCGTCCCACCTCGAGGTGGCCGCGGCCGGCCAGGAGCCTCTCGGCCGTGACCGAGTGCATCTCGCCCGTTGCCATGCTCGACAGCTTGGTGATGTCGTGCAGAAGCGCGGCCGCGAGCACGAGATCCCTGTCGAGCACCACCTTCGCCCCTGCGAGCAAATCCACGAGCGCCAGGGCCACGCGGCTCACCTGGATGCTGTGCGCCACGATGTGGTCCGGGACCTGCATCTCGTGGAGCAGGCGGTAGCAATCGAGACGGGTCAAGACGGTCGTCACGAAAAAAGGATGGGCGAGGTGCGACCGGCTACTTGCAGGCGTCGGGCCACTCGAAGCCGGGCATGGACTTGTAGGCCTCGCCTGCCTGCTTCATGGCGTCCAGGGCCGTCTTGCAGGCCTCGTCGCCGCCCGGGGTGGTCTTGAGCGTGGAGATCGAGTCGCAGGCCTGCTTCTGCGCGTCGATGGAGCTCTGCGGGATTCCGGCGACCTTGCTCAGGGCATCCGCGTAGGCCTTGCAGCACGCCTCGTACTGGTCGCAGACGCTGCCGCCGCCGCTGCTCTCCGTGCTCTCCGTGCTCTCCGTGCTCCCACCAGTTCCCTCGATGCTCTCGAGGCTCTTCATGGCCTTTTCCCAGTCCTCCGTGTCGCTTCCACCGCAGCCGCTGCAGGTTCCGCAGCATGCCGACCAGAGAAATCCCATGGCCAGAACCGTTGTGGCCGACAGTGTGATGTAAAGGGCCTTCTTCATCGAATCCTCCTCCATGTGGGTGTCCGCCCAGGATCTCCTCAGTGCAGGGCATCTGTCAAGCTCCTCTTGAGGCGACGAGGGGGCAGGGGTATTGTCCTCGTGCACGCGAGACGTTTTCGCGGGCGCATGCACGGGAGGCACGACATGGAGCACCACGAGAGCCCGTCACACCCGGCCAGGAGCGCGCTGGCGCTGGCGCTTTTCGCTGCCCTCCTGTTGGGCGCCGTGGCCTGCGCCAGCAAGGCCATGATCCTCGAGGCGAAGTACCCCACGGAGCCGACCAGCCTCGAGCCCGACACCAAGCTGACCGTCAGGATAGGCGAGGTCACGGACGCTCGCGAGTTCGAGTCCGAGCCCGACAAGCTCTCCGTGCCCGCGCTGTGGGACGAGCAGATGGCCAAGCTGAGCCAGGCCCAGGTCATCGGCGCCCACGCGGGCGACGGCACGAACATCGCGAACATCTACCTGACCGACGGCCAGAACGTGAAGGGCATCGTGCACGACCTCCTCGCCGTGGCCCTGCGCCAGGCGGGCTACACCGTGGTGGACGACGAGGACGCGGACTTCACGGCAACGGCCCGTGTCGACCAGTTCTGGGTGTGGATGACGCCCGACGCCATGACCATCCGCGTGGAGGCCATCGTGCAGGCACACGTCTCGATCGCGGGCCCGGCCGGCACCGAGGAGATGGACGTGTCCGGGTACAACGACTCTCGCGACGTGTCCAAGTCCCCCGAGAGCTACAGGTTCGCCCTGAACGAGGGGCTCTACGACTTCTTCACGATCCTGGCCTCGAGGCTCATCCAGCTCGAGATGCCGTCGGCGCCCGCGTCCAAGTAGGCCAGGCCCCGGCGCACCAGCGAGCAGCCGCAGCCCAGGGCCTCGCTTGCCCTGTGGTGGATTCAAAGGCATCGATCAGCGGCAGTTTCCGCTCCATGGCGCGTCGAGGGTCACGACCCATCCCTTGGCTTTCCTGACGGACGGAAAACCGATCCTCTGCCCTCGCAGGATGCTGAGACGACGTCCGGCGGCACGTGCGTGTCGGGCGAGACGCAGCCCTGTCCGTGCGTGCCTCGACCCTGACGATAGCCGGCCCCGGATCCGGTTGACAGGCGAAGGGGGACCGATCATAGTTGCGCCAAAGGGGGACAGCATGACCAGTCACGCTTCCGTCTGCAGCGCCATCATCCTATCGGCAGCATTCATCGCGGCCTGTGGACCGTCCATCAAGGCCCCCAAGGCCCCCGATGGACACCTCATCCAGATCGAGGTGCTCATCGACAGGAGCCTGGAAGGCAAGACCGACGAGAAGGTCCAGCAGCTCAACCAGGTCGGCTCGTACATGGAGCAGAACATCATGGAAAAGCTCGCCGAGGTGGGCTACGACCCCAAGCTGATACAGACCCGCGAGGAGTTCGTGGCCGCGCCCGGCAAGTACCTGCTGTTCATCAAGCTGACCGACTACAATCCCGGCAGCAAGGCGGCGAGGGTCATGGTCGGATTCGGAGATCG
>JBFYZU010000332.1:0-13932 GCA_041309365.1 Myxococcota bacterium
GCCGGACGGTTCATCGACATGAACGACAGGAGCCTGAAGCTTCTCGGCTGCACACGCGCCGATCTGCGCAACATCACGCTGCGTGACATCATCGACATCGAGGACCTGGGACGTGCCACCGAGGGCATGGGCCGGCTGTTTTCCGAGGGAGCCAGTGTCGGACCCGTCGAGCTCAGGCTCCGGCTCGAGGATGGGACGCGCCGCTGGATGGAGGTTTCCACCGTGCGCCTCGACCTGGGCGACGAGAGCTACGTGGCCCTGGGCATCGCCCGCGACGTTTCAGCAAGGAAGGAGGCCGAGGACAAGCTCAGAAGCGCCGAGATGCACCTGAGGGCATCGCAGAAGATGGAGGCCGTGGGAAGGCTCGCGGCAGGGCTCGCCCACGAGTTCTCCAACCTGCTCAACGTCGTGGGCGGCCACGCGGAGCTCTCCCTGGACGGCCTGCACCCCGAGGATCCCCTCAGAGAGAGCCTCGAGGAGATCCGAAAGGCCTCCCGCAACGGCGCCGCGCTCACGAAGCAACTCCTCGCCTTCAGCTCGTCGCAGTTCATGAGGCCCGAGGTCGTCGATCTGAACAGCTGCGTCAGGAGCGCGGGCACCATGCTCGGCCGGCTCATCGGAGAGAACATCGAGTTCATCACCAGGCTCGAGGAGGTGGGCAAGGTCATGGCCGATCCGGCGCAGATGGAGCAGGTCATCCTCAACCTGGCGGTCAACGCGCGCGATGCCATGCCCGAGGGTGGCAAGCTCGTCATCGAGACCTATGACGCGGACCTGGACGACGATTACACGGCATCGCACGCGGGCGTCGCGAAGGGGTCCTACGTGATCCTGGCGGTAACGGACACGGGCCAGGGCATGGACGAGTATACCGTGCAGCACATCTTCGAGCCCTTCTTCACGACCAAGGACAGCGAGATGGTTGCTGGAATGGGCCTGTCGACGGTGTTCGGCATCGTGCGGCAGAGCGGCGGCAACGTGTGGGTGTATTCTGAGCCCGGCAAGGGCAGCACGTTCAAGATCTACCTGCCCCGGTTGGATACCGACGAGCCGACCACTCGCGACAGCGCGCCCGATCTCGCCGCGCTCGTTGGTGTGGAGACCATCCTCGTGGTCGAGGACGAGGACATGGTCCGTAACATCGTCACGCTCACCCTCAGGGAGCACGGCTACACGGTCCTCGAGGCGCGCAACGCCGAGGAAGCCCTTGAGGTCTTCGCGAAGCGCAAGGGCTTCATCGACGTGGTGGTCTCCGACGTCATCATGCCGGGCATGAGCGGCCGGGATCTGGCCGAGAGGCTGGCGTCGGAGCACGGGCACACGCGCGTGCTGCTCATGTCGGGCTACCCGGGCACCGCGGCCGAGCACAAGCAGCTCGTCGCCAGGGGCGTGGCGTTTTTGTCCAAGCCGGTGGCCGCCCGTACTCTCGTGGCCAAGGTCCGCGAGATCCTGGACAGTCCCGTGCCCGGGCGTTGATCATTGTCGTCGATCCACATTGTCGTCGATCCACTGGCCCATCCGGGCCCGTCGATGTAATCTCGGACGGGTGTCGGGATCTCACCAGAGCATCGTCTGCATGGGCAAGGGTGGCATCGGCAAGTCCACCATCCTGGCCAACCTGGCGGTGATCTACGCGCGCGACGGCCATCGCGTGCTGCACGTGGGCTGCGACCCCAAGCACGACTCGTCCGTGCTCCTCACGAACCGGCTTGACGTGCCCACGGTGGTGTCGCGGATAGTGGCCACCGGGGACGTCAGGGAACAGGACGTGCTGATCGAGGGGCGCGAGGGCATCGACTTCATCGAGGCCGGAGGGCCAGAGCCCGGGGTGGGCTGCGCCGGACGCGGCATCGCCAGGATGCTGGAGTTCTTCAAGCACACCAACCTCGTGGAGCGCAGGGGCTACGACCTGGTCCTCTACGATCTTCTCGGCGACATCGTGTGCGGCGGGTTTGCCACGCCTCTGCGCAAGGGTTTCGGCCGCAAGGTCCTCATCGTCGCCTCGGACGAGCTCATGAGCCTGTACGCCGCCAACAACGTGGCACGGGCCGTGGTCAACACCAGGGCAAACGGAGTGGTCCTGTGCGGCCTCATCGCCAACGTCAAGGACGCACGTGCCGACGTGGGCATCGTCGAGCGGTTCGCCTCCCTGCTCGGAACCGGGGTCCTGGGCGTCGTGCGCCGCGACAGACGCTTCCGCGAGGCGGAGTACGCCAGGCGCACCCTGGTGGAGCACTCTCCTCGCGCCCGATCCGTGAGCCTTCTGCGCGATATCGCCGGCCGGATCCTCGCCGTGGACCCCGACCGGGTACCCGTTCCCACCCCGCTTTCGGACGTGGAGTTCTACTCGCGTTCCCAGGACGGGTTCGCGCGATGAAAGGCTCGGGCGGTCTCGGCGAGATGGCCCAGAAGGCCTGCCTCCTGGAAGGGCTCACCCAGCTTCTCGCGGTCACGCCGGGAGACTTCGCCGTGTTGCTGCACTCCGACCCGGACTGCGCCAACCTCGTGTGGCGCGACTTCAGGGCCGCCGACCCCACGCGTTTCTTCTGCACCAATCTCACCGAGGCGGACGTGCTCTCGGGAGGGACGTCCGCTATCCTGGAGCAGGCCATCGGCGATGTCGCGACCCTGGCTGATCCCGCAGCCATCGTGGTCATCGGAAGCTGCGTGTCGAGCATGCTCGCCGACGACGTGACCGCCGTGACGAGGGGAATGGGCCCCAGGGTGAGGCCGAGGCTGTTTCCCGTGCAGATGGATGCGTTCCGCCTCTACGGCCAGGCCCACGTCCTGGACGAGTTCACCTGGCTCGTGTGGCAGATGAGTGGCCGGGATCGACCGCGATCCGGCCTGTCGGTGAACATGCTGGGCTTCGTCCCGGACAGGGGCGAGACGCGCCGGATCCTCGGTGCGCTGGGCGTGACCGTGAGCGCCGCGCCAGCCGTTTCCGACCCTCCGGACGTTTGGGGCCGGCTCGCGTCGGGCTCGCTCAACGTCGTATCCGACGCCAGGCTCTACGCCAGACTCCTCGACGACATGAAAAAACGGCTGGGTGTGGGGCACGTGGAGATCGCTCCCCCCTATGGCCTCGCTGCCACCACGGGGCTTCTCGATGGCATCGCTCGCGAGCTCGGTGTGGCAGCGGCTCCGGGCGGACCCATCGCAATGGCTGCCGCCCATGCCCGGGAAGCTCTGGATCGTGCCGTGGCACGACTGTCCGGCTCGAAGCTGGGATACCACGTGGCCGGCCGCAAGGACTTCTCCCTCGACGTGATCGTGCGCGAGGGCCTGGCGCTCGTGGACATGTTCGCAGAGATGGGCTTCGAGGTGCACCTTCTGGTCCAGGGAGCGGTCGCGGGACGCTCGATGGCCGCCACGATGGCCACACTCGATCGCTACGGCATCGACCTGCCTTTGACCCCCCTTGCGGACAGGGTGAGCATGACGCGAGCCATCGGCGATCTCGGCCTGTGCGCCGTGTACTGCTCGGACTCGCTCAGAGAGGAGGTGGGCAGGGCAGGGGTGCCTCTCTTCGCCATCGGCTCCATGGAGACGGGATTCGAGGGGCTCGCCCGCAACGTGGATCGCATCACGGGCCTGCTGATGCCCGGCAGGGGTGTGGCGTGAGGAGCCGCTTCGAGATACCGCTCGACAACCAGCGTGCCCTGTTCGGCGTCTTCCTCGCCGCCCACGCCATCCCGGACGCAGTGGATCTCATGCACACGGGAGTGGGTTGCAAGCCCAAGGCCCAGCGCCAGATCTCCAGCCACGACCGTATGCGCGAGGCGCAGAACAAGATGGTCTGGTCCGACGTCGACGAGTCTCTGCTCATCACTGGCTCGGCCGATCGCCTGTACGACATGACCGTCGAAACGTATGGGCGACGGGAGGCGGTGGGCGTCGTCTTCATCACGACGTCCACGGCCATGGAGATGACGGGGTTCGACGGCGAGGCAGCGGCGGCGAGGATCCGCGAGAGGATCCCATGCCCCGTGATCTACCTGCCCACGCCCGGTCACGAGGGCGACCTGCACCATGGCTACCAGCGTGCCGTGCTGGCCGTGATGGAGCTCTGCGACTGGAGCGTCGCGCCCGCCGATCCCTCGTCGGTGGACATCGTGGGCTATCTGTTCGATCGCTACGAGCACGACCACGCCATGAGCCTGCACGAGGTGCGGCGGTTGCTCGCGGGCATAGGACTGGGCGTGACCACGACCTACCTGTCTGGCACCCCCGTGGCCGGGCTCATGCAGGGACCGCGGGCCGCGGCCTGCGTGGTCCTTCCCTGGGCGGCCGGCATCGCGGAAGGCCTTCCCGGGCTCACGGGACGGCCGTGCGTGCACGTGGATCTGCCCCTGGGCCTGCGCGCCACCCGGCGCTTCCTCGAAGTGGTCGGTGCAAGCCGCAACGTGCCGCCCCTCAGGGTCGCCTCGCTGGTGGAGACCGAGACGGCACGCATCGCGCCGCTCGTGCGCATCGCCAGGGAGCGGCTCGCCGGCAGCCGGGCGGCCGTGCTCGCCGACACACCCACGGCCGCCGGTCTCGTCGGCCTGCTCGACGACCTCGGCGTGAGCGCCGTGCTGGTGGGCCTCCTGGACCGCACCCTCGGCGGCGGGCAGGCGCTCGTCGCGGCCCTGTCGCGTGCCGGCGTGACGCTGCCCGCCGGTTGTCGGGTCATCGAGAACCCCTGCGCCAGGGATATCGACGAAGCCCTCGCGGCTTCACCTCCGACCGATGCCCCCCACCTGCTCCTTGCCCCCGACCTGTGGCTGCCAGAAGAGGTGACAGGTCGTCTGTCGCGCGTCGAGATCGGCATCCCGTCCAATCGCAAGCACGCCATCTACGCCCAGCCGTCGCTCGGTTACCGCGGCGCCGTGTGCCTGGCCCAGCGGCTCATGGACGCTCGCGCCGGCGTCTTCTGAGCCGCCTCAAGAAAACCGTGGGATCCACCTCACGACGAGGCGGAACAGGACAGGCACGATCACGGCCGTGACTATCGCCATGAGCACGATCGCGCCCGAGGTGGTCTCGTCGATGACCTTCACCTCGAGCCCGATGCGGGCGATGACCACGAGCAGCGTCAAAGGCGCCGACAGGATCACGCCGGCTCCCACGGCCTCGGCCAGGCTCAGGCCGCCGAGCATGAGCGGCAGGGAGGCAGCCACCTTGGTCGCGAGAGAGACGAGCATGAAAAGGCCCAGAAGAGGCAGGATCTCCAACCTCATGACCGCTGGCAGGTTGAACTCGGTTCCGACCCAGATGAAGAAGATGGGGATGAAGAAGCCGAAGCCGATGGAGGAGAGCTTGGTCTCCAGGATGCCCTTCTCGCGGAACACGAACGAGAACAGGGCGCCCGCGACGAAGGCGCCGAGGATGGCCTCGATGCCCATGAACGAGGCCAGGGCCACGAAGACCAGCATCATGGCCATGCCCGCGCGCACCCCGACCTCGGAAGGATCGCGTGCGGCCACCAGCCGGGCGAACCTGTCCGGGTGCCACCAGATGAGGGTCCTCAGGATCACGAGCACCGCGTAGGCTGCGATGAAGATGGTGGCCAGCTTCGCCATCTCGACGATGAGGTCGAACCCCAGGCCGTGCTCGTAGTACAGGCCGAAGCCGGTCAGGAGGATGATCGTCAAGAACTCCCCCAGCGAACCCACGAAGATCATGGTCTGCCCCGCCGGGGTCTTCGTCATGCGCATGTCGGACAGGGTGACCAGGAGGATGCCGACGCTCACCGCGCCGAAGGCCAGGAGCATGTAGATGGGCAGGCCCAGCCACAGGGTGATGCCGGCCGAGATCGCGAAGATGAGGCCGGCCACTCCAGCAGCCAGAGCGATGCCTTTCAGGCCTCCCCTCTCGATGCGGCTGAAGTCCAGCTCCAGGCCCACGAGGAACATCAGCACCGCGAATCCGAACTCCGCCAAAAACGTCGTGAACTCGTCCTTCTGGTTGATTCCCAGCACGTGAGGCCCGATGAGCACCCCGAACAGGATCTCGCCGACGGCCGCCGGGATCCCGATGCGACCCATGAAAAGGGGAATGGTGAAGGCCCCCAGGGCGAGAACGAGCAGCGAGATGGCTTCCTGTGCTTGCACCCCGACCGTCTTTCGTCAGACCGGCATGGCCATCACGGAGCAGGGAGCGCCATGGAGGATGTTGAGCGAGATGTCCGGGCGCGTGAGAAACGTCCGCTTGCGCTTCCGGTAAGGCACCACGACCAGGTCGTACTCCCCCGAGATGCCCATCACCTGCCGGATGGGGTTTCCGTCCAGCCTGCGCTCGGTCACGTCCACGTGGTACATTCCAGCCAGGTTTCGCACTTCCTGCCAACGTTTTTCCAAGTCCTCGCTCATCTCCTTTCCCACGACCAGATCGGGCTGGTGGACCACGGCCACGTCCAGGCCGGCGTCCACCATGCGCACGAGATCGATGGCGAGTTGCGCGGCGCTGGACGGAAACGGCAGCTCGGCCATGACGAGCAGCACCTTGCGGTACGGGAAGGTCTTCCTGGACATGAGCACGGGAGAGTGCACCAGATCCATGATCCCGGCTGCGCGGGTCCGGCCCAGGCCCATCATGGCGAGGGTCCCTATCTTCTCGGGCGGAAGGACGAAGACACCGACGTCGCTGCGGCCCACCTCGTGGAGCAGACTCCGGACGTTCCCTCCGGCCTTGCAGGAGATCTCGCAGGGGATCTTCATCCCCTCGCAGCGCTTCCGCAGGGCTTCCAGGTTGCCTGCGTCGATCTCGCAGGCGATGGTCTCGAACCGCTCCGCACGGGTGGTGTCGATGAGGTAGGCCGTCTCCTCGAGCACCCTATCCAGGCCCGGCTCGAAGATCGACACCACGTGCGAGCCGTACTGCAGCGGGAACTCGCTCTCGCCCGTGCGTATGAGGGTGGCGACCGAAGGCAGGATGTCGGGATCGCCCACCAGGAGCACCCGGTCCTTCTCGAGCACTTTCGTCTCGCCGTGCGGGACCACGAGCCGGTTGTCCCGGTAGATGGCCGCCACGAGCCAGCGCCTGGGCTGAAGGTCCATGAGGGTCCGGCCGATGATCGAGGAGCTGGGGAGCACCTCGACCTCCATGATCTCGCCGATCCCCAGCCCGATGTCCGAAGCGACCTTCTGGCCCCTCGCGATGCGGGACTCGAGGATGGCCGCGCAGGCGTGGTCCTGGCTGACCACTTCGATGCCGTTCTCGGCGTACCGCTCCTCCCACTCGAGGCTGTACATGAGGGTGTAGAGGTTGTGGATCCCGAAGAGCTCTCGGGCCATGCGAAGGACCTCCATGTTGACCTCGTCAGACCCCGTGCAGGCCACGGCCGCGTGTACTCCCTCGAGACCGGCCTTGCGCAGGACCAGCGCGCTCGTTGCGTCTCCCGAGTGCAGCTTCAGCGCTTCGTGGTGCTCGCCTCCGACCTCGTGGCCCGAGATGGCCACGGGATCGGGATCGACGCCTATCACGTCCCAGTTGAGCAGTAATTTCCTGGCAAGCTCGGTCCCGGTTTCGCCGAGGCCGGCCATAAGGATCCTCGGTCTCATGGAGTGCCTCTCGGCCCGTGCATGGTGCACATCCAGGTCAAGGTAGGCGAGGTGATTGCCAGCGTCAAGGATTGGAATGCTGTGCCGTCACCGCGATGTGCGGCATACTTGCTCCATGGGGAGAAGATCGCTTTTGGTGGCAGTCGGCGTCCTGGGCCTCGCGGCCATGGTATCTGTGGGGTGCGGCCGGACGGACCTCGTGGGCGGGCCTGCCTTCGACGAGGGCCAGTGCGCATCGGACGGGCCGTGCGTCGAGAACGGCGTATTCCCGGGCCCGTGCACCGAGAGCTACGACGAGGGCGCCGACGGCGAGCCGGAGCAATGCTCGTCCTACGAGTACGACGACCGCTGCCTCGTCGTGCGTGCCGCCCGCGACTACGGCTGCGACGGCCTCGTGGACGTGGACGAGTCGTACACGTACGACGACCGGGGGCTGCGTACGGGCGAGAGGCGTTTCTACCGGCCCGACTGGGTGGAGAGCTGGCTCTATGTCTACGACGCGCACGATGCGCTCGTGATCGTCGAGGCGGACCATGGGGACGACGGCGTCGTGGACTACCGGATAGAGTACGACCGGGACGGCTCCGGCCGGGTCTTGGCGGAGCGTGCCTTCAGCGGGAGCACGCTCACGAGCCTCACGATCACCACCTACGACGCTGGCGGCCACCTCCTCGCGGTGGAGGACCACCAGCACTTCTGCGATGACGAGCTGGTGTTCACGGGCGAGGTGGTCTCGCTCAGGACCGTCCACGTTCGACACGACACCGAGCATTTGCTCGTCCTGCTCGTCGACGGCCGCGACTGCGAGGTGGCGGACGGTGTCGTGGACATGCGCATCGAGCAGCTCTTCGACGGCGACGGGCACCTCACCGCCGAGAGGGTGGACGGCGGCTCCGGTCCGCTGGACGGCGTCGACGACAGCTGTACTTTCTTCTTGTTCGACGAGCAGGGCCGCCTCGTGAAGCTGGAGAAGGACGGCGCCTCGTCGTCCACCATCGTGCCGGTGTGCGACGGAGTGGCGGACTACTCGGTGCGCCACGTCTACGACGAGGACGGGCTCGAGGTACGACTCGAGCAGGACGTGGAGGCCGACGGCCAGGCCGACCTCGTCACCCGCTTTCACCACGATCCCTGCGGCAACCTCACCGGCATGACCGGCCTGGACACTCACGGCTGGGACGTCACCTGGCGCACGGTGCTCGGCTTCGGCTGCTGGGAACCGTAGCAAGACCTGGCGTTTTCGCCCTCTCGCCTGCCGTTTCATGTCATGAACAGGGCCCTTGCATCATGCCGGTGGCATGACGAGCCTTGATTGACGACTCCCCCACGAATGTTGAATCGATCGGGCTCGTCAAACGTTGTACAATGTCGAGGTCCGGCCGGGCCGGATGGTGGAGGCATGGCTGCAAGCACGATGACAGGACCCTCGCTGGTGCTCGGGCGGATCTACCGCAGGCACCGCGCCGCGCAGGCCGTACGCGCCATGGCATGGACGGGCACTCCGCTTCTCGGCGTGGCGGCCGGCCTGCACCTCGGCCGGCTCCTCTGGTCCGGCCTGGATTCCGGGCTTGCCCCCATGATCCTTGCCGGCGTGGCGCTTCTGGCCTGGATCCCTCTGTACGTGCTGTGGCGCTCGCCCCTGCTGCGTATCGCCCACGAGGCGGACGAGGCCCTGTCGGCACGCGGTGCGGTCACGGCCGCTGCGGAGCTGTCAAGGGCGGGGGGCCCGGCCACGCCCTGGGGTCAGGCGGCCCTGGACGCCGGTGCGCGCATCCTCGCGAAGGCCGACGTGGGCGCCCTGGTGCCCGCGGGGCGCTTCTTGCCGGCCCTGGCGCCTCTCGGCGCGGCTCTCGTGGCTGCAGCCATGGCCTTTCTGCCCGTGCTCGTCTTGCCCGGCAAGATGATCGAGCCGCCAGACCCGGAGGGCCGGGATTCCTTCGTGGCGGTGCCACTCTGGAGCGCCGCGGACGAGCGCATGCTGGACAGGGTGCACGAGAAGCTCCGCTCCCGGCTCGATCTGCTTCCGGCCGAGAGCGGCGACGCGCGGGTGGACAGCCTGCGCCAGCGCCTGGACGAGGCTTTGGCCACCTTCCCCGAGGACGAGGAGGGCTACCGCTCCTTCATGCAGGACGTGGAGGCCATCAAGCAAGACATGGACGCGCTCGTGGAGCAGAAGGCGCTCGAGCAGCAGTTCGTCGAGGAGCTCGGCCAGAGCATGGACGCCGGACTGCTCCAGGATCTGGCCGAGGCGCTCGAGAAGGGCGACACGGGCGATGCGGCTGAGGTAGCCGAGGCGCTCGCCGAGAAGTTCGAGAAGGACAACCCCAAGGGCTCGGACATGAGCAAGGCGGCCGAAGAGCTCCTCGAGGCGATCGAGAAGGCCAAGCCCCTTCTCGAGCAGCAGAACAAGGGCGAGAACGAGCAGGACGTTGAAAAACAGCAGAACGAGGGCGAGAACGGGCAGGGCGTTGAAAAACAGCAGAACGAGGGCGCCGAGGACGGATCCATGGATTCCGAGAAGCTCGCTGATCTGCTCGAGACCCTCGACAAGCTGGCCGGCATGCTGGGAATCAAGGACGCGGACAGCCTGCCCGAGGGGCTCAAGAAGCTGGGAGAGAAGCTCTCGGGCATGGACGCGAGCGACGAACAGCTCGACAAGCTCGGCGAGCTCGTCGAGGGCCTGGACAACCTGCAGAACCTCATGAACGGCGCGGCCCAGGACGGCAAGGAGAGCTACAAGAAGCTGCGCGAGGACTTCGAGAGCAGTGCCGAGGGAAACCCTGGGGGCCAGCCCGGCCAGCAGCAGGGCGGAAAGCCGGGCGAGATGCCCGGTGGCAAGCCCGGATCTCCTGGCCAGCCCGGCCAGGGCACCCAGCCGGATGGCCAGCAGGGTCAGGGCACCATGCCAGGACAAGAGGGCCAGCCCGGCCAGGGCACCAAGCCCGGCCAGGGCAAAGAGGGCCAGGCCGGCGCGGGTCAGGGAGCTGGAGAGGAGCCCGGAGGCAAGAGCGGCGAGGCCGAGGAGCAGGGCAAGGCGGGCGAGGACGGCAAGGGAGACGGGAAGCAGGGCTACGGCACCGCCTCGACGGACCACATGGGCGACACGCCGATCTTGGGCGACCAGGCCATCTACGAGGACATCCAGGTCGAGGGCGAGGACAACCCAGGCCCGGTCAAGAAGGACGTGATCCTGGGCGCCTCCAAGGAGGGGTTCGTGGACGAGGACTACAAGATCGTCTACGACCAGTACAGCTCCATCCTGCAGGACATCATGGACGGCGAGCAGGTGCCGTCCATCTACCGCTTCTACGTGGACAAGTACTTCCAGCTCATCGCGCCACGCACGCCGCCCCAATGATCGCCGGAGCCCTCCCCGCTTCCAGGTCCGTGTGCCGGATCGTCCTGCGCAGCGATTTCGGGTCCTTTCTGGGGCTGGGCACGGGTTTTCTCGTCTCGGAGCGGCTGCTCCTGACGAGCAACCACCTGATCGGCGACCCCGATCAGGCTCATTCGTGCGCGATACGGTTCCCGGCACTGCCGCCGGCGGGCGTGGATTCGAGTCTCGACCCCGGACGTCTCTTCGTCACGTCCGTTGGGCTGGACTTCACCCTGGTGGCCGTGAAGAGCGCGCCCGGGCTGGGCTGGATACCTTTTGGCCATGGCGACGAGTGGATCCGGCCCGGTCACGGAGTCGTGCTGGTCTGCCACGGCGCGAGCGAGGACGCTCCGGCTGCCGGCGCCACAGGCGAGGTGGTGGCCATGACGCGCCGCACGGTGCGCTACAGGCTGGAGTCTTCGGGCGGGTCCTCGGGATCGCCCGTGCTCGACCTGCGCGGAAGGCTCGTGGCACTGCACCGGGGGCTGGTGCCCGGTGCAGGCGAGCGCGGGTCACGGGAGCACGCTCCGGTGGTCACCCGCGAGGGAACCCGTGCAAGCCTCGTCGTGGGGCATCTCTCGTCGTGTGCGGACAGCCTGGCTCCCGGGGCGCGTCGCCTGCTCGCGAAGGCGCTAGAGCCGCTCCATGAAGCTGGCGCCCTGGTCTGAAGATCGAGCTTGCCCATTTCCAGAACATCCATATAATTTTCTTGTTTCCGGGGGGCCGTCCTGCTCGTCCCGCACACAGGAGGAAGTCATGAACCTAGCGAGGATCACCCTGTCGATCTCGATGCTGACCGGTCTTCTCACGGTAGCCGGATGCGGCAGCGACGGCAAGCACGACGGGGACGCCGATGTCTCCACGGACGCGCCGGATGACGGCACGACAGACGTGACGCTGGATATTGCGGCCGACTCCGTGACCGACACGGTCGTCGACCCGGCCGAGGACACGACCCTTGTGCCCTGCACGACCGACGGCGAGTGCGACGACGGCCTGTTCTGCAACGGCGTGGAGGTCTGCAACGACGACGATGTGTGCGAGAGCGGCACGGCAGTCGATTGCGACGACACGAACCCCTGCACCATGGACATGTGCGACGAGGGCGCGGGCGATTGCTCGCACGACCCTCTGGACGCGGACGGTGACGGTTACGTCGCCATGGAGGCGCCCGGCGGGACGGCCTGCGGCGGAAACGACTGCAACGACACGCTCGATACGATCTACCCTACCGCGGACGAGACGCCGGACGACGGCGTGGACCAGGACTGCAACGGGGCCGACACGGTCACGTGCTTCGTCGACGCGGACGAGGACGGCTTCGGTGCGGACACCACGGTGCTCTCCGACGACGGCGATTGCGACGACCTGGGCGAGAGCGACCTCGACACGGACTGCGACGACGGGGCCGATGACGTCTACCCCGAGGCGCCCGAGGGCTGCGATGGCACGGTCGACAACGACTGCGACGGAGATGAGACAGAGGTGAACTCGGATGCGGACGACGACGGGTATGCCCCACCGGGCTGCGGCGGCACGGACTGCGACGACTCGGACGGATCCGTCCACCCCGGCGCAACGGAGCTCTGCGACCTCATCGACCAGGACTGCGACCTGACCATCCTCGACGGCCCGGGCATCGACGACGACAACGACCACGTGCCCGACGTCGAATGCGGCGGGACCGACTGCAACGACGGCGCGGCGAACGTGCACGCCGCCTTCGATCCGGACACCGCTTCCTCCTGGGTCGATGACGATGCGGTGGACGCCGCGCACGAGTACTGCGACACCGTGGACCAGGACTGCGACGGATCGGTGCTGGACGCCGCGAATGCAGACGACGACAGCGACGGCTACCTGGACGAGGACTGCGGCGGCACGGACTGCGACGACTCGGACGACGACTCCTACCCGGGTGCGCCCGAGACTGCCTGCGATCTCATCGACCAGGACTGCGACGGCGACGGGGTGGACGGCCCCGTGGACGACGACGACGACGACTTCATCGACGCGGCCTCGTGCCCCCTTCTCGCGACGGGCACGGACGACTGCGACGACGCCGATGCCGCCATCTTCCCTGGCGCGCCGACCACGTGCGACACGGTGGACGACGACTGCTCCGGGCTCTGGCAGGACGAGTCCGGCTCGGACGACGACCTCGACGACCACCTCGATTCGGCGTGCGGCGGCGACGACTGCGACGACGCGGACGCGGGAGTGTACACGGGCGCTGCCCGGGCCTGCGGCGACGACCACGACTGCGACACCATCCTGGACGACGACAGCGACCAGGACGGCTTCGACCGCACGGCGTGCGGCGGCACGGACTGCGACGATGAGGATGTGCTGATCAACACCGACGCGGCCGTGACCTGCACGACCGTGGACCGCGACTGCAACGGCCACCCGGACAACGACCAGGACGGTGACGGCGCCCTGCGGGGCACCGTGGTGGGAACGTGGCCCGTCTGCCCGGGCGGCACGGACTGCAACGACGCGGACGCGGCCGTGCGCCCGGGGGTCGCGCCAGGATGCACCACGGCCGATACGGACTGCAACGGTCATCCCGATCAGGACAACGACGGCGACGGGTACATCCGGGCCACGGGCTGTGGCGGCGACGACTGCAACGACGCGAACGCCGCGTACCACCCCGGCGCGGCGCTCACCTGCACGACTTTGGACTACGACTGCAACACGGAAGGGGACCAGGACAACGACGGCGACCTGCACCTGCGCATCGGCTGCGGTGCGGGCGACGACTGCGACGATGCGGATCCCACCGTGTACGGCGGAGCCATGCTCACGTGCGACACGGTGGATCACGACTGCAACGGCCACCCAGACCGCGACAACGACGGCGACTCCTTCATCCGGGCCTCTGGCTGCGGCGGCGACGACTGCGACGACGCGGACGCGGCCTACCATCCCGGCGCGACGCTCATCTGCACGACGGCTGACCGCGACTGCAACTCGCACCCGGACAACGACAACGACGGCGACCTGCAC
>JBFYZU010000333.1:0-3057 GCA_041309365.1 Myxococcota bacterium
CGGTAGCATGGATCGTTCAGCAGCGGCGAGAGCTGGCCTGCGCTGCAGTAGCCGGCATTGGCCATCTTCGGCCTGAGGACTCCGAGATAGGTGTAGATGGGTTTTTTCCTGGATGCGTTCACGGCCACGTTGTAGTTCTGGTAGCAGTTGCGGGGGTTGAGCAGTGTCGCGCTGTTGAACTCCTCGAGCCGGATCAGCGTCTCGAGCTGCTTGCGCGGGTAGCAGTCCGTTCCGTAGGCCGTGGCGCGAAGCACCACGTCGTGACCGCGGACGAGCTCCTCGATGACGTGAGCCCCCCCATAGCGGAAGCTGCCAGGGTACACCTTGTTGAAAGGGTCGCTCTCTGGCAGCTCCGTGGCACCGAGGTACAAGTCCACGGCCGCGATGCCGCAGTAGGCAGGCACGTCGTTGAACCAGGCCCTCGTGATCTTCATCTTGGGCGCCGTGTGCCCGGTATTGAACATGGCACCGCTGGAGCACATGGGTCCGAAGGTGCCCGTGGTGACCACATCCACGTCCCGGGCAGCCGCGGCCGTTCCTCTCTGGGCGACGACGTCGATCATCTCCTCCGCCGTGACGACCACTGCCTGTCTCGCGCGTATCTTCTCGTTGATCTCCTCGTACGTCTTCGTCATCACAGCTCTCCCGTCTTGCGGAGGTGATCGCCGATGGACTCGATGGCTCCGTACCAGCAGGACAAAATGCACAGCTCGCAGGCCACGCATTTTCCTGGATCGTGAACGGTCTTCATGGTCACCGGATCCTGGGTGAAGGCGCCGGAGAGGCACTGACCCACGCAGGCCCCGCAGTGCACGCAGAGCTCGTCGTCCCACACCAGGTTCTTGACCGGGAGGATGGTCCTGACATCGTTCTTTCTGAGGTAGTCCAGTGCACCGTTCACGGCAGGGCCGTCTCCCTTGAAGAGGGTGAACATGCGCCCCTCCTCGTCCGGCGTGATGTAGGCCTGCAGGATGTTCACCTCCACGTCGAAGTCGCGGATCACTCTGCTGATGACCGGCTTGTCCACCAGCGTTCGAGGGAAGTTCAGGATGACGCTCTTTTGTATCATCTCGTCCTCCGTTGCCGTCTCGTGCTCTCGATCTCGATGTCCCCGAAGAAACCGATGCGGTTACCCATGCAGGCGACGATACCCGTGAGGCCTCCGTGGTCCTTGACGCTCGCCACGACCGCGTCCACGTCCGATGGCCTCTTCACGCGGTTGGCCAGGGCGGTGGCCGCGGCGTCCGCATCCGTGGCGTCGGGACCGATGGCAACCACCGCATCGGCTCGCCCGAACGACAGCGATGGGCCCACGACCCCGCTCGACGTGCACACCCCCAGGCCCTCGCTCGCGTGGAGGGTGAATCCCACCCTGTCTTTGAACGGCGAGCCCTCGCCCGCATAGAGCCTGAAGGTCACCGGCCTGTGGAGCCTGACGAAGACGTCTCCTCCGTTCTCCACGATCACGTTCTCGACGCGATCGAGGAGCCTTCTCCCCACGTGCCCGGCCACGGCTCCTGCCACGGCGGCCATGGGGCCAACGCCCCATCTGCGTCCGGCCATGGCCATGTCGTGGATCACGCCGGGAGCGTCCCTGGCCACCTCGCAGGGCTCGAGCGCGCTCGCGAAGGCCGGATCGCGGGCGATGTAGCTTTCGATGTGGCTCCTGACCTCGCGCAACGCATCGAGAGCCTCGTCCTCGAGCGCCCGATCCGCGAGGATCATGAGATCGCTCTCACGAACCCGGACACCGAAGGAAACGAGATCCGCGGCATGCATCCAGCGGCGGTAGAAGCGGTCCTCGTATGGTTCCGTCTGTGCGCCCATGTCGTCTCCGGTGAACCGAGAAAAACGGTCTGCCCCGTGAAGTAGGATCGCCCCGCGATGGTCCGGTTCGTGTGGGGGAAAGCTCCGCTCGTCCGGCCCCTAGCGGGGCCCGGGCATCAACATGCAGAAGTGCTCGAGGTGATAGCCGTTCACGCCTGCCTCTTTTCGAGCGCGAGCCAGGAGAGATTCATAGGACACATGAAAGGCGGCGTCAAGCGTCCGGTCCGTCTCACAGGCCCAGAGGGATGCGGTAGCAGCTGGCCTCCTTGACCACGGTGGCCCTGGCACTGCTCCCGTCGGTAAATGTCACCTCGACCTCCTGCACGTCGCCGACCTCCACCTTCACGGGCTTGAACGTGGCGCCCGATAGATCGCCCACGAGCTCCACCATCTGGGGTACTAGCATGTCCGCTCCACCCAGGGGCTTGGCCGTCTTCTCGCTCGCCCTGGCAGCCCGTGCCTCGAGCTCGCGGCGATCCGCCCCGGCCAGCAGCATGAAGGCGGTCCGGGTGTCGCCCATCGCCAGCGACCCGTAGAAGGTCGAGACGACCTCCTCGGGCGCCTGGCAGGGGATCTTGCGCCCGCATCCTGAAATGGCCGCGAGAGCGAAGATCGCGAGGGTCATTCGTGTGATCTGCCTCATCCGAGCCCCATGACCTCCCTGACTTCTTCCATGGTGTCTCCTGCCACGTCGCGGCAGAACGCGGCGCCCTGGGCGAGGATGTCTCGCACGGCGTCGGGGTCACGCGCGAGCAGCGCGGCACGCTCGCGAACGGGCGCGAGCCCGTCCCGGATCGAGTCCGCGAGCCTTGCCTTGCAGTCGAAGCAGCCGATTCCCGCGCTCCTGCACTGCTCGGCTATCTCGGCCACCAGTGCAAGAGGGCTGAATCCCTGGTGCATGGTGAAGATGTTGCATATCTCCGGGTTCCCGGGGTCCTTTCGCCTCAGCCTCGCAGGGTCGGTGAATGCGGGCTTGAGCTTCTCGCGTACCGTGGCGTCGTTTTCGAGCAGGCCCAGGTGGTTGCCCAGGCTCTTGCTCATCTTGCCCTGTCCGTCCAGCCCCATGAGGCGTCTGGTCTGTGTGAGCCATGCCTTGGGCTCGGGGAAGACGTTTCCGTAGCGGGCGTTGAACTTGCGGGCGACCTCGCGGCAAAGCTCGATGTGCTGCACCTGATCCTCGCCCACCGGGACGCCGGAGGCCTTGTACAGCAGGATGTCCGCCGCCTGCAG
>JBFYZU010000334.1:0-23459 GCA_041309365.1 Myxococcota bacterium
CTGCACTGGACATCTCCATCCGTCCCTGTCAGATCCACGGCTCCATGCAGGCCATCGACCCGGACCATGGTGAAGATCGAGCCCTCTTCGATGGGGATGAAATCCGGGAGGTTGCGCTGCACTGCAGGTGTGTCCATGACCAGGCCGGCCATGGAGGCGTCGCTACCCACGAAATCGTACTCGAGAACTGGTCTGAGTTCGCCCGTCACGAGGCTGTCCGAGAGACGGCTTGCTCTCATCCCGGGGAAATGCCTCAATGTGGCGAGGGCCGTCCCGGTGACGAGGCCTGGTGGATCGGTCTCGATCCAGAACGTGGCGCCAGGACTGCCGTCGCTGTCCGTGTCCAGCACGTTGTCCGAGAACCCTGTCACGCACTGGATGGCCGTGGTGCCTGCGCATTCGGGATCCCAGCCTGGCAGAGGCACGGCCGAGTCGAAGTCGGCAGGGATGCCGATATGTACGAACAAGTCGTCGGACGATGCTCCCATGCACCCTGCCGACTCGCTCACTGTCAGCGTTCCCGAATACTCGACGAGTGACAGCGACGCATCCAGCGCCTCCCCGGTATGCAGGTACGCGACCAGGAGCTCGTCCAGGCTGCAGTCGGCGAAGGATGCCGTGACGCTGGGGAGTGTCAGCGCGCACGTGCGAAACGTGAACGGGATCTGGTCTCCGGTCGTGGGTTCTTCCACCTTCAAGAGCCATGTGACAGTCGCCATGGCGATGGGGGGTTCGTCGCAGACGTGGATGTTGGCCCCGGGATCCTCTTCCATGGTGAGCCTGACGAACACGCGCATGGCCCACCATCCCTGCAGATCGAAGGTCGAACCTGCGGGTGTCGGGCAGGGCACATCGGCATCGCTCGTTGCGTCCGTTCCCGCGTCGCTCGTGCCCTGGGTAGTGCTGCAGCCGGCGAAGGACAGCAACCCGCAGAACGCCGCAGCGAGGCTTGCCACATGGGTATCGACGTTCACGCCCATCACGCCGTATGCTCGTCCATCCGATCTCATTAGCGCCTCGGGGCGGTCCATGTCAAACGGCGGATGGCCCCTCAAGATACCCCAGGCAGGACCATCGAGCCACGGGCGCTGGCAAGGAGGGACAATTGGATAGGTTCTTCAACAAGGTGCTCGTCCGGGTGGTCGAGGGCGACATCACGAGCATCGCCGTGGACGCCATCGTGAACGCGGCGAACTCCCGGCTTCGAGGCGGTGGAGGCGTGGACGGGGCGATCCACAGGGCCGGAGGCTCCCAGATCATGGAGGAATGCCGGAGATACGATGGCTGTCCGACGGGTGAGGCCGTGATCACCACTGCAGGCCACCTCCCCGCGCGGTACGTGATCCACACCGTGGGCCCCGTGTATCGCGGTGGTGCTTCCAAGGAAGCCGAGCTACTTGCCTCGTGCTACCAGAGAAGCCTCGCTCTCGCCTCGCAGGCGGGATCGAGGAGCGTCTCGTTCCCTTGCATCTCGACCGGGGTCTACGGATATCCGTTCGAGGAAGCCTGCAAGGTGGCCCTGCAGGCCATCCACGCGTTCACGTGCGACCACAGCATGCCGCAGGAGATCCTGCTCGTAGCCTATGGCGAGCGAGATGCGGGCATCTACGAGGCCCTGCTCGAAAGGTTCGAGCCTCGACCATCCATGTAGCAGATAGGACAAGATCGGACACGGAAGCACTACATCATCGTACGTGGAACCGCATCGAATCATGTATCGCATCGAGACCGATGTCTCAGATGATGGCGTCGAGGCCGCCCATCCCGATGATGCGCGCGTGCTCTCGCACCATGTTCGCCTCCCAGACCCCGTACATCCTGTCCAGGGGCGGAACGAATCGCGAGACGTCGCCGTAGATGTGGCCTCTCGCAGCACACTCCTCTATGCTCGATCCGGCATCGAGGTCGGTCCTGATGCAGTCCTCGCGACGTCTCATGACCTCGATGCAGCCCAGCAGGGTCGTTTCGATGTCGGTGTCGATGAGACCTCCGTGGCTCGTGACCAGGAGCCTGGCGTCCAGTGCCGCGAGCCTTCGGATGGAACCCACGTAGAGCGCGAGGTCCGCATCCTGCCAGCCGTACCACGGCCCGAAAGCGTCGACCCCGATATCCACGCAGAAGAGGATCCTCCGGTCTGCGATCCAGTAGGCCTGGTGCCCCGGCGAGTGTCCGGCCGCGTCCATGACCTCGATTCGAACCCGTCCTGCCTCGATCACCTCGCCCGGTGACAGACCGACGGCGTGCGGCACGGGCTTGAGCCCGGCGAACCCGGAGAGCCACTGTTTCCAACCGCCGGCAAGATCGACGGGAACGCCGCAGCGCTCGACGAAGTGATCGACGTCGGCGAGGTAGCGTTTTTCGGCGAGGGGCACGTACACGACGGTGCCCGGTATCGAAGCCGCCTCGTGACCCCACCTGGAGTGGTCCACGTGGAAGTGGGACACGACGCACACCTGCGGTCTCTCCCTCTCGAGCATGGGCAGGGTCTCCGACGGACCCATGTTGCCGTCGATGACCACGGTTCGCCCATCCTTCACCACGAGGCCGCAGCAGCCCAAAAACGACGCGCTGGCTTGCCTGGATGGAACGAGGTAGGTGATGCTCTCGTCGATTCGCACGCGCTCCACGATCAGCGATCCTCTCTCGCCCCTCGCATGGAGAATGGAGTGATCACGGCCACGGCCACCACGTAGCCGGCCAGGGCGAGGACGTAGAGGAACCTGAATCCCAGCGCCATGCCCAGGATCAGGGTCGACAGGGATCCGATGACCGAGGCGAACCCGTTGACGGCAATGGCCCAGGGCACGAGCGATGGCGCCCTGGATGCCGTGATGCCGAGCCCGCGAGGGAAGAACCACCCCATGAAGAACCCGGCGGGCGAGAGCAGAAGGGCTGCCAAGAGCGCCCTTGCCCACATGGGTAGACCGAAGAACGGATCGAGGATGGCCTCTCCAGCGAACGCCTGGACGAGCCCGACGACCAGAAGCCCGCCGAGGGCAGCCCAGAGCCTCACGTGCAGTGGCCATGGCACCATTCCGGAAGCCCTGCTCCCGATGCTGGACGATACGAGGATGGAGGCCAGGACAACGCTCACGGTTGCTCCCGGCGTGCCGACGAACACGACCATCCTATTGATCAGCCCTACCTCGAGAAGCATGAAACCGGCGCCCAGCGCGAAGAAGTAGACGAGGACGGGGAGCATGTGGCCAAATTTCGCCTCGGGACGCCTGCGGAGCCACACAACGGGAATGAGGATGAGGATGAGCGCCGCGGCCGCTGTGACCGACGAGGTGACCGAGATGAGGCGTGGCAGGGGATTGTACGGTTGCGCCCTGTCCAGCAGCGTCATCCAGTAGCCCATCATGTAGTAGGGCCTGTCGTCCGTCGGCACGATGAACGGGATCCCCAGATCCTTCAACGCCTGTTTCTCGTTCCCACTGGCCATCGCTTCGAAGAACGTCACGTATGACGGGTCGGGTGTGCGTCCCGAGGAGGGCCAGAGCACCTGGATGGGTACCCCGAGCCTCAGGCCGACGGAGTCGTAGTGCGGGATCATGAGGGCGGTGGCTTTCTGCCTGTCCTCCATCGAGAGGATCGTCCCGATCTCCTCCTGCGTCCATGGCTCCTTCTTGATCAGTGCCCCTGACATCCTGTCCTGCCTGAGCGCTGCGATGTGGTCCTCCGGGTGAACGACGCCGAGCCTCCGCAGGGCGCTCGCGGCGATGGCCGACAGGCTGATAGCCTCGTTGCCGAAGCGCGTGACGCTGAGGATCCCTCCAGGTTCGAGGAGCGAGATGAAGTCCTCGAACGCATCGGTCGTGTACAGATAGTCCTCGGCGAGGACCATGGATCCGGTGGCGTGCATGGTGATGGTGTCCACGCCGCTCAACTGGATGATGTCGAAGCGCTGCTTGGTGCTCCTGGCGAAGCTGCGTCCGTCCGAGTGCACCAGCTTCACCCTGGGGTCCTCGGCAAAGCCCGCGAACTTGCGATACGGTCCCGTGATGGCTCGAAGCGTGCTCAGCGAGATCTCGACGCCGGTCACGCTCCTGGCACCCCAGTAGAGGGCCGTGTTCACGTCCGTGCCTCCCCCCACGCCGATGACCATGACATCCGCATCTTTCCTGAGGCGGTGCGCGGCGCCGTAGATGCTGTCCTCGAACAGGGCCTTGCCCCAGCGGGGCTTGCCAGGATCCTCCACGAGCAGGGTCATGGCCCCGCCGTCGATGGTCACGGACCTGTATCCGGTGGCCTCCTCGACGAAGATCTTCGACCGGCCGTGCCTGATGACGTCGATGCGGCCCAGCGGATCCCACTGAGTGAACTCCAGCGTGGGCTCGGGTCTGCCCATGGCCTCGTCCATCCTGATGAGGCGCATCACGGCCTCGTTGGCGTCCGGCTCGAAGGGCAGGATCGCCGGGGCGAAGGGAACCATGGCACCCACGGCGAGCGCCACGGCTCCGCCGGTCCAGCGGGCCAGCCCCTTCTCCCTGTACGCGAATAAAACTCCCGCGAGCCCTGCCGCCACGGCCGCGAGCAGCATGATCCTCTCGGCCCCGAGAGGCCTGAGGAGCGGGATGGAGACGATGCATCCCATCGCGGATCCCGCAAGGTTGTAGAAGTAGACCCTGCCGATCCGCTCCATGCCTGCTTCGAGGATGATGGCCGTGATGAGCCCTGAGACGAAGTAGGGCAGGATGCACGGCAAGAGCGCGGCAGCCGACCACCAGACGCTGATGTTGAACGTGCCTCCCTCAATGATGTTGATGGACACCCTCGAGAACCAGGCGTTGACGAGCACGATGGACGCGGCCAGACCCACGCTCAGCCAGCCCAGGAGCACGAAAGGAGGCTCCTTGACCTTCGTGCGCCCGACGGACAGCACCGTGGCGCCCAGCCCGAATCCGAGCATCGCGATGGCAATGGCCGTGTAGGCGATGACCGGATGCAACGAGTAGGAGAAGACGCGCGTCTGGATGACCTCGTATGTCAGAGTCAGCGCGGAGACCAGCGTCAGGCCGGCCACCATCCTCGCGTTCACCCGGTTCATGGGAGGGAGAAGTTACCAGAAACAATCCGCCTTCGACAGGTGTATATTGTACGGATGTCGTTCGATCTAGCGTTGCAGGGCCCGGCCGGATTCGATCTCGCAAGGACCGTCCTCTCGCATGGGTTCCATCAGGTTCCACCCTTCTTTTGGGACGCCTCTTCAGGGAGGCTCGACATCTCGGTGAGGCCCGACAGTCTCGTTCCCCGGTTGCCCGGGCAATCGAGGGCAGGGTCAGTGCCTATCCTTGTCTCGGTCACGCAGGCACGAGAGGCGCGCAAGGTGGTCCTCCACGTGAAGGTGCGAGGCAGGGCCCGCGCGTCCAGTGCCCCGCTCAAGGCCTTCGTGCAGACCCTCGTGACTCACGTCCTCGACCTCGACCGCGATCTGCGCGAGTTCCACCGCGTCTGTGGCACCTACGAGCCTCTCTCGTGGGCCAGGCGTGCGCACGCGGGCCGCATCATGCGCTGCCCCGACGTGTTCACGGACGTGGTGGTCTCCATCTGCGGCACCAATACGACGTGGACCCAGGCCGTGCGTTCCGTGTGGCGCCTCTGTACCATCGCTCCGCGGCCCCTCGAGAGCTCTCCTCCCTGCTTCCCCACGGCCCCCGAGATCCTTGCCGCCGGCGCGGCCCACCTCGTGGACACGGCACGCGTCGGCTACCGTCATCGCGCGATCCTGGAGATGTGCTCCATGGTGGTCGAGAGGCGCCTGGACCTCTCGACCGTTCTGGATCCTGCCGCAGATGGTCCTTCCCTTCGCGAGCTCTTCCGTTCGCTGCCGGGTATCGGCCCGATCACGGCCAGGTACCTGGCGACGGTCCACGGCAGGGCGGACGAGCTCGCCGTGGACTCGCTCGTGCTCCGCTACATAGGCGACAAGTACCACCGGGGTCGCAAGCCCACCGCGAGGGCCGTGCAGCGCCGGTACGAGCGGTTCGGCGACCAGCGCGCGCTCGCCTACTGGTTCGAGTTTCTCGGTGACGTGGATCCCGTCACGTGGAGGGGATGGTGACCCGTCTCTCCCCCCTGCTCGCCCCTTTGCTTGTGGCTCGCCTCCGTTGCTGCTAGACCCTCTGCAACACGAGGGCAACCATGAGCGGTGAAGGACAGGACGATGACGAGGGCGATTCCCGGGCGCGGGTGGGGCATTTCTTCTCGCTCACGCCCGAGCGCGTTCTGGATGCCGTGGAGCAGCTCGGCAGCCGTACGACGGGCCTCTGCTGGGCCCTGAACAGCCTCGAGAACAGGGTCTACGAGGTCGAGGTCGACGGCGGGCAGAGGCTCGTCGGGAAGTTCTACAGGCCGGACCGCTGGAGCGAGGCAACGATCCTCGACGAGCATCGTCTTCTCGCTGCTCTCACGGAGGCCGAGATCCCGGTCTGCGCGCCTCTGCCCTTCGCTGACGGCCGCACGCTCCACACCACCGACGAGGGCATCTACTTCGCACTGTTCCCGCGAACCGGCGGGCGAGCCGTGGAGGAGCTCGACCTGGCCGGCCACGAGCAGCTCGGCCGCCTCATCGCGCGCATCCACAACGTCTCGGCCAGCCTGGGCCTTTATCACCGCCCAGAGATCTCCTGGCGGACGTACGGCACCAAGTCCCTCGAGACCATCCTTGCTCGCACGGCCATGGCCGACGGGATCCGTGCCCGGTACGTGGACGCTGCCGAAAAGCTCATTGCCGTGGCAGAGCAGCGCTTCGCGGGCGTGCCCACCTTCGTCGTGCATGGCGACTGCCACAGGGGCAACCTTCTGGCCGGATCGCAGGGCTGGTTCTTCCTGGACTTCGACGACAGCGGCACCGGCCCTGCGGTGCAGGACCTCTGGCTGCTCTTGCCCGCGCGCCGAGCGGACTGCCCGCAGGAGCTCGAGGCCATGCTCAAGGGCTACGAGGAGTTCCGCAGCTTCGACCACTCCTCGTTGCGTCTCATCGAGGTGCTGCGTGGCCTGCGCTACATGCGCTATGCAGCCTGGGTGGCCACGCGCTGGGAGGACCCATCGTTCGTGCGTGCCTTCCCGGGCTGGGGCACGGACGGCTACTGGCAGGGCCAGATGGCCGACATTCACGAGCAGCTCGTGGTCCTGGACCAGGAGGACGACATCCACCGCTGGTGAGGCACCTCACCCATAGACGGTTCACCGGGTGAGCTCGCCCAGGTCGATGTCGATGGACATGGAACCCATGTCCGACGACATCCTGGACATGGCGGAGTGCACGGCCTCCTCGAGGATCTTCATGCGCAGGGGCTTTTCGATGAAATCCGAGGCCCCCGCGCCCAGCGCCTGCCTCTCCTGCGTGATGGACCCGGTGGCGGTGAGGAATATCACTGGCGCCGCGAGCCCTTCATCGCGGGCCTTCTTGAAGAACTCCATCCCGTCCATGCCGGGCATGGTGAGGTCAGTGAACACGAGGTCGAACGGCTGGCGGGCCGTCGCCCTCAGAGCGGACAGGCCGTCGGTAGACTCCTCCACGGCGAAGCCCAGGCCCTCCAGCATGCGCCTCAGGATGAGCCTCACGACCCTGTCGTCGTCCACCACGAGCGCGGCCCTGCCGGTGTAGATGGGTGCCATGCGGTGCCAATCTACCCGTCCGAGGCCGCCATGGCAAGTCGCCCTGTAAAAAGTGTAGGAAGCACAAGAGATGTCCGCCCCATACACAGCCATGGATGTCCGGTCGCATGGCGCCGGGGTAGAAGCCGTGCATGGACTGCCCCCCGCGCCGTGCGCATCCTCACGCCGGCCTGGATCTCCTCGCTGAACTCGGCTATATTTGCAGGTAGGAACTTTTACCGTCAGGAGATGATGGGGGCACCGGGGTGAAGTTCTCCACACTGTCGAAGCGGCTCGCGAACCATCTGGTGCACATGCGCCAGAGGCGTGGTCTGACACAGGCCGAGCTGTCCAGAAGCTCCGGCGTCAGCCTCAAGTACATCTCCATGATGGAGGCAGGCACCAACCCTTCCATCAAGACCATCGTCAGGCTCTGCGCCGCCCTCGAGATGGATCTTGGCGATCTCGTTGAGCGGCTCCGCAGCGCACGTCCGGTGGTCGTCAGGAAGCGCCGCGTGTCCCCCCTCCACATCGAGTTCCCCATCGACTGCCCGGCCTTCCGCAGGCTCGTCGCCCTCATCCGAACAATGGACCGTGATCAGCGCGCCCGAGCCCTTCACATCATCCGCGAGCTCTGAGGGGGGCCGTGAGCCCATCGATCGACGGCCGGCTGGGCCGTCAGAACCGGATATCGAGGCCGGTGACGGCGATGACCGAGGCGAAGAATGTGTCTTCGCACGACCCGGTCTCCCAGTTGCAGTCGTCGTCCCACAGCTCGTAGAACCCGCCGCCGATGCCCAGCGGAAGAACGATTGTGCCTGGTCCGCCCTTGCCTCGCAACATGATGTTCACGCCCGTGGTCATGCGGAACCAGAGCATGTTCGAGAAGTTGCCTCCCCCCCCCCCTTCCACGAACAGCGTCACGCGCCAGTGCACGGGGATGCGGATCTCGGCCTGCACCGAGTCCCAGTGCAAACCCCGGCCCTCGCCATCCGTGTCGAAGCCCAGGATGAATGTGTTCTGCAGAGACAGGGCCAGCCCGTCCGTCGCGCCGAGCCGCGTGCTCTGAACCACGGCCAGGTTGCGTTCCGGGCCCAGGCTGTCCACGTGGCCGCCCACGCCCAGGCCAACCTCGAAGAACCGCGTGGAGTAGGCCACGAAACCGCCCATGATGGCGTGGCCCACCACGTTGCCGCCGTCCATGCCCAGAAACGACGGCGCGGAGAAGATCCCCATCTCGAGCGGCCACGGCGTCTGGTAGGAGATCGAGAGGTCGAACGGGAAACCCACGCCGCCGCCGGACATCCCCGGGATGGCCCGCAGCCTCAAGGACAGGTCCACCACGGATAGCCACTGGTGCGAAAACCCCGGAAACGCGACCTTGTGCGTCGCGGGTCTGTCCGTCACGAACACGAGGTCGCCCTTGTGCGCCGCGCTGCCCCTGCCCACCTCGCCCGAAGCCGAGCTCTCGCCCACCTCGTCGAGCTCCACCACGGCCGTCACCGCCTTGTCGTCCGGGCAGATCCACGCCGTGAGGTGGTCCGGGTGCCACGGCGCGTCGCAGCAGGACACGACGCCCACGTGGTCCCCCACCTCGAGGCCATGGGCGGTGCCCAGGTCGATCGCGACTCGCCCGTTCTTGACCGACGACACCTTGCCCATCACGGGAGCGAGGTCGCACACGCACTCGCCGCTTTGGGCGCTCGCCCCGGCCGGCGCGACGAGCGCGCAGGCGACAACGGCCCCGAGGGTCCAGCGCGTGTCGGCGTGCGTCACCTCAGAACCTCCAGTCCAGGCCCATGGAGACGAGCGGCCCCCAGGTGGACCCTCCGACGCAGGGGATGTCGTTGCCCATGTCGTCCTCGCACCTCTGATCCCACGAGTACCCGTGGCCCAGCCCCGTGCTCAGGATGACCGTGCCGGGCCCGCCAGTTCCCACGAGCATGGTGCGCAGGCCGATGAGCATGTTGGCCCAGCCCGATCCGTCGTTGTCGAAGTAGTGAGTGAGGTTGCCTCCCCCGATCTCCACGTACAGGGCCGTGCGCGGCGTCACGGGCAGGTCCACGCCGAACGTGGTCGTCGTGGGCAGGGCCTTGATCGGGCTCGGCAGGATCCACGTGAACAGGAACCTGAAGTGCAGGCTGTTGACCGAGCCGATCCGGACGCTGTTCAAAAGCAGGGCGTGGTCGTCGTGCAGCGCCGAGCTCAGGTGCCCGCCGAAGCCGAACATGTACTCGAAGTAGCGCGTCGACAGCCCGCCCATGGCTCCGAACTCGAACACCGCGCCCACGCCCGACGGCGAGTGCCCCAGCGCCACCGGCGCCAGCAGCAGTGCTATCTTCGCGGGCTTTTCGAAGACGTGCGACAGCTCGAAGCTGCCTATGAAGCCCCAGGAGTCCGCCCCCCGCCCCACTCCCACGATGGGCGAGAAATGCAGGCCCAGCTGCGTGGTGCCTCCCTGTCCGCCACCGTCCAGCATCCAGTTCTTGGTCTTCCACTCGGCGCACGTGCTCGCCACCCTGTCGCCCACGGACGCCGTTCCCCTGGCAGGCAGCGGCCCCATGGCCGAGCCCGCGGTCACCGCGTGCACGGTCACGATGGCCGTGGGCATCTTGTACGAGCCGAGCACCGCGAACCTCATCCCGGGCACCACGCCCTGCGCCTCTCCGACGTCCAGCACGATCCAGCCGTGGTCCACCGAGGTCACGGTGCCTTCGATCGGCACCACCTCGGGTGCCGGCTCCCACGTATCCGGCACCGACGTCTCCACCACGGGATCCTGCCCGCCGGCCAGCGTCACGGGCTCCAGCGGCACGGACACGTCCCAGGTGACCACGGAGTAGTCCGCGAGCACCGCCACCAGGGTCGTGCCCACGAGGTGCAGGCCGCTCACGTCCTGGCCTGGCAAGAGCACGTCCACGACGGCCGGCAGCGCCGGGTCCGAGAGGTCCATCACCATGACGCCCTCTCCCGGCCTGGCAACGAAGATCACGTTGCCCACGGCCACGGACGCAGCCGGTGCCTGTGCCGGCGCTGGCTCCGTCCCGGTCGGTCCGGCCGGCGCCTCCACCGGCGCCGGAGCCGTGTCTCCGGTCCCTCCGTCGTCGACGGCTCCTTCCCCGGCCGGCCCGGCCTCTCCGGCGACCTCGCCACCCTCGCTGTCTGGCTCCTGGGCCTCCACCGCGCATGGCATCGCCACGCCGAGCGCCAGGAGAACGACAGTGGTCATGGATCCGGCACGTTGCATGAGCAGTCACCTTAGCATAACACGTGCCACGTTGAAGAGGCCTCATGTCAACGACCGTGCCCTGCCCTTCTACTCTCCACGTCTATTTCCTCAATTACCACCCGGGACATCGGCAAGACAAACTCTCCCTGGACCCGCCCAGGCCTCCGGGAGCCTGCCCGTGCTATGACAGGGATGTCTCGCGAGTCCTGCCTCACGACCTTGGACCCGCAAGGTCCTGATATTGCAACCACCCGTGAACTCAGGGATAATCGGCATGGCCGATGGTCCGGTCTCCCATCTGGCCCGGCGATTGCGAAGGCGAGAGGTGCACAGGAGGACCCCATGACATCGACCACAGGACATGGAACGTGGATGCTCGTGGCCATCGCAGCGACCCTGCTCGCAGGCGGCTGCGGGGCGAGCAATGGCAGCAGCGACACCATGGCGGTCACGCCCGAGGAGACCACCCCCGACGTGGACCGCCCCATCGAGGAGTCCGACCTGTACAAGATCGCCGGCGATCTCCTCTACGTGCAGAACCCCACCACCGGCCTCAACGTCATCGACGTGGGCAACCCGGACGACCCGGTCGTGGTCGGCCGTCTCGACGAGCTCACGGGCGTGGGCGGCGAGCTGTACGTGCAGGAGGACGGACGGGTGCTCGTGGTGTTCAAGGAGTCGGATCCCGCCTGCCAGCTCCCGCCCGAGATGGGCAGCTTCATGATCGCCACCACGAGCCAGCTTTCCGTTGTGCTCGAGGCCTCCACCGCGGAGCCCAAGATTGCCGGCACCTACTGCATGCCCGGCAACATGGTCTCCAGCCGCATCGTGGGCGACATCCTCTACATCGTGACCACCTACACCGCGTTCAGCGACTCGCGCACGTGGCTGTTCTCCGTGGACGTGTCGGATCCCTACAACATCGAGCTCGTCGACTACCGGGTCCTCGAGGGCGAGGGCTACGAGATCCACGTGACCGAGCGCACCATCTACATCGCCCAGCAGACCACCGACGACCCCGAGTTCTGGGACAGCGGCACCTGGGTCCGCTACATCGACATCACCGACGCGGAGGGCGTGATGCAGGAGCGCGGCGACATCGCGGTGTCCGGCATGCCCATGGGCCGCTTCCACATGGACGAGTACGGCTCCACGTTCCGCATCGTGACCTTCTCGGGCCGCTGGAGCGGCACCAACCTGCACGTGATCGACGTGTCCGACCCCGACGACCTGCGCGTCACGGGATCCATCAACTACCTGGCCCCGGACGAGGACCTGCACGCCACCCGCTTCGTGGGCGACATGGCCTACATCGTCACCTACGAGCCCGTGATCCTGAACACGGACCCGCTCTGGGTCGTCTCTCTGGCCGATCCCGCGCACCCCACGCTTTTGGGACGCCTGGAGATCCCCGGCTGGAGCGACTACATCTTCCCGCGCGGCGACCAGCTCCTCGCCGTGGGCCGCGGCGACCGCGGCGCCCGCGTGGCCGCCTCGCTGTTCGACGTGAGCGACCCGACCAGGCCCGCCGAGCTGCGCCGCGTCGAGTTCGGGTCCGAGGAGGCCACCAGCGAGGCCAACACGGACTTTCGCGGCGTGAGGATCGTGGAGTCGGGCGTGCTGGGCGACACCCCGTTTCTGGCCGTGCCCTGGACGAACAACCAGTGGACCTCGGGGAGCTGCCAGCCCTCGCACTTCTTGCAGCTCGTCGACATCCTCGACGACGATCTGGATCTCCGCGGCGCCGCGGCCCAGGATGGGCTCATCCGCCGCGCCGTGCCCATCGGCAACAGGCTCTACGCGATCACCGACAGGAGCGTGGCGGCCGTGAACGTCGCCGACCGCGACGTCCCCTACAACGCCGTGTCCATGGAGGTGGGCGATCCCTCGGCCCCGGACCTGTGCACGAGCAACGACTTCAGCATCGACCCGGACGTCTGGACGGACGACGACACGGGCTACTCCTACTTCCCCTTCGGCTGCTCCTTGGCCGATACCCGGGCCGCCGGCACGGGTGCGCTGCCGATCGCCATGGCCCTCGCAGCGCTCGCCCTCGCCGCCCTGTCCATGCGCCGCCGCTAGCCGGCCCCAGGACACCTGTCCCCATGTACGAGCGGTCCCAAAGACCGCCTTTGTCGACGACACGACGGGGCACTGCCGATCGATCCGATCGGCATCATCCTTGCCTTTCTTGGCCGTGACCTCGCACAGATGGTAGAGTCGGAGCCGTGGAGAGCCGGTTTTCATGAAGGTCGCGAGGGACAAGCTGGATGTCCGGATCGTGATGACCGCGGTCGTGGCCGTTCTCGTGCCGCTCGCCATCGCTGGCGCGCTGGGGCTGCGCACGCTCGTCGTGTATCTCACGGAGTCCCCCCTGCGCCGCGCCCTTCCTCACGGGGCCACCGGTATCGAGGGCTGGTCGTGGACCGAGCCCGGCCCCCTTGGCCAGGACGGATCGGCCATGCTGCGCGCCCGCATCCCCGAGGACGCCTTCGAGAAGTACGCGAAGGACCTCGGCATGACGCCCCACACCGCCAACCGGGCCTACGGGAACGGGTTCTCGCCAAGCTACGTCTCTCTGGCCGACGAACCGCTCGATTGGTGGGACCCGACCGATGAGGTCGAGGGCACGTGGGTCCTCGACCAGGGCAGCTCGTGGACCTGGGCCAAGTGGGAGAACGGCTTCGTCTACGTGCTCAGCTGGTCCATCTGAGGACTCGAGGCGCGGGTGAACGGCTGCATCCCGATGCAGGCCGATCTCGATCTCGTTTTTTGTCGAAGCAGGGCACCGAGGTGTCTCCTACGGGTACTGCTGCTCCGGATCTTCCCTTCTCCCGCAGGCAGGATCCGATGACACCTCGTTTGTCTTCGCGTTTATGACCACGATACGACTTCGACCCGTACAAGCCTGACAACCGATATTTCGGCCATGCCTTCCAGCGAACGCCAGGTGAGCATTGACGCGGCTCTGCCTCCATGCGAGGGTAAAGGAGCATTCCTATTATAATGCCACCTTCATGGTGTTGGTAAGAACTGGATAGATGGACAAATGATCGCGCGCAAGTGCCGTCAGGACGGTTTCTCTGGTATTCAAAGGCAACCATCGGCTTAGCCTCCTGAACAAAGAAGCGGCTTGCTCTGGCATGCTCGCAGCCAGCAATCCGCGTGGGATCTCGAAGTACGCTGGTTCGCAGACTGGCATCGCCTCGCACCTCCCGATGAAAGGTACAATCGCCGCCGCATTCCCTTGACGCACCAGTTCAAGGGCCAACTCCCAAGGATGCGACATGTAGCCATGAGCACCCCTGCCCGGCCCTGGAAGCGGGACCTGCACCTCGAGTTGGGGAACACTGAATCCGAACTCGTCCAGGTACTTGCCGATGAGGCCGACCACCACAGAGCCAGGATCGAGGAACTGGATGGCTTTCTCGACGAGTGAAGGCATGACGCGCGATAGGAGCGAAAGCTGCACAAACTCGCTCACGGGCTGCGAGGTGTCGGCTGTGGCCCAGAGTAAAAAGTGCCTTTCTTCGAGAGAGAGATCATCAACCATACTACCGAATTTACGTTCGTCAGTGCTCCTGGGAACCATGGTGTACGGCAGCAGGAGCGGAGTCACTCCCTGCGACCAGACGTAGCACAGGGTTCGTACCGTTTCCTCCAGCGTCTGTTCGGGATGCCCGACGAGCACATCCGAGCACAGCTGCTCATCAACGAATCCCGCACTCCGGAGTTTGTCGACGGCCTCAATGTAATCGACAATCTTCTCCCGGCGTCCCCATCGTTTCGTGATCTTCCTGTCGAGCGACTGGATGGGGACGTTCACTTCGAGCACACCCGCCTGCCTCATGAGCTCTGCTCTGCGTGAGGTCACGACCGAAGGCTCCAAGCCTGTGTAGAGCAGGATGCTCACGTCCTTTTCGGCAAGTGCTTCAAGGATCTCTTCGGTCGAATCCGCGGACCGGCCTGAGAACATGTTCGTGGCATAGAGGAAGATGGCTCGCACACCATCTCCGATGAGTGTATCGACGTCCTTGGAGACATCCGCTGTAGGCCGAACGTACGGAGTGACGTTCTCGTTGAATCGTGTCGCGCAGAAGCTGCAAGCATTCGGGCAGCCGCGCCCCATGATGACCAAACCCATCCACCCGTTCCGCACGCGAGTGCAGCTCTCTACGTCCAAGAGGAGACCCTCGTGGACTTCGTCTGCGCCGATGGCCCTGGCATCGTCCGGACAGAGGGTGGCGTAGACGCCCCCGACGACCACAGGCACTTCTGGAAAGACGGACTTGACCGCGCTAATTGTCTCACGAACCGGCTCCCGGTCGTAGGTGAACAGCGTCGTTATCCACACCTGATCCGGGGGATCCATGGACTGGAGACGGCTAGCCAGCTCGAACCGTCCAAGGCCATGGTATCCACAGCTCACTTTTTCGGGCGCACGGGACTTCGGCCCGGCTGTCCTCTGTCCCCTGAGCGAAAGTACCGCAGCCGGGTCGGTCTGGCAGTCGATGAGCACGGCACCTTGGCATCGTTGTTCGAGCCACGAGTGGAGCCGCTGGACGAAGAATCGCTCCAGATACATGCGGTGAGATCCCAGAAACATGCTGTGATCGACCACCATGGTGGGTGGCGCGATGAGAAGGACGCGATCAGAGCTCGAGGGGAGGCAAAGACTCATGACTGGCCTCTGGGGACCGCATATTTCTTGACCACGCTGCCATGAGACATCATTGGGCGCGTGTAAGGCCAGTTTAGACTAGATAACATGGGTATTGCATTCTAAGCCAGACGAGTAGATAATACATCCAATCAGTCTAGATTATCAACAGTCGCATTTTTAACAGGAGGGAAGTCATGTCCAGGCAATCCGCACAACGAGCAGAAGCCGTCCATGGGTCTTATCTTGGCGAAACCATTCCTGTTCTGGTGACACCCGAGGCCCAGAAGTGGTTCGGGGCCTTGACCAGATCAGGTCTCTTCCAGGTCAACTCGGCCGGAGAAGTGAGTTTCGAGCCTCGTTGCCAGGAACTGGTGCGCGCCATGCACACGATCTTGTCCGGCGGCGATGTCCGGATCGAGCGCATCGAGATCGGCGATTTTGCCATGCACAGGGATCTCGATGAGAAATTTGATGCGGCCATGGCCTCAACCAAGACCTTGGAGATGGAGGCCACGCCCTACACTCCCTAGACAATCCCTGATGATGGGGATATCCACTTCTTGATGTCGTCCCCCTCACCCTCGAGAAGCAAGCTCATGAGGTCTATCATGGGTGAGTTGGAACGAATCTGGGACCAGCACACCAGTTCGTATTCCGAACGCGAACTGCGCGTCGATATTCAGCCGACCAAGACAGTACTCCTATTCCTGTACGGGCTCATCACGATCGCGATTCTTTACTTCATCCCCCCCGTCAGACAATTCTCAGGATTCCACAGCCCGCAGTGGCCCGTCATCGTTCTCGTATGTGCAGTCAGCTTGTCCTGGTGCCTCAAGGCAGCGTGGCACCGCCCCCGGCTCAGGAGCATTCTTACCCTCGCCGACTCCTGCTGCTATGTCATGTTGCCGGTCGTGATCATGAACGAGACCACTGCTCCGATCCGCTATGTGTTCGGCTTGCTCTATGGCCAATGCGCCGTTTTCTACGGAAGCAGGTACTCCTTCTCCTGGCCGATGTTCGTTGCGATCTGTATCTTGCCTTTCGGTCTATCATTTCATGCGTGGCCTGACTTGGGCGCCATCGCCCTGGTCTTCTTCGGTCTCGTGATGTTCATCTTCAATAGCCAGATGACTCAGAGGAGGCGCGCTCTCACCGAGCAGAAGGACAAACTCCAATCGGCGCTCACGATCTCGGACGAGATAGCTACCCGCTCGATGGACATCGCGCTCGCCTCTTCGCTATCGGAGATGGGTGCGTTTCTGCACGACCTGAACAATGCGCTGACATCCGTGCTTGCCAACCTCAAGATGCTGTCTGGCTCCGTGCAACTCGAGGATGAGGACCAGGCTTCTCTGGATGACGCCCTCACGAGCGCGAACAGGAGTGCTGAACTCATCAAGAGGGTCATGGAGACGATCAAGAGACGAGGGACCGTGACTGAAGGCACCTTCTTCGTCGACGAGGAGATTGAGAAGGCCCTGCCCAACCTGAGGCGGCAGTACGGCAACTCCTCGTTCGCGCTGACCACGAATGTGCCCAGGTTCGAGGTGAAGGGGAGCGGGGAGCATCTCGCAATCGTCATCGAGAACCTGTCCAGAAATGCAAGGGAGGCTGGCGCAACCGGAGTGTCGATATCAGCCAACGTGGACAGCAGCTCCAACCAGATGACCATAGAAATCGTTGACAACGGTCCTGGCATCCCAGATGGACTGCGCGAGAAGGTCCTCGGCGCACCTATCTCGCAAGATGAATATGGAGCGCGAGGTTTTGGACTGTACATCTCCCGCAGACTCGTCGAGCTTCTCGGCGGCAAGCTGTCACTGGCTTCGAGCGGCAGCAGTGGAACCACATTCTGTATAAGCCTGCCTGGACGACCCGGCGAGAATTCTGTCTGATCGTCCAGGTCCGGATAGGAAATGGGATGCTCACGCAGAACAATCCGGCCATTGGCCTTGAGACGAGACGATACCTTCGCTCTCTGATTACCAGCGGTGGCGTCCTTGACGCTACATGCGTCGATATGCTCGAGCGAGCTCTGGCTCACGTACGACCAACGAATCCATGTGGCTGGGTTTTCATGCTCGCCGACGCGCTTGGAGCGCCCAGAGAAAGAGCCATGGAGGCGGCCTCGTTCGTGGAGCTGTATTACACGATGTGCAGCTTCACCGATGACGTCCAGGACGGTGACGCGCCAGTATACATGCCGGATATCGACGCGGCCATGCACGTTAACATCATGATGCAGCTCCTATGCGTGACCGTTGCGCGTGGATGCCACCTTGCACGAGCTTCAGGAGACGAGAATGGCCTCTGGGAGATGGAGAACGCCTTCTTGACAGGAGCGGCCATGCTCAGGGGGCAGCGCTACGAGATGACGCGCGAGGAATGGTCGGTCGATCGGTATCGACTGGTGGCAGAGCTGTCGGCTGGCCGTCAGTTCGAGCTATATCTGAGAATGTCGGCGATCGCATCCGGGGTGGCCCCCGAGCTTCTTGCGCCTCCGGGAGTTCCCCTGGGAGTACTGGTACAGCTGAAGCACGACATGGCTTCGGGTGACGACAGGCTGGACGGGTTACCGTCCGAAGATATTGGGCACATGTACAGATCCGCGCTGGCCGATCTCGAAGCTGCATCATCTCGCGTTCCAGAAGCCGCCCGAAGGATCATAGGCAAGATGATCGAAGTGGCACGAGTCGATTCGCTCGAAGCGGATCCCGGATCTTGATGAGCTGAGCCCCTTGTGGGCGGCTGGCTCTTTATTCTGAAGAGTCGTGCAACTCAGCCCCGACGAGGAGCCGCTCCACGACGTGAAGCAGCTCACCAGGGTCGAACGGCTTCCTGAGCACAGTGAAGTGCCCCAACTCCAGCATCCTCTCCATCATTGACGAATCCGCGAATGCCGTCAGAACTATGGTCATGATCTTGATCTGTTGTCTCCGCATCCACTCGACGACATCGGGACCGTTCACCTCGGGCATCTTGAGGTCGAGTATCAGGAGCGAGAACCTGCTATCGAGCGTAAGCACGTCCTGTGCCTTTTGTCCCCCCAACGCCGTGACCACCTCGTGCCCTGCATGAGATATGATACGCTGTATGCTTCTTATGACTTCCGGATCATCATCTACGACCAGCACACGGTACGTACGGTTCGAGGCAGTCGTCCGGAGCCACCTCTCGATGTCCTGCTTGATGAACCGCCACTGTCGCCCTACTTTGGATGCTGGGATCTTCCCTTCAAGTGCCAATCTGGTGATCGTGCTCACCGGGATGTTCAACAAACGGGACAGCTCAGTTGGATCCATCAAATCGATTGAATCTGTCATAACATCTCCTGATCGCCTGGGTCTGATCATTTCCATGGGAGGTTTATCTGAAAATGGCTATCCTTCGTTACAAGAGGCTAATGCTGACTAGTACAATGAAATCTTGCTGAATTCTATTAAAAAGTGCTCCCTTGCCGCAACTGATTGTAACAAGGCTCACTCCGTTGGCATTTCAAACGGTGACCTGTGGATGGTCGCGTGCGCAGAAGACGATGTCCTCGCCACTCGAGATCTCTATTCCCGGCTCGCGCTGGCCTCAACCATCGTGCCGTCGGCGCGATGCAGTCGGCGCCCTGACACTCGTTTCGATCGTCTCCGCACGCGACCAGATTGGACAGCAGGAGGGATCAGGACTCCGGCATGGAGGATCTTCATCTCGTTCACCTTTATTTTGCGCGTTTACAACCTCTCGCAGTGCGGTCGGCCTATTCCGGGTCCGCTCGCGGATGATGCCCGAAGCTGCGCAATCAGGTTATGTAGTTTTCGAGACAAAGATGTGATGTACTTAATTCCATCATGATTGTCTCTGTAATTGCATGTCGGCGCACGACAGTCCATGCGCGTTCAGGGCCTGACGGCTCATTTCTCGGGACGATCGACATCCATGGTCATGACCGGCGCGTGCGTGGGCAGCTCGACCTGCCCGCTCGGCTCCGGGGTCACCGTCACCTGGAACCGCAGGTGCGGCGTCACCGTTTCGAGTGTCCCCTCGAGCTCGTCGTTCACGATCAGCACGCCGGCGTTCTGAAGTACGCCGCCCGTGGGCTGGATCCACACGACGTAGACCTTCGCGTCGGATTCCACCTTCCAGGGCAGTGCCAGGTGCTCGACCAGGACGGAGACCTTCGTGTTGCCGTTCTTGTCCAACTCCGACGTGGTCACCGTGCCCTTGCTCGCGGGCACGCCCGGGCTCGAGGACATCGTCTGGGTCGTTGCGCACCCGATCTGCATGACGGCGAGCATGGCGATCGCCGGGACCACGTGACCGATGGCTGAAGCTGTTGATCTCATCATTTGCATTCTCCTTTGCGTGTTGCATCGAGCATCCTGCGTGCCACCATGGCACCGATGCTCAGAACCAGAAGCTCACTCCGATGCGGAACTCGAGCGGAGCGCCATTGCCGCCCCAGTCCAGGCGATTTGTAAGGCTCGTGTCGACCTCGAGGACGATCCCGAGGAACTTGTATATGTGGATGTCGGCGCCGAGGCCGAGCATCACCCCCCAGTCGAAATCGTTCTGCTGGATCTGGAGAGGGAACGCGATCCGCAAGTACAGCGGTATCATGGGCGGGGTCAGCCTTCCGCCGGGTCGGAAAGTGAAGTTCCAGAATCCCACCCTCGTATCGGAGATCCGGAGGCTCTCCACCGTCCAGTAGAGCCCGAGGTCGAACTTGAACCAGGACCATCCTATGGAAGGCACCACCTCCAGGCTCACGGGCCCGCGGTAGACGTGGTGGTCGATGAAGTACATCCCCTCCCCGATCGTCGCAGCAAAGCCGAATGTGAACCCCCTCTTCGATCCTGTCTCGGACGATCCGGCTCCCTCTTCGGCCCTTGCCTCGACCGCCGCAAGGGCAATCGCGACCACGAAAAGGGCTGTGACGGCTTTCTTCATGATGTTCCTCCATGAGCCATCGGTTCTGGCTCGCGGGTTGGTTACGCAACTGTCGGGCCACCGGGTGAAAGCGTTGGATTTCAGCCACTTGCATTCCGGGCTGTTCCAAGTGAACGGGCCTACCTGGCCAAAATGATGTGGTCGCTTGTCAATACGATGGCTTCGCTGAATTGCAGGCGATACGAGCGCGCCTTGAAACGGCCCCACTCGATCGACGCGTCGTGCGGTGGATGGCCTTGGTGCATCCGGGTTCTCTGTGATTGCATTCGATGCGGGGATGCACTTTACGGCCAAGCCGTTCACCTCGGTCGATCCGACGCGTAAGGTCCGAAAGGTGCTGGTCGAAGGCATTCATGATGTCTACTCGGGATGGGGCCAGCTCCCCTCGTGAACCCCTCGATTCCGGCCTTTGCCCGTCTCCAGCCCTGGCCTCGTTTCGGTCCGGGGGGGGCGCCGGATGCCCCACACGCGGCTCGTTTGACTTTGTGACGGACAACAGGTGACGACGTGTCGCCCCAGGTGGTGGAACAATCGTATCCACGATCGGATCGTCGGATCTCGTGACGATCGTCACTCCGAACCTGTCGCCGGCGTACACGTAGGCATCGATACTTCAAGGACTCCCGGGAAGACCTCCCGCCATGCGGCGGGCGTTGCCCGGCCGGCCGAAACGTGCTTCATTGCGGTCGTGCCGGAGAACCCATGGACGACGATCGCAAGCTGCGGGACCTGATCATCGGGAAGCTGATGGAGGCGCGTGGCAAGCTCCCCACCTCCGCTGTCGGGCGGCTGGGACGCGGCGCCCTCACCGGGCTGAGGGCCGGGCGCGTGATCCGCAGGCTCCGCGGGAGGCTCGCGCTCGAGGGCGCGGATCCGGCCCTGGGCGTTGACCCGGAGACGCTCTTCAGGATCGTGTCCACCGTCGGCGAGCTCAAGGGCGTGGGGATGAAGGTCGGCCAGCTCATGAGCTACATCGACGTGGACGTGCCGGAGGAGCTCCGCGAGGCCCTGTCCGCATTGCAGGCGCACGCGCAGCCCATGGGCCCAAACGAGGCGCGCGGCATCGTCGAGCTCGAGCTCGGGAGCCGCGGGCGCGAGCTCGCGTCGAGCATGACCGGGACGCCCGTGGCCGCGGCGTCCATCGGGCAGGTCCACAGGGCCCGGCTGCCGGACGGCACCGAGGTCGCCGTCAAGGTCCAGTACCCTGGCATCGAGCGCGCGATCGAGACAGACTTCGGCCCGGCCTCCATGGCCTCCCACATGGCATCCGTGCTGGTGCCCGGCGCCAACGTGGACGGATTCATCCGCGAGGCGAAGACCCGCTTCCTCGAGGAGTGCGACTACCTCCACGAGGCCAGGCTCCAGTCCAGGTTCGCCGGGATCTACCGTGACGATGCGGTCCTGGTGATCCCGGCGGTGCACCACGACTACTGCTCGAGGCGGGTCTTGACCACGACGTACGTCGACGGGACCGACTTCGAGACGTTCCTCGCGTCCGATCCCCCCCGCGAGGCGCGTGACAGGCTCGGCACGGCGCTCTTCGGGTTCTACGTGGGCTCCCTCTTCAGGCACCGCCTGTACAACTGCGACCCTCACCCCGGCAACTACCTGTTCCTCCGGGACGGCCGCATCGCGATGCTGGATCACGGCTGCACGCGCGAGTTCGAGCAGCCCTTCATCGACAAGATCGCCGCGCTCACGCGTGCGGTCCAGGCGGACGACCGGGCCCTCATGCACCGCGCGTTCCTGGACTTCGGCATGGTGCGCGACGGGAAGGACTACGACTTCGACACCGCGCGCAGCCTGGTGAGGCGCTTCTACGGGCCCATGCTGGAGGATCGCGAGACGTCCATCGACCTGGGCGCGGGCGCGAGCATGCGCGAGATCGCCCTGCGAAAGCGCGAGATGCTCAGGCTCAGCCTCCCCGGCGAGTTCCTGTTCCTCTTCAGGATCCGCCTCGGCCTGATGGCCGTGCTCGCGCGCATGCAGGCCCGCGCCAACTGGTTTCGCCTCGAGCGCGGCTTCATGGGCTGCCCCACGCCATGACCCCGTGCCTCCTCGTACTGGCGGTACCGGGCCGTGGACGTCATCGAGTCGCACACGATCCGACCGACCATGTCGCCAGCGGCCAATCGCCTCGGTGATCTTTCGGGCAGTCGACTTCGAGCTCATGCTGGAGAAGTACATCATGAGGAGCAACCACCTCGTGTTTCGCGACTCGCACCTGGCGATGTGGCTCGTCGCCTCTTTCAAGCCGGCCGCGACTCGGCCGAGAGCCCGGCGGCGCTGGCGCGCGAGCAGCGAATCACCAGGACGCTGGCGGGGCTGAGGACTCACAGATCGTCTCGCTTCTCCCATCATCCATGGGCATGGTGGTCGAATCGATATCTTCCGGACAGGGAGCATCCAATGCAACAGCCATCATCAGCGTAATGCTTGTGCTCGGATGTTCGATGATGCACTCTCGGGTGCTGACGGCACGCGTCGATGGAGGGGTTTTGCATGGGAGGATCTCACTGCGCCAAGATCCGGGCAGTCAGCTGCATGGCAGTGCTCTGCTCGATCGGAACGAGTGGACAGGCGATCGCGGCGGACGGGGCAAAGGCAGAGCAAACCAGCGTGGCACCGGGCGATGGTGGGGCCTGGAGCATGGTCTACTCCAACCTGTTCGTCGGCAGGCTGAACCCGCTCGGCATGAAGGACGACTTCAAGCTCATGCTCAAGAAGTCCATCATGCGGAGCGACCACCTCATGCTTCGCGACTCGCACCTGGCGATGGGGCTCGTCACCTCTTTCAAGCCGACCGCGACGCAAATCGGTTTCGGCATCGATCTGCAACCGGTCGCCGTGCTCAAGCTCTCGGGTTCGGTGGAATGGGTCACGCACCTCGAGCCGTTCGACAACCTGCTGTCGTTCCCCGGCCCGGGATCCGACCACTCCGACCAGGACAGGGAGATGCTGGGCCTGGAGGGCGAGAACTACGCGACCCTGGGGGAATACATTTCCCTGGGGGCGCTGCTGCAGATG
>JBFYZU010000335.1:0-11331 GCA_041309365.1 Myxococcota bacterium
CGCCTCTACGAGGCCAAGAACGCGGGCCGCAACCAGATCGTGGGCCGCGACTAGGGCGGCGTCGGCTGAAGACGGCAGGCGCCCGGCCCGCCGAGCGTTCCAGCAAGCAGGGGCTCGCCCGCCGGAGCGGATGCCGGACGCGCCCGGAGCCGGGTGCCGAGGCGTGCCAGAGGCACGTCGCAGGCGCACGGCGAGGACGAAAGACATGAGATGCCCGGCCTGCGAAGCGCCGCTAGTAGACGCAGGTGAGGTCCGTGTCGCCTGTCTTGACGTCGAGCGGGCCGCCCCCGGCCCAGGAGACCTGGGCCTGCACGTACACCGGCGTGCCGTCGAGGCTGCTCGCGTCCATGGGATCAAAGGCGTGGAAGTCGACGGACGAGGACGAGCCCGCCGGCACCGTGCCGGAAAAGGGCGTCGTCGGGGTCAGAGGCCCGAAGCCGTAGAGGATCGAGTCGTCCGAGGCGACACGGACGCTCCCCGAGGTGACGGCCACGGAGTGGATGTCGCAGGCGTGGGCGTTCGTGAACAAAAGCGTGAAGGAGGCGTGGGTGCCCGTGCCCATGAAGCACAGGGTCCAGGCCTGCACGTTCGTGGGCGTCGCGGCCAGATCGCCGCACACCTCGGGTGCGTCCTCGCCCGTGACGTCGGACGCATCCCCGGGCACGTCCGAAGCCGGGTCGTCCGGCGCGTCCTGCCGCGTGTCCGTCGCCACATCCAGGTCAAGGTCGTCCGCCGTGTCGGCCGGCGGATCCGCCGGCGCGTCGTCCGCCGTGTCCGCCAACGGGTCTTGGGTCGTGTCGACCTCGGCGTCCGGCGCGAGATCGCCGGCCGTGTCCAAGGATGCATCGGGCACGCCCGTGATGCCCTTGCCCGAGCAGGCGAAACAGAGCAGCCCGAGAGCCATGGGTACGAGGATCCTCATCGTCGACCTTTCTATTCGTCCGTCGCCGCGTCCAGACGGCCGAAGCACTGTGCGTCGTGGCACAGGTCGCACTCAAGAAAGCCGGTCCAACCCATGCCGTCGGCATCGCAGCGCATGAGCATCTGGGTCCCCTCGGGGTCGCACGCGAGCCGGCCAGGCGTGCAGATCATCTCCGAGCCCGAGTCCGTCGCTTTTTCTTCGCCACCCGGGCAGGCGCACAGGGCAACGCAGGCGAAAAAAACGCAGATGGCGCGGCAAGGACTCATCTGGGGTTCATTATACGCCTTGTTCGCGCGAGTGGAATTGGATACTCTTTTCGGGACATCCAGCGATGGGCGGAGCCTCGGCCCTGCCCACGAGGAGAGAGAAGATGGGCGCACTTCGCAGATGGGCAGCTCCGGTGGCGGTCGTGCTCGCCGTGGGCATGACGGCACCGGAGGCGCACGCCGACGCCGACGAGGAGGCCAAGGCAGAGGCCAAGGAGCACTTCACCAAGGGCATCGAGTTCTTCAACAACGGGGAGTACGGCGCGGCGCTGGCGGAGTTCTTCTGGGCCAACGAGATGGCGCCCCACTTCATGGTGCTCTACAACATCGCGCGCTGCTACGCCCGCCTCAACAAGCACATCGAGGCCAAGGGCTACTTCGAGCAGTACCTCAAGGAGGGTGGCGACCAGATCCCCACCAAGAGGCTCCAGGAGGTGGCGGAGGAGATGGCCGCCCTCGAGAAGATCATCGCGTACCTCGACGTCACCACGGGCGACGTCAAGGGCGCCACGATCAAGATAGGCGACAAGGTGGTGGGCCAGACGCCGCTCGAGAAGGCCGTGGCCGTGGAGCCCGGCCCCATCACGGTGGGCGCCGAGGCGGACGGGTACAGGTCGGAGTCCAAGGACATCGTGGTGCCCGCGGGCAAGACGCTCAAGGTGGAGTTCGAGCTCGTGTGGGTGGTCAAGTGGGGTAACATCGAGGTCACCACCGAGGCGCCCAAGGGCGTGGTCTTCATGGACGGCAAGGAGATGGGGCCTGCCCCGTGGTCGGGCAAGGTCAAGGCAGGCACCCACTCGGTGGAGATCAAGGCGCCCGGGTACAAGAAGGCGGTCAAGGAGGTGGTGGTGGAGGAGGACGACAACCGCACCATCGACGTGACGCCCGAGATCGAGGGCGAGCCCGCGCGGCTCACGGTGGAGGCCAACGTGGACGGCGCCGAGGTGTTCATCGAGGGCATCAGGATGGGGAGCATCCCGCTCAAGCCGCTCGATCTGCCTCCCGGGCCCACCCACCTGAGCGTGAAGGCCGACGGGTACATGACCTTCGAGGGCGACATCCAGCTCACGACGGGCAAGCCCACCAAGGCCATCGTGAAGCTCGTGCGCGAGGGCGCGGGTGTGGCGCCCGTGTGGTTCTGGACCATGGCATCGGTGGCCGTGGCCTCGGCCATCGGCGGCACCATCACCGGGGTGCTGGCGCTGCAGAAGTCCGACGAGTACGCCTCGTTCCTCAGCGACGTGCAGGACGGCACGTCCACGTGCCACACGCTGGTCACCTGCCAGGACGAGCGCGAGAAGATCAGGGACGCCGGCAAGACCCTCCAGCTGACCACGGACATCCTCTGGGGCGTCACGGCGGCGTTCGGGGCCACGGCCCTGGTGCTGGCCTTCTTCACCAGGTTCAAGCCGCCCGAGAGCAAGCTCGAGGTGGCGTTCGCGCCCGTCATGGCACCCGATCTCAAGGGATTTTCCATGACGGCGACGTTCTGAGGGAGGTGGCAAGATGAGCAAGGAAAACAAGAACCAGGCCGTTGCCCTCGTCATCATCCTCATCACCGTGGCGCTCTGCGTGTTCGCCTACAGGTGCTACTTCGTCGTCGACTTCGACAAGAAGATGATCTTCCCCGACCTGGACGGGACCACCGTGGTGTGCGAGGAGAACCTGGATTGCAGGTGCGAGGCGGGCGGCACGAACTGCGGCGTGAACCCCATCTACGACTGCGCCTACTGCGATCTGGATACGAACACCTGCTCGCACAACGGCACGGACAACGACGGGGACGGTTGGTGGGTGTGCACCGATGCGCGGCAGCCCGACTGCGACGACCGCGACCCCGCGGGATTCTCCGTGCACCCGGGAGCCGACGAGACCGCGAACCTGCTCGACGACAACTGCGACTCGGTCATCGACGAGGGCGTGTTCGCGGCCGTGAGCTCGCCGGCCGCGGTGGGCAAGGGCAGCTGCACGGACTGCGGGTGGTCGGGCCCGGTGGCCGTGCACACGAGCCCGAACATCTCGGTCGTCTGGGAGTCGGACGAGGACGTGAGCGTGAAGCGGCTGCGCACCGCGGAGATCGCGTTCCCGGCCACGCCCCAGTCCACGGACCAGTACATCTACGTCGGGCCCACGGGCACGAGCACCTACAACATGAGCGACCCGTTTCTGGCCACACGCGGCACCAACCTGGCCGCCGCGTGGATAGACCACCTGGGAGGCAAGAAGCTCCAGTTCGCGCTCTACGAGATGAACCCGGGCGCACCGGCGCTCGGGTGCGCGACATGGCCCGGAACACAGACCGTAGGGCCGCCCTTGGTGTGCTCTGCCTACCCCATCACCTGGCCCGCGAACCCGGCGACGCCCTACGTGGCGGCCAGGCCCTCGGCTGCGGAGTACGCGGTGGCGTTCGTGGGCGAGACGGCCAGCGTGGAGGACGTGTTCCTGGCGCGCTTCAGCGCATCGACGGGCAACCTCACCTCCTCGGACGGGGGCGACTTCATCGCCCTGGGCGCCACGTCCGGCGCCAGCATCACGGACAGGCCGACGGTGGCCGACGCCTTCGGCGGCTACGTGGTGGGATGGGTGGAGAACGGCTCCGCCATCAAGCTCGTCTACTGGAACAAGAGCAGCGCGTACGACTCCACGAAGGTCGTCACCTATCAACCCGCGGAGTTCGCGGATTTCCGCGATCCCGTGCTCGTGGCCAGCCAGTCGGACCCTGGCCAGGACCTCGCGTACCTCGTGTTCGCGGCCAGGCAGGGAACCGACTCGCAGCCCGAGGTGTACGCGGTGAGCATCAGGCTCTCCACCCTCTTGCCGGAGAGCGACCCCGGCACCGTGTTCGGGCCCGTGCTGCGGATCTCCGAAAGCCGTGACAGGCTGAGCGCGGACGTGAGCGCCGTGTGGTACGACAACGCCATCGGCATCGCCTGGTCGGACCGCAGGTCGGGCCGGCGCATCTACTTTCGGCGCATCGCGGATCTCGAGGACGGCTCGGGCATGCTGGCCAGCGACGAGATCGACCTGAGCGAGAGCGACACCGAGTTCCAGGGCCAGAACCCGTCGGTGGTGGCGCTCGCCAGCGACACCCACTACGCCATCATCTGGAGCGACGGCACCGACATGTTCATCCGTCAGGTCGAGGCCGACTGATCCCGCACGCCGCCTTGCGCCACGCTCACCTCATCGCATGGCCTCGGCACCTTCGAGGGTCAAGGATTCGCCCACGAGGCGTCCATGGTATACTGATCCGCACAACGCGAGGCGATCCGGCATGTACGCTGCCAGGCGGTCGCCGGATGCGAGAACGACAAGGGGGTCCGAGGAGATGACGGCCGGCAATTGCAAGCAGCTGGGTGTGCGAGCAGGGACGCTGCGCTCGTTGGCGGTCAGGCCTCTTGTCGTCGCGTTCGCGTGCGTCGTTGCAGCGTGCAAAAGCGGGGGGGGGACGGGGGACTTTGGCGCGGATCCCGACGCGATCTGGTCGGACACGGCCGGCGACGAGACGAGCGGGGACGTTCCCGCCGACACCACCAGCTTCGACCCCACGTCCGAGGGTTGCATAGAGGACGCGGACTGCGACGACGGAGATCCCTGCACGACGGACTCATGCGACGTGGACTACGGGACCTGTCTGCACGAGGCCGGCGACGCGGATGGCGACGGCTACCCGGTGGCCGAGGTGGGCGGGACGGCCTGCGGCGGGACCGACTGCGACGACACGGACGGCGACGTGCACCCGGACGCTCCGGTGAACTGCGCGATCGGGGCGGACGACGACTGCGACACGTTGCCCGACGCGGACGAGGACGGCGACGGGCACTACACCACGTCGTGCGCGGGAGGCGACGACTGCGACGACGCAGCGGCCGACGTCTTTTCCGGCTCGACGGCGGTGGACTGCTCGGACATGGTCGACCACGACTGCAACGGCCACGAAGACAGCGACAACGACGGCGACTCGTACGTGCGTGCCGGCGATTGCGGGGGCAACGATTGCGACGACGCCGATCCGCTCGTGCACTGGGGAGCCATCGAGGACACGTGCAACGGAAAGGACGACGACTGCGACGGCGAGCTCTCGAACAACGAGGACGTCGACCGTGACGGGTACCCCAACGCCACGTGCGCCGCGGCCGGTGCGCAAATCGACTGCGTGGACTCGGACCGGGACATCCACCCCGGGGCCACGGAGAGCTGCGATGCGGTGGACCAGGACTGCGACGGTGACCTGCTCGACGCCCCCGGGGCGGACGACGACGCGGACGGCCATCTGGACGGGGGTTGCGGCGGGACCGACTGCGACGACGTCCTTGCCGGCGTCCACCCGGGTGCCCTGGAGGTCTGCGACACGGTGGACCAGGACTGCGACGGTGACCTGCTCGACGCCCCTGGGGCGGACGACGATGCGGACGGCTTTCTGGACGAGAGCTGCGGCGGGACCGACTGCAACGACGCCGTGGACCTCGTGTTTCCCGGGGCGCCGCCTCCATGCGCAGGCGTCGACACCAACTGCAACGGCATCCCGGAGATCGGGCTGATGCAGTCGGACTCGCCGATCTCCGTGGCAGTGGGAGATGCCATCGACGTGTCCGTCGCCTGGACGGGCAGCGAGATCGGAGCGAGCTGGCACGACACGAGGGACGGGGACAGCGAGATCTACTTTGCGCGCATCACCACGGCGGGGACGAGGATGGGCCTGGACGTCAGGGTGACGTCGGCCACTGGACACTCGCTCTCGCCGTCCATGGTGTGGACGGGAAGCGAGTACGGCCTGAGCTGGTACGACACCAGGGACGGCAACTACGAGGTGTACTTCACGCGCCTTGCCCCGGAGGGGACCAAGGTCGGCCCGGACGTGCGCGTCACCTCGGACGGCGGGGAGTCGCTCAAGCCGGATCTCGCGTGGTCGGGGAGCGAGTACGGCGTGAGCTGGCACGACAACCGGGACGGCAACAGGGAGGTGTACTTCGCGCGCCTCTCGCCCACGGGCCTCGAGGCCGGGTCGGACACGAGGATCACGAACGACGACGCACCTTCGTACGACACGGCGCTCGCGTGGTCCGGTACGGAGTACGCGGTCACCTGGTACGACCACCGCACGGTCGACGCCGAGATCTACTTCTGCCGCATCTCCGAAGCAGCGACGAAGGTGGGTCCGGACGTGAGGCTGACGAACGACCCGGCTCAGCAGGGGTACTCGGATCTGGTGTGGACGGGCAGCGAGTACGGCGTCGCCTGGGAGGACGACCGCATCGACCCGTACGTGAACTTCGAGATCTACCTCGCCCGCGTGTCCGCGGCGGGCGCGAAGATCGGCACCGAGACACGGATCACCGTCGACCCGGAGTTCTCGCGGTCCTTGTCGCTGGTCTGGACGGGCAGCGAGTTCGGCGTGGGCTGGACGGACTACAGGAACGGATCGTGGGAGATCTACTTCAGGCGGATCTCCGCCTCGGGGACGGCCCTGGAGACGGACACGAGGGTCTCGGACCTGGGCGCCGACTCCGAGTGGCCGGCACTGGCGTGGACGGGAAGCGTGTTCGGGCTGGTCTGGTCCGACATGCGCGGAGGCGACCACGATATCTATTCGAACATGACGTCCTTCTGCATGTAGCAGCCTCTCGTGCCGGTTTCGCCGGACGCCCTCGCGCAAATCGACCACGGGGGGACGGCAGCTCAGTCGGTGGGCTCGACCACGGTGCTGCCGTCGATGGCGACCGCCGTCTGCGCCAGCAGCCTGCCGTCGATGGACGCGCCCGTGCGCAGCGTGATCGAGGTCTGCGACAGGATGGTCCCCGCGCAGTGCGCGGTGGTGCCGAGATCCGCGAAGCCGGCGACCTGCCAGAAGACGTTTTCGGGCAGCGCCCCGCCGGTCAGGAGGATCTGCGCGCCGCTGCTCATGGTGAAGTCCTGGGCGATCTGGAAGATCCAGACGCTGGTCGCGTCGCCGTCCAGGGTGACGTCCGTCGGGATCAGCAGGCCCGTTCCCCACTTGTAGACGCCCGGCTCGAGGGTCATCCCGCCGATGTCCCCGGCGCCCAGCTTTGTCGTGTCCGGCGCGCGCCCCGCGGCGTCGGTGTACGCGAGCTCCAGGTCGCCGACGGCCGTGGTCAGGTTGGACGGGGTGGGCGTCGAGTAGTCGCCAGCGTAGATTTTCCCGGTCACCTGCGGCGATGTCGAGAACTCGTTCGACGGGTCCATGGTGAGCGAGAACCCCGTGATGTAGGTCGCGGCGGCGGGGCTCACCCCGAGATCCCCCGTGACCGCGGAGGTCGGCACCGTGGAGATCCCGCTCTTGGCGAGGATCACGAAGGCACCGGCCTCGCCGAGATCCGGCGGCGTCGAGTTCTCGGTGTCGGAGGCCACGTCGGAGGCCACGTCGGTGTCGGAGTCCGCGTCCGTCGTGTCTCCGTTGCCGTTGTCATCGTCTCCGCAGGCTGTGGCGAAAAAGAACAGAAGCAGGGTGAATGCCGGCGTCAACAGTGGTTGGGCTGGCGCTGGCCTGATATGGCCATGTCATGGTCGAAGACGAGCTGCGAGAGGCGCAGGATGCAGTCCTTGATGGCGTCGATGTCGGGGGGTTGCCGCGAATGCCCTTGAGGACCTTGCAGGCTCTGATGGTTGCGATCATGTGCCCGGCGCCGATCTTGCACCCCCTTTTCAGGATGGGGGCCAGATCGTCGTGAAGAGGCGCTGGACCTGGCTCGGTGAAGCGTACGCCACGGGCAAGATGGACGAGCAGGAGGCCGTGAACAGGTTCGCGGGCGAGATCGATCGAGGGGATCCTGGTGCGGCGCCGGGTGACAGCGCGGCGCGCCCTCACCCGAGCGCCGAGAGGAAGCGATCCGCGCTCACGACCCACGTGTGATCCGGGTGCCTCCCGAGGATCCCGGGCGTGGCCACGACCTGCACGGCCGCTACCGGCGCCCTCGCCACCCACCTTTGCCTGCTCACGAGAGGTCCCGAGGGCCTGGTGTCTCCGGTCTTCACCTCGACCGCGAGCATCGGGACTTTGCCGCGCGAGACGAGGAAGTCTATCTCCTTCCCGTCCGTGGTCCTCACGTAGTGGAGCCGGTAGTCGCCGAAGCCCAGGTCGGTCATGGCCGCGCAGGCGGTGAAAAGGGAGGTCGCGACCATGTTCTCGAACCTGGCCGGCGGCTCGGGCACGTGGTACCAGTCCAGAAAGTACCACTTCTGCTCCTTGCGGAGACCGCGCGCGACCTTCCCGCCGGTCCACGGCGGGACCGGGAACAGGACGTACAGCCTCCTGAGCTGCTCCAGCCACGCCTTGACCGTCGTGTGCGCTACCTCGAGATCCCTGGCGAGGCTCGCCATGGAGAGCGGCGAGGCGACCCGCCCGGGCAGCAGCGAGAGCAGGTTCTCCACGCGGTCGACGTCGATCACGCGGCTCACGTCGCGGAGGTCCTCTTGGGTCACGAGCGACAGGTAATCCGCGTGCCACCTTCGGCCGAAGCGATCGGAGCCCCTCGTGAGAGGCTCCGGGAAAGGGCCGTGCCGCAGCAGCCTTCCCCACGCCTCGGCAGCCCCGGATCCGGGGCGGTCCAGGATGCGCTCCTCGAGCCCGGCCGCGAAGATGGACGGATCCTCCGACCCGGGGAGGGGCGGCCGCCAGGGCGCCAGCGTCAGCTCGCGCAGGGTGAGCGGCATCATGTGGAAGAGCGTGTGACGGCCCACGAGGGAGTCGCCTCCGCGGCGGAACAGGTCCAGACGGGCGCTGCCCGTCACCAGGAAGCGGAACTCGCCGCCGAAAACGTCGTGGACCCCCTTCAGGATGTCGCGCCACCTGGTCCGCTTGTGGATCTCGTCGAAGACGATCCACGGATCCTCGACACCGGACGATCTCGCGGCCGACTCGAAGAACCTGCCGTCCGCGAGGTAGGCCCGGCGCGTCGCAGGGTCGTCCCAGCTGTAGTAGAGGGACCGGCACTTGCGTTCCTCGAGCCAGCGGCGGGCGAGAGATGTCTTGCCCACCTGGCGCGCGCCAGCGACGAACACCATGTGCCGGCCGGTCAACTCGTCGTCGAACGCATAGTGGATCAGGGACCGAGGAATGTGATCAGATGATTGCATACGCTCATATTCCCGCGATAAGATGAGTGTGTCAACTCATGATCACATCAGTCAGGAGGTGCGGCGATCGCAGGCGTGACGGCGCTTCTGTCCTTCGTCTCAACCGCATCCGCAGGCCCGTGCCTCGCCCGGACTCCATCCGCGCCGTGATCGCGGACCCCTCCGCCCGCACGCGTGCCCCATCCGTTGGCAGGGTCCGTACGTCGGGAGAACGACCGAAAACGTCAGGATATCAGTACGGGCTTTCCTCGATGATCCCCTTGCCCGGCTTCTTCTCCGGCTTGTCCTCAGCGGGAGGCTTGACCTCGACCGGCGGCGGCTTGTCCTCGGGGGCCTTGGTGATCACGAAGGTCTTCTCGGGCTGGGCGCCGTCCGGTCCGGCCGGCTTCGCATCCGTGGACCCCGGCACCGGCGCGACGGGCGTGGCGTAGGTCTCGCCGGCCCCCGGCTTCTTCGCGGTCGAGCCCTTCTTCTTGTCCGAGAGGGTCACGGTGCGCTCCACGTCCGCGTCGAACTTGACCCACTCGAGGAAGTCCTCGCGGCCTTCGAGCTTGACCTCGATGAGGTGCGCGGACTCGGTCTTCACGAACGAGCCCACGTAGGGGTTGGCCGGCAGCTTCGCGCCGTCCAGGTAGATGGCCGCCTCGGCCGGCTCGGCCGAGAGCCGCAGCTTGACCATCTCGGCGCCCGGTGGAGCCTGCGGCGCGGGCACGGCGGCCTCGGTGACCACCAGTCCGGGGTCCTGCGTGGGCTGGCCGGCCTGGCCCGCGACCGCGTTTCTGCCCGCGAGCATGGGCCTGATGCCGAACACGTACCCGGCGCCCAGCCCGCCCAGCAAGAGGAGCGCCACGACGAGGCCGACCGCGACGCCCAGGCCGCGGTGCGACCGGGCCATGGTGCCGCCGCCCGTCTGGGTCCACTCCATGCCCGTGGAGCTCTGGTTCCGGATGCCGGTGGTGCCGGGAGGCGGCGTCAGGTTCCAGTCGGTCCCGAGCTTGCCCAGCGCCGTCCTGGCCAAAGCCTCGGAGCGCTGCATCTCCTGGGTCACCGCGATGGCGCCCGTGCCGTAGGGCTCGAGGGCCTGGGCGAGGTCGTTGGCGCTCTGGAACCTGGCTTCCTTGTCGCGGCTCATGGCCTTCATGACCACGTCGGACAGCGCGGCCGGGATGTTCAAGTCCACCTCGCAAAGCGGCGGCGGCGTGTACGTCAGGATGGCCAGCACCATGGCCGGGACGTTGGGCGCGTCGAAGGGCACGCGTCCGGTGAGCATCTCGTAGAGGATCACGCCGCAGGCGTACAGATCCAGGCGGTGGTCCATCGCGGGATCGCCCTGGATCTGCTCGGGCGCCATGTAGTAGGGCGTGCCCATCATCTGGCCCGTCTGGGTGAGCTTGTGGCCGTCCTCGGGCGTCTGGAACTTGGCGATGCCGAAGTCGAGGATCTTGACCCAGTTGGTGCGGCCCGCCACCTCGGTCAAAAAGATGTTGTCCGGCTTGAGGTCGCGGTGCACGATACCCAGCTCGTGGCTGGCAGCCAGGGCGCTGAGCACCTGCAGCATGATGTCGATGGTCTCGCCCAGGCCCAGCCGTCCGTACTTGCGTATCGCCTCGGACAGCTCGTGGCCCTTGAGCTTCTCCATCACGAGATAGGCGCTGCCCGTCTCCGGATCCGTGCCCAGGTCGAAGACCTCGATGATGTTCTCGTGGCCTATCTCGCCCGTGGCCCTGGCCTCGCGCTCGAACCGGGTCAGCATCTCGCCGCTGCGCGAGAACTGGGAGTGCAGGAGCTTGAGCGCGACCTTGCGATGCACCTCCACGTGACGGGCCTCGTAGACCGCGCCCATGCCTCCCTCGCCCAGCAACGAGGTGATCTCGTACTTTCCACCGATGACCTTGCCGATGAAGCGCATGGCGGCGCTCACGGGAGTCCCGCAGGCCGGACACACGTTCGCGTCGTCGGGAAGGTCGGCCTTGCAGTGCTGGCATGGAGTCGTCAAGACGGGGTTATTCTACAGCCTGAAAAGCCATATGGCAACGTCTTCAAGGGCCG
>JBFYZU010000336.1:0-13523 GCA_041309365.1 Myxococcota bacterium
CCGCCGAACTTCTTTGCGAACGAGTCTGGAAGGTGGACCCGCTCGAGCCTGATGCCCATCATGAGAGACACGTTGCCGTATAGAACCTGCAAGAGCTGCGGGATGCAATCTGCCATGATGCGCACGGGGTACGAGATCACGGCCTCGTGGACGTCGTCCTCGATGTTCGCGATGGACTCGACCCTGCCTACGATCCCCTCGGTGAAGCGAGGCTCCGAGGCGAGGGATCTGTGCGCCTCCACGGTCTGCTCGATGCAGATGTCATCGGCCACCCTGTGCGCGTCGCCTGGCGGTGCGACGAGCCTGTAGGTGGCGTGGATGCGGTCGGCCATCCCGTCACCCGCGACGCTGCATGGCCACTGCCGCGGCGGCTGCCACGTCCACGGGGCACAGCCCTTGCATCTCGAACAGGTACTCGGGCGTGCCCGCGGACGCGAACCTGTCCTCGATGCCCACGCGAACCAGCGGGGCTGGCCTCTCCTCGGCCAGAAGCTCCGCCACGGCGCTACCCAGCCCGCCCGTGATCAGGTGGTTTTCGACAGTGACGGCGCAGCCCGTGACCCGGATACAGTCCAGGATCGCGTCCCCGTCCAGGGGCTTGATGGTCGGCACGTGGAGGATCGTGGCGCTCTTGCCCTCTTCCCGCAACATGTCCGAGGCCTCGAGCGCGACGGCCAGCATCGAGCCCGTGGTCAGGATGGTCACGTCGACCCCGGCCTCGACCTCGACGGCCCGGCCCAGCACGAAGCGGTACTTGCCGGGATCGAAGATCACCGGAACCTCGCGCCGCATCATGCGCATGTAGCAGGGCCCGTCGTGTGCTGCGATGGCGTCCAGTGCCTGCACCATCTCCGTGGCGTCCGCGGGATCCACCACCACCATGTTCGGCAGGGTGCGCATGAGCGACAGGTCGTCGATGGCCTGATGCGTCGGCCCGAGCCGGGAGGACAGGCCGGGCAGGGCGCCTACCAGCTTGACGTTGGAGCGCTCCATGGCCGCCTGGATGCACACCTGCTCGTAGGGCCTGCGCGTCGCGAACACGCCGAAGGAGTGGAAGATGGGCACGAGCCCCTCGAACGCCATCCCGGCCGCGATGCCCACGGCGTTCTGCTCGGCCACTCCCAGGTTGAAGAACCGCTCGGGGAACCTCTCCTTGAAGCCGTCGATCTCGGTGGAGTTCGCCAGGTCGGCGCCCAGCACCACCACGCGCACGTCGCGCTCGCCGAGCTTCACGATGGCCTCCCGGTACGGCGCGAACGTCGTCGAGGGCTTCTCCAGAAGCAGGCTCATGCGTCGTCCCACCCGGCCTCGAGCTGTGCCCGTGCCTCGCCCAGCATGTCGTCGTCCATGCGCGTGTAGTGGAACGCGGGGTTGGCCTCCATGAACGAGATCCCCTTGCCTCGCACGGTGTTCCCCACGAGGATCCGCGGTCGCGGATCCTCGCTCTCCACGAGCCCGTCCAGGGCCGCCGTCACGGCGCTCATGTCGTTGCCGTCGCACTCCTCGGCCAGCCACCCGAACGCGCGGTACCTGTCCACGAGCGGATCCGTGTTCATGACGTCCCTCGTCGCGCCGTCCACCTGGAAGCCGTTGCGGTCGACGACCGCCACCATGTTGCCCAGCCCGAAGTGTGCGGCAGCGGTCGCGGCCTCCCACACCTGGCCCGACCCTTGCTCGCCATCGCTCATCATCACGAATACCCGGTGGGTCCTCTTCCCCAGGCGTGCTGCCAGCGCCATGCCCACGCCGACGCTCAGCGCCTGGGCAAGAGATCCCCCGCTCACCTCGATGCCGGGCAGCGTCCCGCGGTGGGTGGCCAGCTCCACGGGCGACCCGTTCTCCTTGAACGTGTCGAGCAGCTTTGCATCGAAGTAGCCCAGGTCCGCCAGGCACACGTAGAACGGAAGCGCGTAGTGCCCCGGAGACAGCAGGAACCTGTCGCGCCCGGGCCACGCAGGCTCCTTCGGCCTGCCGCTCACGTACCCGTGGAGCAGGGCGGTCATGAGATCGATGCTGCTCAGCGCCTGCGCGAGATAGGCCCCGCCCGTGCGGTGTGTGACATCGACGAGGGTCTCGCGGTGCTTCGCGGCTCTCGCCCGTAGCGCTTCTGCCGTGGGCCTTGGCATGCGACACATCCTGTCTCGTGCGGCCACCTTCCGTCAACTCCGGTCGTTCATCGCGGCCGCAACCTGTAGAAGCCAACGGTCACGGTGTCCCCGGGCACGATCAGGTAGCTGTCCGGCCGGTTCTCGAACGTGACCTTCTCCATGGTCTCCAGCCGGTAGAGCCTCTCCACCACCCTGCACTCGTGCCGCAGGCCGTCCGCGGGCAGGTTCGCCGTCTCCTCGTGGGTGAAGCTCCTGCACGAGAGGCCGCGGTAGAACACGAAGCACGAGCCCGGGGCCTCGTGGCCGGCATTGTCCTGCCCCTCCAGAAACTGGCTCTGCTCCACTCTCTCGTGCAGCCACCAGGGGAACTCCGTGGAGACGATTCCATTGCCCATGAACCGATCCGCGGTCACGAGGACGCACTCCGGCGGGATCCTGCCTGTCGTTCGAGCCAGGAAATCGAACTCGTACTGCGTGTTGGCAGGTGTGGCCGCGGCCGGGACGCGGGCCATCGACGAGACGACCACGAGGACGCACGCGGCGGCCAGGCCCGCGTACCTGCGCCTCGGCCCCAGGAGACCTGAAAGCCATGCAGCGCCTCCGCCCGCGGCCAGGCACAAGAACGGCAGGAGGGTTGTCTGCAGCCTCATGCGCGTGGCGAACCCGCTTCTCACCCCGACCACGAGCCACGCCACGACCACGAGGCCTCCCACGATGGGCGCCAGTGCCCGTGGCCGCCGCCATGCGAGCGTCGCGAGCCCGGCCAGGGCCAGTGCCCAGACGATCTCCGGGATCCAGGCGAACGAGAAGAGCAGGTTGTCTGACGAGAAGAACGACTCCACGAACGCGAGCGGTCCGAGCCTCAAGAAGCCGGGCACCCCCTCGCGGCTGGCCACCTGCACGCGGAACCAGATCCAGGGCGATGCCAGCGCGACGAACCACGCCATCGCGATCCATGGCCCGCGCCTTCGCAGCCCGTCGCCAAAGCCGGGCTCGAGCGGCACGCACAGCGCGAGCACGAGTGGCCAGAGGGCCATCTCCGGCCTGACCTGCATGCCGAAGGCCACCAGGCTCGCCGAGAGCACGAACCTGGCCGTGCACCCACGCCTCATCGCAAAGAAAAGCGCCCACGTGGCCGCGAGCACGGCGAACGTGGCCAGCGGGAACATGCTCTCGCTGCCGCCCAGGCGCACCGCGGGAGGGATGCACGCCTGGGCGAGCCCTGCCACGATCCCGGCCTCGCGAGAGTCGAGGATGTGCCTCCCCAGTGGAAGGAGGACGGCCGCCGATGCGGCACCGAGCACCGCGTTGACGGCGAACACCGCCACCGGCTCCGGCCCGAAGACCATGGCCACGAGGTGCATGAACGCGTGGTAGCCGGCCCCGTGGTAGAAGAAGCCCTCGAGCGTGAACGCCGTGCCGAGGAACTCGTACCCGTGGGCGTTCTCGTGGATCACCGCCATGGGCGAGAACACGAGCCTGAGCACGAGCCCCAGGCCGAAGACCAGCGCGGGCGCGATCAGGCGCGCCGGCCTCGCGAGCTCGCGCCGCTCGCGCACGAGGATCCATGCGCCGACGATCGCCATCACGGCCAGGTCCGCCCACAGCACCAGCACCATGATCATCTGCAATGGATCGTCCACGGGCGCGAGTCTAGTTGCGTTCGAGACGGTGCGCCACTGGTCGTGTTGCGCCGGGCTGCCGGGTGCGCTAGTTGTGACGGCTGACACGGAGGTCACCATGTTCGGAATCGCGATGTTCGTCCTGGTCGTGGCCGTCATCCTCACGGTCGTCTCGGCCTTGGCCGGCAAGGCGACCGGTGCGCTGGGAGCGCGGGCTCAGGAGCGGCTGCGCAGCCTCGAGGAGGAGCTCAGGCGCGTGGGCACGGTCACCGAGCAGCTCCGCATCCGCAACCAGATAGAGGCCCTGCAGGCCCGGATCTCGGGCAAGGGGGTGGGCCGCGTCGTGTGGGCCCTCACGGGCGTGGCCTACCTGGTGTTTCTGGTCCTCCTGGTGGTCTCCACCATGCGAGCCGTGCCGGCCGGGTCGGTGGGAGTGCTGGACCTGTTCGGCGCCGTGGATGTCCGTCCCCTGGAGTCCGGCCTGCACTTCTGGGTGAACCCGCTCAAGACCATGACCGTCATGAGCACGCGCACCGAGGTGTACGCGGCCGCCTCGGGTGAGAAGAACTACGTGGACGACGCCATGGTGTACCAGGACACGCCCATCAGCGTGCTCTCCGAGGACGGCCTGCGCGTGCAGGTGGACGTGGCCGTGTGGTTCAGCGTCATCGGATCCAACGCACCGAGGATCTACAAGACCATCGGCACCGACTACGTGGACAAGATCGTGCGTCCCGTGACCAGGGCCGTGGTGCGCGACGTCACGGTCAGGTACAAGGCCACGGATCTCTACCAGGCCGGGCGCAGCCAGCTCGCCGTGGACATCGAGCAGATGGTCATCAAGGAGTTTAAAAAGCGCGGTCTCAAGTGCGAGAAGGCCGCCCTGCGCGACATCGAGCTTCCCGACATGGTCGCCGAGGCCATCCAGCAGAAGCTCCAGGCCCAGCAGGAGGCGCAAAAGATGGAGTTCAAGCTCGACAGGGAGGAGAAGGAGGCCCAGCGCCGCCGCATCGAGGCCAGGGGCATCAAGGACGCCCAGGAGATCATCAACGCCACACTGACGCGGGAGTACCTCTCGTACTTCTACATCGAGACCCTCAGAAACCTCATCAACAGCCCCAACAACACCGTCCTCGTGCTGCCCTTCGATCAGGCATTGACACCACTCATCAACATCGACGCCAAGGCCACCACCATCAAGGCCCCATGAGCCATCGTCCTTTGGACCCGTGGAACGCCTCCTCGGGCTCCCGGTCCGAGGCTAACCGATCGTTTTCGAGAGGACCCAGGCCATGTTCTGGCCCAGGGTGCGCATCACGGCCATGGCCTCCTCGTCCTTCTCCACCTCGCCCTTCTCCCTGCCGAATCCGAGATTCCAGTAGGAGGAGCCCACGACGATCATCTGCTCGATGAGGTAGAAGTGCGTGAGGGTGTCGAAGGTGTGCATGGCGCCGCCGCGGCGCGCCACGGCGATGCCCGCGCCCACCTTTCGCCTGAGCATGTCGCCGTTGACGCGGCAGACCATGCCAGCGCGGTCGATGAGTGCCTTCATCTCTGCGCTCACGTCCGAGAAGTATGTCGGCGACGCCAGGATGATGCCGTCGGCAGCGACCATCTTCGCAATGCAGTCGTTGACCATGTCGTCCTTCTGGCTGCAGGTGCCGTCCTTCTCCTTCAGGCACACGTAGCAGGCGCGACAGCCCTTGACGGTCTGGCCCGCCAGACAGACCATCTCGGTCTCGATGCCTTCCTTCTCGAGCTCCCCGAATACCTCCCGGATCATCCTCTCGGTGTTGCCGTTCTTGCGGGCGCTCCCGCTGAAAGCCACGACCTTCATGCTATTTCTCCTTCTGCTCTGCGCGAACGGTTCAGTCGGCGTCGGGTCTGCGACGCAGGGCCAGCACGGCGATCACGACCATGGCGAGGGCGAAGAAGGCACCGGCACACATGAGGATGCCGGCGGCCGTGGTCGTGGGGGGAGCCGAACCCTCGTCCAGGCGCAACGCATCGGGTCTCACGTCGACGTTCGATTCCTCCTTGAACATGGCACGCACCCTAGGTGGAACGGGATGCACGCCCACGATGCCCTCGATGACCACGTCCTCCGCCTTTCCTCCCGGTCCGCGGTCGCGCGAGCAGGCCACCACCGGTGCCTCGCGCATGCGCGTGGGCGGTGTGACAGGATAGCAGAAGGTGGTGGACAGGTCGGCGCCGAACACGGAGCCCAGCTTCATCTCGGCGCCCATCTCGCGCCGGGCGACTCCCTTGATGGCCACGTAGCCCGGCTCCAGGGTTTCTCCCTGGTAGATCTTCATGACGTGCATCTTGCGACCCGTGCCGCGCACGGCCATGTCGCGCTCGAGGAGGCCCCGATCGACGAGCCAGTAGCTCAGGGCCAGCACGGGGACGGACAGGCCCAGGATGGCCAGAAGGACGCCGGCGCGAGGGGCACGTGAACGCACCGCGGCTCCCACGATCAGGATCGCGATGACCGCTCCCATGCCGACGAGAAGCTTCGTGCCCAGCGAGGCGGTCGCTTCCATGAGCTCCAGGATGATGTGCATGCCGGTAGATTACGACGGACCGGCCCTCATGTGAACAGGCCGGGCGGGAACTCGCGCAGCTTGAGATCGGCGTCCAGGCAGACCAGTTCCACCTCGGCCTCGGTGATGACCTCGCCGCCGAGCTCCAGGGTCTGGTGCAGCTTCTTGCGGTACTCGCTGCCGCCCACGACCCTGGTCACGACCTCGCACTCGTCGCCCAGGCGGGCTGGAGCGCGGAACTTGATGTTCATCTGGTACACCGCGAAGTTGAATCCATCGCGGTTCCAGTCGGCGATGGGCCTGTCCAGGCCGTCGATGAGCTCGGTGCGGCCCCGCTCGAGGAACTTCAAGTAGTTGGCGTGGTACACCATGCCCAGGCAGTCGGTGTCCTCGTAGTAGACCTTGACCAAGAGGCGTTTCTCCACGTGCAGACCTCCGTGGAGCAGTCTTGATCAACGGGTTTGCGTATGCAACGGTCCAGCTGCGAGGACGACGGTCTCTCGTTGATCCGGGGGTGGCGCTGGGATATCCTGCGTGGCTGTTCTCATCCTATCCATCCGGGAGGAAACATGCGCAACTGGCTCGTCTGTGTGCTCGCGGTGTCGCTGGCGTCCTGTCCGGGCTGCAAGGGCAAGAAGGCGAAGTACGCCGGGGTTTCGAGCGGTGCTCTCGATGCCTTCTCGGCGCCGGAGCAGCTCGGCATCGGTGAGGACGTGTACGTGTCCAAGGCCATGGATCTCGAGGGCAAGTACCTGCTCTACGCCATCGAGCGCGATCCCAAGGAGGGATGGGGCTTTCTGCACGGCAAGCAGCTCATGAGCTACAACATGGAGCTCAAGATCAAGCTGCCCCTGGGTCCTCTGGGCCGCTCCGTGCTGTACGGCTTCGTGTACGTCGACGAGAAACCCATGCTCGCGGTCATCAAGACCGTCGACACCAACGGCGACGGCGACGTGGACGAGGAGGACGCCAACCAGCTCGTGGTCATGGCGCCGGACGGGCTGGACGAGGAGCCCGTCTCCATGGCCGGTCATCACGTGGTGGGGTTCTGGCCGGACCCGCGCGGCGGGCGCCTGTACTTTGCCACCACCGACTACTGGGAGGGCAAGAAGGTGGAGCCGGGCAAGGAGCCAAAGGGCGATCCCGTGCTCGTGGTGCACGGAGTCGATCTGGCGAGCAAGGAGATCTCGGAGCTGGGCGAGTGCCGTGCCTTCCTGGGCGTGTCCCCGGACGGCCTGCAGACCGCCTGCGTGAGGCCCAAAGGAGTGGATCCGTCCGGATCCTCGGTGACCGTCGAGATCGCGACCCACGATGGCAAGACCGCGGCGACGAGCGCGACCTTGCCCACGACCATCGACCAGCGGATCCTCCCCATGGGCAAGGGAATGCTGGCCTACACCCGCTTCGAGGCCACGAGCACGGGCGCACGCAGGGTCCTGTATCTGCACCCTGCCCAGGGCAATGACGTGCAGGTGACCTCCGGCTCGGTGGACTCGGAGATCGTCTCGTCCCTGGGCGACGGAGGCGTGCTGTTCTCGAGCCGGGCGCTGTACACGGTGGATGACCAGACAGCCTTCTTCGCACTCTCGGGCGACGGCAAGAAGGTCCACGAGCTCGCCCGTGTGAAGGGGGCGCAGAAGCTCGAGATGCCCGGCATTTCTGGCGACGGCAGGTACCTCGCCTGGTTCGAGTTCCCGGAGGAGAGCTTCGATGCCTCTCCGAAGGCCAGGGTCATGATGTCCAAGGCCTCGGGCAAGGCGAAGACCCTCACCGTCGCAGAGATGGCGGGCCAGGACATCGCGGGCCTGGGGGAGACCATGGTGGAAAAGCTGCGCGCCGCCCTGGGGCAGGGAACGCCCGTGAAGCTCGAGGAGATCACGGTGAGCGTCCCCGGCAAGAGAGCCGTGCTGCCCATGAAGGCCTCTGCAGAGGTCACGGACGCAGCGCTCATGCAGGCCATGACGTCCGTGCGCGACAAGGTCGGCCCGGTGGTCGCAATACAGGGCTACGACGCCGTGTTCCCCATGGAAGGGCACCCCGACGCAGTGGGCGTGATGAAGTGGCACGAGGAGTTCAAGAGGCACCTCGGCTACATGGTGGCCTACGGCCACTGGGTGCCACTCATGGAGGAGTACGACCTCATCGTCGAGGACCTGATGTTCCGCAAGCTGCCCGGATGCGCGGATCCCCGCATGGTCCAGCTGCACGCGACCGGATGGGTCGTCGCCATGCGCGACATCGGCGCAAAGAAGCTCGAGCTCGTGTGCAGGGCCACGCCTCTGGACCCGAACATGAAGGTGCGCGAGGGCGAGCAGGCCTTCGACGCGGTGGCGCCCGGAGGCGACGCCCTGTCCTTCGACATCGTCGCGGACAAGGTGGACCCGCGCTACTCGCACCGGTCGCGCTTCGACCTTCTCGTGTTCGCAGACGGCGAGCAGGTGCCGTTCTACGATGCGTCCTGGACAGAGGCCACGAAGGCCTGGATCGAGGTCCTCAGGGCCCTGCCTGGCCATGCCCTGACCACCGGCAAGATCGTTCCGTATGCCATGGGCGACGAGAGCATCCATGCCCTGGCGAAGTGGTTCCCTTCCACGGTCGTGAGGCAGGACCAGCACCTGGACGTGCACCTGTCCTTCGGCGATGGCGCGCCGGCGGACGACAAGAAGGAGGAGTGGGACGCGCTGGCGGACAAGCTCATGGTGCACTTCACGCCGTACCTCGAGCAGTACGATCCCGAGAACGTTCTCAGGCTGCGCGTCACGCTCTACCACGGGCCGCTGGAGATGACCTCCGCCTGGCACATGACTCCAGAGGAGCGCTTCACGCTGGGGTGCGAGAACGGCGACGCCGAGTCCTGCTATCAGCTCGCGCTCATCTACCAGGCGCAGGGCAAGAAGACGATCGCGGAGATGGCCATCTTCGAGGCCTGCGACATGGGCTCCGAGGCCGCCTGCGAGGCCATGAACGCCGGCGCGCCCGTAGAGGGCGGGGCCGCGGCACCGGACGCGAAGAAGGCCACCGAAGGCGTACCAGAGCCTGGAGAGCTGGAGAAGAAGTCGGCCCTGCCGCCGGAGCTGGCCGGCCCCGCGCCGTTGGCGCCGACCCTCTCGAAGTCCGAGATCCAGGCGGCCATCAAGGTCAACATCACGAAGATCCAGTCCTGCTTCGAGAAGGCCACCGTGGATCACGGCAACGTGTCCGTGCGCATCACCATCGATGGCAAGGGCAAGGTCACCGATGCCGGCATCAAGACCTCCAGCGCCGGCAGCGACGAGGTGAGCTCCTGCGTGCTCGTGCAGGTGAAGATGATCGCGTTCCCGGCCACACCAGACGGCAACCCCTTCACCTTCACCTACCCCTTCACCTTCGTGAAGTGACCGTCGGTGCTTTCTCTTGACTTCCTCCCCGACCCGTAGATGATGGACGTCACGCGGACCGAACATCCCTCCGGGAAGAGAAACCTCTCGGGTGGCCGGTTGCAGCGGGGCGGGTGGGAGCGAAACGTCCGACAACTGCTCGGACCACGCTCGTCTTGCGGTGATCCGGGCCACGATCGAGGAGGTTTCATCAGATGACGCTCATCATCACTGGAAGCAACCTGACAACGGACGACGTGGTGGCCGTCGCACGGCACGGACGCAAGCTCGAGCTCTCCCCGGATGCGCTCGGGCGCATCGCGCGCTGTCGCTCCTTCATCCAGGAGCGCATCGAGGCGCACGAGATCATGTACGGCGTGAACACGGGCATCGGGGAGTTCTCCGAGGTCGTCCTGGACGACGACAAGATGAAGGATTTCCAGAGGTTCCTCATCTATAACCACGCCGCCGGCATCGGCGAGCCGTTCCCGGAGGAGATCGTGAGGGCGGCCATGACGACCCGCGTCAACGTGCACTCGCGCGGCTACTCCGCCATACGGCCGGCCATCACGCAGCTCATCGTGGACATGCTCAACAGACGCGTCACGCCGGTGGTGTGCACCAAGGGATCCGTGGGCGCGTGCGGCGATCTGGCGCCCATGAGCCAGATCGCCCTGTGCATGCTCGGCGAGGGCGAGGCGTACTTCGAGGGGACCCGCATGCCGGCCAGGGATGCCCTGTCGAAGGCCGGCCTCGCCCCCGTGGTCTTCGAGGCCCGCGACGGGCTCGGGATCATCAACGGGTCGAACGTGATTGCCGGCATGGGCTGTCTGGCCGTGTACGACGCGGAGCGGTTCCTGCTGCAGTCCGAGATCGCCTGCGCCATGACGCTCGAGGCGCTGGTGGCCAACATGAAGCCCTACGACCAGCGGCTGCACGCGCTCAGGGGGTTCGGCGGTGCCGTGACGAGCGCCCGCAACCTCTACCAGATCATGGACGGATCCGACCTTCGGACCGGCAAGCACAAGACCAGGGTGCAGGACGCCTACTCCATGCGCTCGAGCCCCCAGGTCATCGGCACCGCCCGCGACCAGCTCCGCTGGACAAAAAGCCAGATCGAGGTCGAGATCAACGGAGTGGGCGACAACCCGCTGTTTCTCGCTGACGAGAAGGTCGTGCTCACGGGCGCCAACTTCCAGGGCTCGCCCATCAGCCTGCCCATCGACACCCTGGGCGGAGCGGTCAACATGGTGTGCGTGCTCTCGGAGCGCAGGCTCAACCGCCTCACCAACCCGGCCCTCTCGGCCGGGCTGCCCGCCTTTCTCACCAGGGGCGCAGGGATGTTCTCGGGCATGATGCTGAGCCAGTACACGGCCTGCATGCAGGTCGTGGAGCAGAAGATCCTCTGCACCCCCGCCTACAACCAGTCCATCCCGGCCGCCGCGGACCAGGAGGACTTCGTGTCCATGGGCATGAACTCGGCCCTCAAGACCCGTCATATCCTCGAGGTGGCCAACGGTGTGATCTGCATCGAGATGATGGCCGCGGCCCAGGGCCTGGATTTCCGCAAGTTCACGCCGGGCAAGGGCACGCAGGCCGCGAAGGCCGTGGTCCGCGAGGTCGTGGATTTCCTCGACGAGGACAGGCCGCTGTTTCGTGACCACAACGCCATCCTCGCCTGCGTCGCCGGCCTGAAGCCTCTGCAGGTGGTCGAGGCCGCCGTGGGGGAGCTGCACCGGTACTGACCCGAGCTCAGGGCTCCAGGGAAACCGTGTCGATGCCCCAGTACCAGATGTCCCAGCTGTCGTCGCCTTCCGCCAGGAAGCGGATGTAGGCGGTGGTGGTCTTGCACTCGATTGGCAAGGCGTGCGTGTACTGGGTCCAGCCGAAGCTCATGTCGCTGTAATCGTCGCCGTCGGTGAAGGTCCTGAGCGTCGTCCACGCGCTGCCGTTGCCGGAGCACTGCACCCGGAGGTGCTCGTCGTTGCTCCACGAGCTCTCCAGGTAGTCGGAGAGCTTGATCTTGTACCGCAGGCTCACGGCAGTGCAGCCGCCCAGGTCCATGACCGGCGAGAGGAGGGCGTGGCTGTAGTCGGTCAGGTGGCTGGGAGTGGCGTCGTCGAAGTTCATGTAGCCGCCGGGCGAACCCCCGGAGCCCTGCAGCGTCCAGTTCCCGCTCGTGCTCCAGCCCTCGGCGGAGCCTTCCCAGGAGGCCAGGGTCCTGGGCAGGACGCAGACGGGAGTGCAGTCGGCAGGGCAGGTCGAGATGGTCTCGCCGCAGTTGCAGGACCCGTCGCCGCAGGAGGCAGCCGGCGTACCGCCCGTGCACGATCCGGCTCCGTTGCAGGTCTCTCCCGTGGTGCAGGGGTCCGAGTCGCTGCAGGTCGTCCCGCTCGGGTAGGTGACCGTGCACGAGGCCGTCCCGTTGCACTCGCTGTCGGTGCACGCCTCGTCCGCGCAGATGATGGGCGTGCCTGCGCACGTGGAGCCGGAGCACACGTCGTTGTACGTGCAAAGGTCCGAGTCGTCGCAGGTCGTGGACGAGCCCCACTGCCAGGCTCCGCCGACGTTCGTGCAGCGGTACGTGGCAGTGTTGCAAATGGTCGTGGTGCACGGCGTGTGCATCGAGGCGCTGCACTCCATGGCAGTGCCTCCCGTGCAGGTGCCGTTCGCCCAGTTCGCGCCGCACCCCGAGCAGGCCTTTCCCACGATGAGGAAGTTCGGGTCGGCGCAGGCATCCGCCCACGCGCAGGAGCCTGGTGTCGTGCCGCACCCCGTGAGGATGCTGCAGGAGACGTCGCAGCACGTGTCGAGGGGTCCATCGGAACAGGTCAAGGAGCTCGCCGAGCAGGTGCAGGCCGAGCAGGTGCCTGCGCCGTTGCACAGGTTGGTGCAGGTGGCGGGATAGTCGGTGAAGGACCCGGAGGCGCAGCTGTCCGAAGGGCAGGACGTGGTACCGCAGGCCGTGCCCGGACCGAGGGGAGTCTCCACGCAGCTCGACGTGCCGTTGCACTCGCGGTCCATGCAAGGCGTATCCGTGCAGTCGATGGTCGATCCGGTGCAGGCCCCCGTTCCTCCGCAGGTGTCGCCGTGGGTGCACGGATCCTCGTCGTTGCACGCGGGTGCCGGCCGCCAGCGCCAGGTGCCGTCCACGTTCGTGCAGAAGTAGGTGGTGCCTCCACAGCTCAAAGACATGCAGGGGGTGTGGGTCGAGAGGTTGCACGTGAACGAGCCGCCTCCCGAGCACGTCCCGCTCGCGCCGTTCGCGCCGCATCCCGTGCACAAGCTCCCCACCTGGAGAACGTGGGGGTCCGTGCATACGTCGCTCGTGGTGCCGCAGCTGCCGGCCGTCGTGTTGCACCCGCCGCCGGCGGTGCAGCCCGCGACGCAGCACTCGTTTCCCGCGCCCGTGACGCAATCCACCGGCGTGGGGCTGCAGGTGCAGGAGGCGCAGGTCCCGGCCCCGTCGCACGTGCGCGTGCAGGTGGCCGGGTAGTCGAGGTGGCTGGTGCCCGGGCACGAGTCAGCAGGGCACTCCGTGGTCCCGCAGACCGTCATGGCGTCGAGCGGGGTCTCGGTGCAGTCGCCGGTGCCGTCGCAGGCTCGGTCCGTGCAGTCGTCCGACATGCACGTAAAGGACGTGCCCGAGCAGCTTCCGCCGAAGCACGCGTCGTTGAACGTGCAGTCGTCGCCGTCGTCGCAGGCCACGGCCGTGCGCCAGCCCCAGGTGCCGCCCGCGCTGGTGCAGTATCTGATCACCCCGTCGCAGGTCACCTGCTGGCAGGGCGTGTGGTCCGCCTCCGTGCACGTGGCCACGCCTCCTCCCGTGCACAGGCCCTCGGCGTGCGCTGCGCCGCACCCCACGCACGTCTGGCCCGTGGTGAGCCGGTCGGT
>JBFYZU010000337.1:0-17448 GCA_041309365.1 Myxococcota bacterium
GTGCACGTCCGGGCCGCCGGGTCCGACCGGCGTGGCCGAGTGCTGGCCGGTTCCGCCCACGGGCTTGCCCGTGTGCACGGGCTTGCCCTTGTGCACGGGCTTCCAGTAGGCGGGCTTGTACTCGATGGAGCCTCCCACGGAGATGTAGGTGGCCGAAACCCACATGTAGCCGGGGCGCGGGGGAGCCCAGTAGCCTTCGATCCAGATGAAATCCACGCCGGTCCAGTCCCAGTACCCGGAAATCCAGACGTAATCCGGACCTGGAGCGTAGGGTTGCGCCACCATCACGTTGGGTGGAGGCGGGGCGTAGGGCACGAGCACGGGGTCCGGCTCCCAGTACACGGTCGCGTACGTCGGCTCGGGGCAGACGCAGCACGCGGAGGCGAGCAGGGTCACGGCCAGGGCCACGCCAGCGACGAGCACGCGTCGATTGGCTTTGGGAGAGTTCATGAGAGGGCTCCTTCCATTCGATCCACCAGTCACCAGTTTTACCCCACGAGGGGTGGATTGCAACAAGTGTCTGCTCTTTTAGACGTAAGGTGCGCGGCTTGTATTTCAAGCCGAAAACCTCGCCTCAAAGCGATGTTGACACGTCCAGGGCATTCAATTAATTAAGAAAAGCTTACAAGCGACTACCACGCGATAGCCCGATCGATCGCGCGAGGCCCGAAGACCGCCGAGAGGAAGAGCATGACGATGTTCGATCAGTACGTGGCCATACTCGTGGCCATCGTGTTCGCCGGAGGGATGGCCATCGCCCTGTGGGCGACGAGCCACTTTCTGGGGCCCAAGCACATGACCCGCGAGAAGCTGATGCCCTACGAGTGCGGGAACGACACGGACGGGACCCGCGACGTCCGCTTCCCGGTGCGCTTCTTTCTCCTGGCGATGCTCTTTCTCGTGTTCGACGTGGCGGTGGCGGTCCTCTACCCCTGGGTCGTGCACTTCAAGAGCATGGGAGCGACCGGTCTCGTGGTGGCGCTGCCGCTTCTGGGCGTGATCGGCCTGGGACTGTTCTACCTCATCCGCAAAGGAGCCCTGCAATGGCAGTGAACAGCACGCAGCCGGCACAGGGGTCATGGGTCGTGACCCAGGTGGAGGACGCCATCGCGTGGGCGCGCAAGTTCTCCCTGTTCCAGTACCCGTTCGTGACCGCCTGCTGCGCCATGGAGTTCATGTCCACCATGGGCCCCATGTACGACATGGCCCGCTTCGGCGCGGAGGCCCCCCGCTGGAGCCCGAGGCAGGCGGACCTCATCTGGGTCGTGGGCACGGTCACCAACAGGCAGGCCCCCATCCTGAGGCGCATCTACAACCAGCTCGCGGAGCCCAAGTGGGTCATGGCCTTCGGTACCTGCGCCTCCACGGGCGGCTTCTACGACAACTACGCCGTCCTGCAGGGCATCGACAAGATCATCCCGGTGGACGTGTACATCCCCGGGTGCCCGCCCAGGCCCGAGCAGGTGCTCGACGCGCTGATGATGCTGCAGGACCGCATCCAGCGGGAGAAGTCGTCGCGCATGCGCGCGCTCAAGGAGAGGCCATGAGCAAGAAGGTCGTCAGGGGCATCAGGAAAGGCTTCAAGGACGAGGTGCTGAGCGACCACGCCGAGCACGGCGACTTCACCGTGGTGGTCAAGCCGGGAAAGCTCGCGGACATCGTGCGCTACCTGCACGACGACGAGGAGATGTGCTTCGAGCACTTCTGCGATCTCACCGCGGTGGACTGGCCCGACAGGGAGGAGCGCTTCGAGGTCGTCATCCACCTGCACTCCATCAGGCACGGGCACCGCATCCGCATCAAGACCAGCGTCGGGGCCGACGATCCCACGGTGCCCAGCATCAGCGGCATCTACGGGGGGGCCAACTGGTTCGAGCGCGAGGCGTTCGACATGTACGGCGTGCGGTTCGAGGGACACCCGGACCTGAGGCGGATCCTGCTGTGGGAGGAGTTCGAGGGACACCCCCTGCGCAAGGACTACCCCAAGCAGAAGAGGCAGTGCCCCATCCCGCTGCGCGAGCAGCCGCCCGCACAGCCCGAGCCGTTCCCGGAAAGGCCGTAGGGAGGAGAGCCATGGAGAAGTACGAGGAGAAGGAGCTCTACCTCTCGGCCGAGCCCATGAAGGTCAACCTCGGCCCGAGCCACCCTGCCATGCACGGCACGGTGCGCATCGTGGTGGGGCTGGAAGGCGAGGTGATCAAGCACTCCGACGTGCAGGTGGGCTTCTTGCACCGCGGGTTCGAGAAGGAGTGCGAGGCGTCCACCTGGAACCAGGTGATCCCCTACACGGACAGGCTCAACTACGCCTCCCCTCTGCTCAACGAGATAGGCTACGTGCTGGCCGTGGAGAAGCTCCTGGGTGTGGACGTGACGCGGCGCGCCAAGGTGCTCAGGGTCATCCTGGGCGAGCTGTCGCGCATCATGGACCACCTGGTGTGCAACGCGGCCATGTGCATGGAGCTGGGCGCTTTCACTCCGTTCCTCTACCTGGTCAAGACCAGGGACTACATCTACCTGCTCCTGGAGAAGATCACGGGCCAGCGCGTCATGCACTCCTACATGCGCATCGGCGGCCTGAAGTACGACGTGACCGAGGGGTTCGAAGAGGAGGTCCGGGCGCTGTTCCCCAAGGTCATGCAGTGCGTCGTCGACGTCGAGGCCCTGCTCGTGAAGAACCGCATCTTCATCGACAGGACCGTGAACGTGGGCTGCGTCACGGCCGAGCAGGCGCTCGGCCACGGGTGGACCGGGCCCTGCCTGCGCTCGACGGGCGTGGACTACGACGTGCGCAAGGCCGAGCCGTACCTCGTCTACGGCGACCTCTCGTTCGACGTCCCTGTGGGGACCAACGGCGACAACTACGACAGGTTCCAGTGCCGGTTCGCCGAGCTCAGGCAGAGCATCCGCATCGTCGAGCAGGCCCTCGCGATGCTCGAGCCCGGCCCGGTCATGCTGGATCTGCCGGACATGGGCCTGCCGCCCAAGGACGAGGTGTACACCAGCATCGAGGGCACCATCCGCCACTTCATGATCGTCATGAAGGGAGGCGTGGTGCCCGCGGGCGAGGTGTACATGGCCACCGAGACGGCCAACGGGGAGCTCGGCTACTACATCGTCAGCACGGGCGGGGGAGGACCGCACAAGTGCAGGGTGCGCCCGCCCTGCTTCGCCAACATGTCGGCGATGTCGCAGATGATAGACGGAGGATTCCTGGCGGACGTCATTCCCACATTCGGCTCGATCAACATGATCGGCGGCGAGTGCGATCGGTGAACCCAGATGGCCAAGATCAAGATTAACGGCAAGGACTACGAGACCGACGGCGCACGGACCATCCTGGACGTGACCCGGAAAAACGGCATCGAGGTCCCCACCTTCTGCTATAACCCCGAGCTCAGCATCGCGGCCAACTGCCGCATGTGCCTCGTGGAGGTCAAGGGCGCGCCCAAGCTCATGCCCGCGTGCCAGACCGACGTCCGCGACGGCATGGAGGTGCTCACCGCGTCGCCGAAGGTCAAGGAGTGGCAGGCCCAGAACCTGGAGTTCATCCTGCTCCACCACCCCGTCGACTGCCCCATCTGCGACCAGGCGGGCGAGTGCCAGCTGCAGGAGCACTACCAGAAGTACGACAGGGGAAAGACGCGGCTGTGGAGCCACGAGGACAAGCTCCCGAAGAGCAAGAGGAAGGTGCTCGGCCCGCACGTGATCCACGACGCCGAGCGCTGCATCCTGTGCACCCAGTGCGTCCGGTTCTGCCACGAGATCTGGGGAGAGCACCTGCTCGACAGCCAGTACCGCGGCGATCACCGGGAGATCATCGTGGCGCACGGTCAGGCCCTGGACTTCCCCTACTCGCTCATGGTCGTCGACGTCTGTCCCGTGGGGGCCATGACGAGCCGCGACTTCAGGTTCGCAAAAAGGGTGTGGATGCTGCACAAGGCCGAGGGCTTCTGCGCCGGATGCGCCACGGGGTGCGCCGCGTACATCGACTCGGACGAGGACCACGTCTACAGGCTCAGGCCCCGGCGCGACGACGCGGTGAACCGCGTGTGGCTCTGCGACGACGGCGTTCTGAGCGGGCGCCTGCACAACGAGGACCGGGTGACCGGGGCCACGGCGGCCGGCAAGGCGCTCGACGAGAGGGCCGCGCTGCGCGAGGCCGCCAGGCTTCTCGAGGGGGCCAGGGGGCAGAGCGTGGCCGTGCTGAGCGCCGAATACACCACCGAGGACAACCTGGCCATGGCGCGCTTCGCCACCGAGGTGCTCGGCGCGACCGACCTCTACCTGGCCGCGAGGCCGGACGGGGAGGCGGACAGGCTCCTGAGGAGCGCGGACAAGAACCCCAACAGGGCCGGCGCCACGGCGGCCGCGGGCAAGGCCGTCAAGCCCGTGTCGGAGCTGGCCGGGGCCGAGGCCGGGTTCGTGGTGGCGCTGGGCGGCATCGGCACGCCGCCCGCGGGCGCCAAGGTCCTGGTTTTGAGCGCGCGCAAGGGCGACATGACCGCGGCGGCCGACGTGCTCTTGCCCGCGCCCACGTTCGCGCAGTGCGCGGGCACGTACTTCAACGCGAAGGGCATGGCCCGCTCGTTCGGGCCTGCCATCGCGCCGAAGATCCACGAGAAGCCGCTGCCCACGAGCGTGGCCGGCGTGCTGGACGGCATCTGCGCGGCGATGGGAGTCGCCCACCGCACGGGAGACCTGGCCCCGGCGGTCGCGAAGATCGCCGCCTCGCTGGCCGTGCCCGCGGACGACGCAAGCACAAAGGAGGGCGCAAAGCCATGAACTGGCAGTGGGTACTCGCCGTCCCGGTGGCAGCCTTCATCAAGGCCTTCTTCGTCATCGTCTTCGTGGTGCTGAGCCTCGGAGGGGTGCTCACCTGGGTCGACCGGCGGGCCAGCTCCATGCTCCAGCACCGGGTCGGCCCCAACAGGGCCTTCTTGAATTTCGGCCCCCTGGGCAAGTGGCGGTTCTGGGGGCTTCTGCACACCCTGGCCGACGGCATCAAGATGGTCATGAAGGAGGACTTCGTCCCGGCGAGGGGCGACCGGCTGCTCCACGGGCTCTCGCCCATCATCACGGCCATCCCCATCTTCGTGGTGTTCTGCATGATCCCGTTCGCGGACGACATGCACGTGTCGTACCTCCTGGCCACGCTGCCCCAGGACCCTCAAGGCATCAGCATCCCCATGCAGGTGGCCCGCCTGAACGTGGGCGTGCTGTTCATGCTGGCCATCGCGTCCACGGGCGTGCTGGGCATGATCATGGGGGGGCAGGCCTCGGACAACCGCTTCGGCCTCATGGGCGCCCAGCGCGCCATGAGCCAGATGATAAGCTACGAGATGGCCCTGGCGATGAGCCTCATCGGGCCGCTCCTGGTGTTCGGCACCGTGGACATGTACCAGATGGTCAAGTGGCAGGAGCTCCACCTCTGGGGCATCCTCGTGCAGCCCGTGGCCTTCGTGCTGTTCTTCGTGGCGGGCACGGCCGAGACCAAGCGCATCCCCTTCGACCTGCCCGAGGGAGAGAGCGAGCTGGCCGCGGGGTTCCACATCTCCTACGGCTCCATGAAGTTCGCCATGTTCTTTCTGGGCGAGTACATGGAGGTGGTGATCCTGGGCGGCCTTCTGGTCACGTTCTTCCTGGGAGGCTGGAGCCTGCCCGGCCTGGTCCCGTCCGGGATCGACATCGACATCGCGTCTCTGGGCTGGCAGTGGGCCTACCCCTTGCCCCACTGGCTCGTCCTGTGCCTGCAGCTCGGCGTGTTCTTGACCAAGCTCGCTGCCATGTGCTGGCTGCAGGCCATGGTGCGCTGGACCCTGCCCAAGTTCCGCTACGACCAGATCATGGACCTGTGCTGGCGCTACATCACGCCGCTGGCGCTGGCCAACGTCATCGTCACCATGGTCATCGTCTACCTGGTGAGCTAGGAGGGCGCAGATGGGCGTACCCGTACAGCGACCCGCGAACGACCTCTGGGAGAAGTCGTACCTCATGGAGGTGGGACGCGGGCTCGGCGTGACCATCAGGTACTTCTTTCGCAACGTGTTCACCCGCAGCGACACGGCCACCATCCAGTACCCCGAGGAGCGCTACGAGCTGCCTGTGCGCAACCGCGGGCTGCACAGGCTGCTTCATCGCGACGACGGGTCGCCCCGTTGCGTGGCCTGCTTCTGCTGCTCCACGGCCTGCCCTGCCGAGTGCATCCACATCGAGGCGGGCGAGTACCCGGAGGATCACCCCAAGGCCGGTGTCGAGAAGTACCCGGCGGTGTTCACCATCGACGAGCTGCGCTGCGTGTTCTGCGGCCACTGCGTGGAGGCCTGCCCCTGCGACGCCATCCGCATGGACACGGGCATCTGGGTGCCACCCGCCTACGAGCGGGGCGAGCTCGTCTACGACAAGAGCGTGCTGCTTTCGCAGAAGGGCCGCGACGGCTCGCAGCTCACCTCGAACCCCCGCAAGTAGCCGGCCGTCCGGCCCACCTCCCGACTTCAGGGATGCCCGCAGACGGCCGGCGGGTGAACGCATATGGATGGACGGCCCGTCTACCTGCGGCGCAGGAGGCGTGCGTAGACTTCCCTGCGATGACCGACGCCGATCACGTACACCACGATCTCCGTTGCATGCACCTCGTAGAGGATCCTGTACGAGCCCACCCGGAGCCTGTAGGCGTCGATGCGTCCCTTGAGACGCCGTGCGGACTGCGGGACCGGTTCGCCGGCGAGCGAGTCGACGACTCGAATCACGCGCTCTTTGACCCGAGCTGGCAGCCGCGCGATCTCGTCCGCGGCCTCGCGATGCAGGACGAGCCTATATCTCATCCTTGACCTTGCTCCACTCGACCCAGGGGCCGCCCCGACGTTCCTCGATGAGTGCCAGATCCGCGGCGTCCTCCAGCCACGAAGCGATCGCCTCGGAGATCACGGCCTGCTGCTTGAGCCCGTGCTCCTTGCAGAAACGGTCCAGCGCCGACTTCAGCCTGTCGTCTATCCTGTGGGTTATCGTCGCCATGCAAAGATGGTAAGGCTGGTTGCAATCAAATGCAAGTTAAAGCTGTTTCACGGCGCCGCGGACGGCCACCGGTGCCGGCCAGGCTCCCGCACGGATCAGTCGGCGCTGCCCCAGCCGGAGGGCTCCGGGCCCAGGACGAAGGTCAAGGTCGCGCCGCCGGCGATGTCGGCGTGCGTGAAGGAGGGCACGTCGAGAAGGACCCCGTCGAGCTCGACCGACTGGACGTAGTGGCCGCTGGAAAGACCCGTGGCCTCGACCACCAGATCGCCGCCCGGCAGGTGGACGACCGCCCGGTCGAAGGCAGGGGTGCCCACGTGGTAGCGGTCGCTGCCGGCCACAGGGTAGAAGCCCAGGGCGCTGAACACGTACCATGCCGACAGCGTGCCCGCGTCGTCGTTGCCGGCGAGCCCATGGGGGCCCAGACCGTAGTGGACGTCCATGATCCAGCGCACCCACTTCTGCGTCAGGTGCGGCCTGCCTGCGGCCGCGAAGAGGTAGGCCGCGTGGATGTCGGGCTCGTTGCCGTGCCAGTAGTAGGGGAGCGGCACCCAGTAATCGAGCGTGTTGTCCTCCCAGTGCGCGGCGGACAGGTCGAAGAACTCCTCCAGCCTGTCCAGCATGGCCTCGCGGCCGCCCATGACCTCCTGCACGAGATCCACGTGGGGCGTGAGCCACAGGTGGTGCCAGGCGTTGCCCTCGGTGTAGTAGTCCTCCCAGCGGGTCGGCCCGGAGAAGTCGGCCCAGCTCCCGTCGGCGTTGCGACCGCGAAAGAAGCCGATCTCCGGGTCCCAGAGAGCATCGATGGTCCTGGACTGGGCCAGAAGCGTGGCGGCCTCGGCGTCGTGGCCCAGCACGGTGGCCAGGTTCGCGAGCGCCCAGTCGTCCCAGGCGTACTCCTGCGTCTTCGAGACCGCGCCTTCGCCCAGGTCCGCGGCGACGTAGCCCAGAAAGACGTACTCCTCGATGCCGCCGCGGCTGGCGCAGCACACGGGGTTTCGGGCGTGGTCCCACATGTAGCCCCAGGCCGTGTCCACGTCGAAGCCCCTCGCGCCCTTGAGCCAGCTCTCCGCCAGCACGACGTCGGCGCTGGTGCCTATCATGCTGCCCGAGTCGCTCGTGCCGAGGGGCCAGCGCGGCAGGCCTCCCCACTGCTCTGCCATGCGGACCAGGGACTGGGCCATGTCGGAGTGCTCGTCGGGCACGAGCAGGATGAGGAGCGGGTGCTCCGTCCGGTAGGTGTCCCAGAGGGAGAAGTCGGTGTAGAAGTCACGCCCGTCGTCGTGGGTCGCGCCGTCGAAGCCCTGGTACGTGCCGTCTGCGTCCGTGAACAGGGTCGGGTGCTGGAAGACGTGGTACAGGGCGCTGTAGAAGATCCGCTGCTCCTCGGGTGTCCCTCCCTCGACCTCGACGAGCGCGAGCCGCCCCTCCCAGGCGGCTGCCGCGCGGCCGGCGGCCTCGTCCAGGGAGGCCACCGACTCGGCCAGCCGGTTGGCCTCGGCGCCGTCCGGGCCCGTGTAGGAGATCCCCACCTGGGCAGACACCGTGGTGCCGGCGGCCAGGTCGAACACGACCCACGCCCCCACGCTGGCGGCGTCGGCCGTGGCGTCTCCCGCTGAGACCACGCCGTCGGCCCAGGTGCCGTGGGCCGTGATGTCGTGGTCGAAGGTGGCGTCGAAGTAGACGCGAAAATCGCCGCCAAGGTCGCTGTCGGTGTGCGTGAAGCCGGTCACGCGGCGCTCGCCGGGCACGACCTGCACCGCGCCCGCCAGAGCGCTCCCACCGGAGAGGGCGTAGTCCAGGTCGATGTTCAGAACGGCCTCGCCCTCGAGGGTGGCGTCGGGCCAGGTCCAGCGGTGATGGCCCGTGCGCATGCCCGCCGAGAGCTCCACCTCGATGCCGCTCTGTTCGAGGGTCACCGCGTAGTAGCCGGGCACGGCCCGCTCGGACTGCTTCACGAACTTCTCCATGAAGCCGTTGCCCTCGATGCCCGCGGGGTCGAAGCCCACCGACGGCATGAAGAGCACGCTCCCGTAGCCGGGCACGCCGGTGCCGTGCATGTGGGTGTGGCTGAACCCCGCGATCCGGATGTCCTCGTAGGCGTACCCGCCGCAGTGGCTGAACGCGACCTGCTCGCCGTACACGTCCACCGTGTCGGGGCTGAGCTTCACCATCCCGAAGGGCATGGCCGCTCCGGGAAGGGCGCTGCCCACGCCGTAGCCGTACCCGCCGGTCCCCACGAACGGGTCCACGGCCAGAAACGGGCTTTCGGGAAAGTCCGGCTCCGTGCCCGGGCCATCGTCGCATCTGGCCAGCGCAAGCACGGTCACAACCCAGAAAGCGCTTCGCGTCATGTCGGCTCCGCTCGGATGGCGTTGCTGCCCGACGGCGCGACAGGGCAATGCAACGGCATCTCGTCGATTCTAGCCAATGCCACCTCGGGCCACAACCTCGCCGGCCGGACGGGTCCATCCGCCGGCATCCATCGTCGCATGGCCAGAGGGCTCAGAGGAGCGAATCGAGGCGCGAGGCGCGGTACACGCCGTAGGTGGGCGGCAGGGTCACGGACCACACGATGTCGCCGCCGGGGGTCACCTCGAACACCCTGCTCTGCGCGCTCTCGTCGCGGGTGCCTGCTGCGACCAGGGTGTTGCCGTTCTCGAGCCTCTCGACGCTTCCCCAGATGGGCGTGTACCAGGCGGGCGGGCCTGCGTACTCCCACACCTGGCTGGCGGTCATGGAGGCCGTGTCCAGAGAGTACTCCACGACCCGGCTGAAGGAGTCGCCCAGCATGCCCGTGCCGTTGTCGTACACGAGCACGTTGCCCGAGGCGAGGACCTGTGGGCCGTGGGCCCCGTGAAACCACGTCCCCGTCACGAGCGCAAACCCGCACTCCGCGCACGCGCCCAGCATCCAGTCGACCGCGCCGGTGTCGTTGCGGATCTGCGCGACGGCGTCGAGGTTGCGGAAGTTGACCCAGGTCAGGCCCTTCGCGAGATCCACGCCGACCCAGTTGGCGTGGGTCCAGTCGCTGTCGGGAAACTCCGGCCAGGTCATGTGGTCGATGGCCCGCCACGACCACACGCTCACGCCCGTGTCCGGATCGAACACGTCGATCTCGTCGTAGGTGAACGTGTTGGTGGGATCCGCCTCGTAGCCTTGGTACCAGGCGCGCAGCACCGCGTTGGAGCCGTCGGCGAGCCGGCCCGTGTGGTGGTGGATGCGCCCTTCGCCCTTGGGAGGCTGCTCGCCGCGGCGCACGACCTGCCCCGCGAGGTCCACCTCGAGCCATCCCTTCTCGGCAGCCGCGCCCACGAGCACGTTGCCTCCTCGTACCTTCTGGGTGCTCACGTCGCCGGCCGTGTCCGGCACGTCGTCCACCCAGTACCAGATCACGCGCCCCTGGATGTCCAGGTACAAGACGACCCTGGGGCTCGCCGTGCTCGCGTGCGAGACGTTCATGAGAGTGACCCCTGGCTGGGTCCCGGCGCCCGGGCCCACGTCGAGCTCGATGGGGGGGATCACGGAAGGCAGGCCTCCGGTGAGCACTGTCCGATCGTCGGACACCCCTGTCACGCCGTGCTCGTCCGTGGACCGGGCCCGAAGGTGGATCGTGGCGAGGGGCGGGCAGCCCACCACGAGCACCTCGTGCTCCGTGACGAGCGCCAGGGAGCCGGCCACCTGCCCGTAGTCCCCGGTCTCGCCGAAGTCCACGTGCGACGAGGCGGGCCTGTCGGTGCGCCAGCCGACCACGAAGCTCAGCACGTTGCCCGTGCCGGGCTCCACGACCAGATCGGAGATGACGAGCAGAGAGGGCGGCTCGGCGTCCCCGTCTGCCGAGTCCGCGGCGTCGGGCGCATCCTCCCGCTCGCAGGCCTCGTCGACGAGATCCCCCGCGTCCTCGTCCCCGTCCGCGTCCCCGTCCCCACCTGCGTCGATGGCCAAGCCCCGGGGCTGGCCGCAGGCCACCTCGAGCGCGGCCGCGAGCAGGGCCGAAGCACGCAGGGCGATCGTTCGCGCATGGACCGTCACACGCCGAGTATGTACCAGGCCCCGGTTTTGACAAGGAGCCGCAAGGCCCATGTTGCACGCGGGCCCGAACGTATCTAGAGTGGCGCGCATGACGTTCCCGTTCTCCGCCATCGTGGGGCAGCGCGACATGAAGCGCGCGCTCGTGGCCTGCGTGGTGGATCCCTCGCTGCACGGGGTGCTGGTGCGCGGGCAGCGGGGCACGGCCAAGAGCACGGCCGCACGGGCGCTCGTCGAGCTCCTGCCCGAGCAGCAGGTGGTCGTGGGCTGCGCCTCGGGGTGCGATCCGGACGACGTCCGGGCCCTGTGCCAGGAGTGCAGGGGCCGCCTCGATGCGGGCCAGGCCCTCGCGCGCACCGCCCGGCGCATGCCGCTCGTTGACCTCCCCGTGGGCGCCACCGAGGACAGGGTGCTGGGCACCGTGGACATCGAGCGGGCCCTGCGCGACGGCGTGCAGGCGTTCCGGCCGGGGCTCCTCGCCCAGGTCAACCGGGGCATCCTGTACATCGACGAGGTGAACCTGCTGTCGGATCACCTCATGGACGTGCTGCTCGACGCGGCCGCCATGGGCACGAACGTGGTGGAGCGCGAGGGCGTGAGCCACACCCACCCCAGCCGGTTCATCCTCGTGGGCACCATGAACCCCGAGGAGGGGAACCTCAGGCCGCAGCTCACGGATCGCTTCGACCTGGGCGTCGAGGTCAGGGGCACGAGCGATCCGGGCGAGCGCAGGCAGGTGCTCGAGGCCAGGCTGGCCTACGAGGCCGACCCGCAGCGATTCTGCAGCGAGTGGCGCGACGAGGAGCAGGCCCTGGCCGCGAGGATCGCGCTGGCATCGGCGCGGCTCGGCCAGGTCGAGGTGCCCGGCGAGGCGCTGGACGCGGCCTGCCAGCTGGCCGTCGAGCTGGCTCTCGACGGGCACAGGGCCGAGATCGCCCTCATCAAGGCCGGCCGGGCGCTCGCGGCCCTGGACGGCGCGCCTGCGGTGACGGGCAAAGAGCTCGCCGAGGCGGCCCGGATGGCGGTGACGCACAGGCTCACCAGGCTCGACCTCTCGGACGGCGCCGGCGAGCCGGCAGAGCTCGCGGCCGCCATCGAGAGGATGGCCCGGACGGATCGCGCCACCAGGGCCGCTCCTCGCGGCGAGGCTCAAAAAAAAACGCCCGGATGAGCAGGACCTCGCAGGTGTCCGAGGTGCGGGTGATCGGTCCGGGCGACCCGTACGGCGCGCGCAACATCGTCGTGCGCCAGGCCCGCGGGCCGCGGCCGGCCGGCCAGGGGAGACGGCGTGGCATCGTGAGCCTCGACAGCACCGGCACCTACGAGAGGGCGAAGATGGCCCCGGGAAGGGTGACGGATCCGGCCGTGGACGCCACCCTGAGGGCCGCCGCCCCTTTCCAGAAGGGCCGCCACGTCCCGCCGGGCAGGGCCATGGCCGTGCACGCTTCGGACCTGCGCCAGAAGGTGAGGGTGCGCCGCGCCGGCCTCTGCATCATGTTCGTGCTCGACGCCTCGGGCTCCATGCACCAGCGCCAGCGCATGGCCGAGGCCAAGGCCGCCGTGCTGTCGCTCCTGGCAGGGGCCTACAGGAGCCGGGACCGGGTGGGGCTCGTGTCGTTCAGAGGGCAGCGGGCCGAGGTGGTCCTGCCCATCACGGGCAGCATCGACCTGGCCAGGGCCAGGCTCGCCGGCATACCCTCGGGAGGCCGCACGCCGCTCGCCGAGGGCATGAGGACGGCGCGCGAGGCGCTCTTGCGCGAGCGGACCAGGCAGCCGGGCTGCCTCGCCGTGATGATCGTCATCTCGGACGGCAAGGCCAACGTGTCGCGCACGGATGACCCGGTGGCCGAGGCCCTGGCCGAGGGACGCGCCATAGGCCGCGCGCGCATCCCGTTTCTGTTCGTGGACACGGACATGACCTGGGAGGACCCGGGGCTGGGCATGAAGCTGTGCGACGTGGCCGGCGGCCGCTACGTGGGAGCGGGGGCCCTGGACGCCGGCCGCATCATCGAGGCGCTCGAGCTCCACGTGCAGGCCTGAAGCCTGCGCGGCCGCCTTGGCGTCCGGCCGTATCACGATGTGTCGAGCGATCCCGCGAAGGCGGATTTCCTGCCGTCGATCGGCCGGATCGGCGCGAGGCCTCTTTCCGAGAGCCTGCGCGCCGTCGATTCTCAGAACAGGCAAGACAGGGCCAGGACGCGCGAGGCGGTCCAGGGCAGGGCGAGGTCCGAGGCGCGGCGGGTGGCCACGAGCGCCTCGAGCTTTTCCATCTTCTCGGGCGACGGGGGGTGCTTCTCGATCCCTGTCGCGATCACGAAAAGCTCGAGCAAAATGTCGTCTGCATTGGTGGCGGGCGCCACGGCAGACAGCACGATCGCGCCCCACGAGCCCGTGGCCCAGTAGGAGGCGGAGATCTGCGAGGCCAGGGCGCGGCCGGAGACGAGGACCTCGGCGAGCGGCCCGTCGGGCCCGTCGAGCCACATGGACAGGGCCTCGGCACGGGCCGACCCCGGGTCGCCGAGCCCCGGGGCGAGCAGGGCGCCCACCACGAGCACCTCCTGGCCGCCGGCGTCGAGGTCCACCGTGGCAGTCGCCCATGAGCTGCCCGGAGAGGGCTGGGCGAGCAGGGCGGGCTCGGCGTGAAGCCTCGGGGCCGCGTGCACGGCGAGCGCTCCTGCGACGCAGGCGGTCTCGGGATCCACCTCGCCGCCGATCGCGATGGCCGCGCCCTGCGCGAGCGCGGCCGCGTGGAAGGCGGCCACCCCATCGCGGGTGAGGATGCCCAGGCTCGACACGTCGCCCTCGGGATCGAGCGGGCCGGCCTGCCCCAGGAGCGCCCCGAGGGCGGCCCTGAGGGCCTGCGACGTGGGCTGCACGAAGAGCGGGCCTGTCGCCATGCACTGCTGCCGGGCGAGCTCGAACGTGGTCACGTCCATGGCAGGGTCGAGAAGCGCACGGCGGACCACCATCAGGGCCTGGTCCTCGCGGCCCGCGGGGACGAGCAGGGTCACGCCCACGTGGTCGGGCATGTAGAAGGCGCTCGTGCGCACGAACGAGGCGTCGAGCGCGGGCGAGGCCTCGACTCCCCGCCCGAGCTCCCGGGCCATGAGCTGCGCCAGAAGCCGCGTGGTGCCCTCGCGGCCGGGCGGATCGGCGAGCGAGCCCACGCCCAGGACCCCGGTCACGGCCACCGAGCCGAGGGCGGGCGTCACCGACGCGAGCACGTGCACGCCGCCTGCCTCGCTCGAGCTCGTGCCGCCTGCAGGGGCGCAGGAGACCCTGGCCGAGGAGCGGGCCTGGTCGAGCCCGTCGAGGCCGGAAAGGACGGCCGAGCGCACGTCGGCCGACAGCGAGCCGGCAGAAAGGCCCGACGACGGCACCACGACCAGGGCCATGCGCCGGCCGTCGAGGCCGGCGCACAGCGAGGCCGCCGCGGCCGCCCCGGTCTGCATGATCGCGGCGAGGTGATCCTCGGCAGGCAGGGACGCTCCCGCCACCAGCTCGTGCGAGGCCAAAAGCTCGGGCGCCATGAACGGATCCTGCAGGCCGGCCACCCAGCCGCTGGCGATGCGGCCGGCCGCGTGGCCGAGCACGGGATCGCGGGGAGGCTCGATCAGGCCCAAAGCCAGGCTCGTGACCATGAGAGAGGCCGTGCCGGCCTCCTGGCCTGGCACGACCTCGGCATCGAAAACGAGGAGGGTCGCCTCGGGCAAAAGCTCGACCCGGGCCGTGGAGCCGAGCACCCCGGGCGAGCGAGAGAGAGCGTCCCGTACGGTCCCGGGCACGTCCGAGGCGAGGGCAGAGGCGAGCACCTGGCCGCATATGCCCCCCTGCTCGCCCAGGCCAGGCAGGGCCATGCCGACGGACACGGATGCGGTGGCCGGCGCATGGTCCGCGTCCGAGCTCGAGGCCGTCTCGAGGACCTGCACCGCAGGCCACTTCTGGCCCGAGGCGCTCGCCGGCGTGGGGGCCACGTCACCCAAGGCGGGCGCAGCCAGCGACGAAAGGACGCCCAGGTCCTCGTCGCTCACCGCGGCGCCGAGCACCATGGCCTCGCCCACGAACGTGCGGGCCACGTACCCGTCCACCGTCTCTGCCGATGGCGCCATGACCTGCGCAGGATCCGGGAAAAGCCCCTCGGACGGCGTGCCCAGAAGCAGGGACACGAGCACGTGGGAGGCCACGCCGGCAGGGTCGGCCCACCAGGCGTCCGCCTCCTTGTGCGCCGCGACCTTTGCCCGATCCAGCGCGTCTTCTGGGATGCGCGGGGGGGACACGAAGGGGTCGAGCACGGAGATCGCCCGGGAGAGCATGTGGCCAGGTACCTCGACCTTGACCAGGGTGAGCCCGCGGCAAGTCCTGGCCTCGAACGTGCCCCCTGCGTCCCGGATCTCTTGCAGCGCGGCCGAGGCCACGGGGCTGGTGGACGGATCGAGGAGCGCGAGCCTTGCGAGGTGCGACGCGCCTGCCTCGCCGACCAGCTCGTGGTCCGAGCCGGCGCGGACGAAGAGGGCGAAAGTCGCGGGGAGCTGGGCAGGCACGGGAGACACCAGGGCGCCGAGCCCGGGGCCGAGCTTCAGCCGGTCGTAGCGCAGGCTCACCACCGGGGCCAAAGATCCGCCGGCGGACAAGGCCCCCGCGGCCGCGGGCATCAGCACTATCTGCTTGCGCACGATCCCGCCCGGGCATGGCCGGCAGGCGGTCACCAGGCACACGACAAGGGCCAATGACGGCAAGGTGGCAGGTCGCATGGGACACGATCTTAGCAGACCCGGCAGAAGCGGTCAGGTTTGTCGCCCGGCCCGCCTCGAACGGCCTAAAATCATTGACACAAGACGGGATTCTGACAAAATGGACCTCCCGGCAGGAGCCGTGAATGGGCAGCATCGAATCACCCGAGGAACAGCTGGGCATCGTGTGCCCCGGCTGCAAGGCGTTCAACGAGCCCGGGCAGAAATCCTGCGCGGGTTGCGGCGAGAGCTTCCTTCACGCCCCTGCCCTCGTGGCGCTTGTTGAAAAGATCGATCCCGAAGTATATAAACAGCTTTCCGGCTCGAAGCCGAAGGCCGCCCCGAGGCCCACCTCTCTGGGACCCGAAGGCGGATCGAAACCGGTGGGGGACCCTCCGGTCCAGATAGAAAAGGAGCCACCCATGGAGCAAGCCCAGCACTATGTCTGCACCGCCTGCTACACGCCCGTGCCGCTGGGACACAAGTTCTGCGGCAAGTGCGGCGCGCCGACCCCCTTCGCCGAAAGCGGAGCGCAGGTCAAGTACTACGGCGCCATGCAGGTCCCGGGCAAGGCGAGGCTCATCCTCATCAAGGGCGAGGAGGGGATGGACGGCATATCGTACCACCTCAACGCCGATGCGCACGTGGTGGGGAGCAGCGAGGGAGTCATCCTGTTCGCCTCGGATCCCTGGGTCGCGCCCAAGCACGCCAACTTCTACTACAGGGACAGCGCGCTGTTCGTGAAGGACGAGGGCAGCTCCAACGGCGTCTTCATCCGCACGCGCCAGCCCGTGACCCTCTCGGCCGGCGACTGCTTCGCCGTGGGCGAGCAGGCGTTCAGGTTCGAGGCCGCCGTGGACGCGGACGACACGGCGGACGCGGCCGGCACCTACTACTTCCACAGCCCCTGGGAGAAAAAGAGCTTCAGGATCGTGCAGATGCTGGAGGGTGGCACGGACGGCATGCAGGTGCACGACAAGGCCGGCGAGCTCACCATCGGCCGTGACGACTGCGACATGAACTTCTACGACGACGAGTACCTGAGCCTCAAGCACGTGAAGGTGAGCACCGTCGGCCCGAAGTTCGAGATGCAGGACCTTGGCTCGAAGAACGGCACGTTCCTCAAGATCAAGGGCGAGCAGAAGCTCGAGCACGGGGACTACGTCCTCATCGGCAAGGAACTGCTCCGCGTGGAAATCGTGTAAGAAGGGAGGCCACCGTGATCACCTGTCCGAACTGTGGAAAGCAGAACCAGGACCACTACAAGTTCTGTCTCGGATGCGGGAGCGAGCTGCCGCGAGACCAGGTCAAGGCGCCCGTTCACGCCTCGAACCCCACGCCTCCCTCCGGCATGCCGGCCATGGGATCGCCCGCTGGCATGCCTCCGGTGATGGCACCGGCACCCGCGCCGCCCATGCCGCAGCCCATGGCGCCGCAGCCGCAGCCCATGGCGCCCCAGCCGCAGCCCATGGCGCCCCAGCCGCAGCCCATGGCGCCCCAGCCGCAGCCCATGGCGCCCCAGCCGCAGACCGCAGCGCCGCAGCCGCAGGCCGCAGCCGGCTCCACCACGTGTCCCAGCTGCGGGAACGACGTCCCGGCGGGCTTCAAGTTCTGCGGCCGCTGCGGGCAGCCCATGCAGCAGGCTGCGGCCGCCGCCCCTGCGGCTGCGCCCGCGGCCGCG
>JBFYZU010000338.1:0-19405 GCA_041309365.1 Myxococcota bacterium
CTGCACGCCCGATGCGCAGCCGTACGTCCCTTCCGAGCACAGGTCCGCGTCGGGCCCGTCGCACGGATCGCCGTACCAGGGCTCGCTTCGGCCGTCCTGCGTGGACGGATCGCAGTCGTCGTCCAGGGTGTTGCACAGGTCCCGGACGTCGCCCGTCGCGTCCCTGCAGACCTGGACGCCGGCGGTGCAGCCGTACGCGCCCTCCTCGCACAGGTCCTCGTCGAGACCGTCGCAGGGGCCTTCGAACCACGCCTCGCCGCTCCCGTCGGCGGTCGATCCGTCGCAGTCGTTGTCGATCCCGTCGCACAGCTCGGGCGTCTCGTCCATCGTGTCGGTGCAGACGTAGGCGCCGTCCTCGCACAGGCCCATGCCCTCTGCGCATGCGTCCAGGTCGTCGCCGTCGCAGGCCACTCCCACGCGATCGTCCTGCGATCCGTCCGGCGAGGCGGCGTCGCAGTCGTTGTCCACCCCGTCGCACACGTCCGACAGGTCCTGCTCGGAGTCCACGCAGGTCTGGACCCCGCCCACGCACCCCGTGGCGTCGTCCTCGCACAGGTCATGGTCGTCGCCGTCGCACAGGTCGCCGTACCAGGCCTCCGATGCGCCGTCCGGGGTCGCCGGGTCGCAGTCGTTGTCCACCCCGTCGCACGGGTCCGGCGCAGGGTCGGACGTGTCCGTGCACACGAACGCTCCCGAGACGCACGTGCCGAGGCCCTCCTCGCACAGGTCGGGATCGTCCCCGTCGCAGGCCGCGCCCACGCGCACGTCCTGCGAGCCGTCTGCCGTGGTGCCGTCGCAGTCGTTGTCCATCCCGTCGCACAGGTCGGACAGGTCGAGCGCGTTGTCGAAACAGGCCTGGGCCGCGCCCACGCAAGCGTACGAGTCGTCCTCGCACAGGTCGAGGTCCGTGGAGTCGCAGGCGACCCCGAACCACGTCTCCACCGCGCCATCGGGCGTGGCCGGGTCGCAGTCGTTGTCCTCTCCGTCGCACGGGTCCGTGGCCACCCCGGGGTTCACGAGGTCGTTCCAGTCGTTGCAGTCCCCGTCCTCGATGGCGTACCCGTCGCCGTCGCAGTCGTGGCAGAACGAGAAGTTGCGGATGGCCGTGAGCTGGGTTCCCGTGATCCCGTCGATGGCCTCCATCTGCGCCAGGGAGAGGAAGGCCGCCTCGCTCTGCGCCAGCGACTGGTCGTTCTCCTGGACCAGAAAGTGCAGAAACGCGATCGTCTCCCCGGCCGCCACGGTCACGTCGTCGAACCCCCACATGAGCTCGTCGTCCTCGCCCGTCACCCCGAAGGGGTTTCGAGCGGCGAAGTCCACCGTCTCGGCCGCGCCCGTGCCCTGCACCACGAAGCCGAGCGACGGGTCGCCGCTCGTGGTGGACGAGTCGTCGGTCGTGAACCAGGTGTCGTCCACTCCGATGACCGCATCGCCGCTCGAGGAGGCCACGGTCTGCGTGGAGCTGTCGCTGCCCAGGTCGTTCGAGCCAGGCGACGCCGACCCGAACCTCAGCTGCACCGTGATGGGTGCGTCCGTCGGGTTGTGCAGCGTGTCCAGGTACCTCGCAAAGCCGTTGGCGTCCGCAGGTCCGGTGGAGGGGACCAGGATCCTCCTTTTCACGGTGAGCCCCTTGATCGTGGCCTCTCCGAGCGCGTACTGGCGTCCAGACATCTCCAGCGTCGGCGCCGTGCGGCCGCAGTACACGTCCGCCGCAGGGCACTTGGCCGTGAACGGCGACCCGGGCGAGGTCACGCAGAAAAAGCCGAACGTGTCGTAGGCATCGGACGATCCGCCCCCGATGTGCCCGCTCCCGCAGTCCGACGGCGGCGTCAGGGTGCCCTGGTCGTCGATGTCCCAGATGTGCCCCGCGGGGTCCGTCAGCGTGACCACGGCCCAGGCCGTGGCAGTGGCCAAAGTCAGCCCCGCGAGGACGCCCGCCGTGCGGGCGACCGCGCCCTGTCCCCACTCGATCCGGTTCTTGCCCATCCAGGATCTCCCTCCAGGGCGGATTTTCTCCCATGCCCCATCACCGCGCAAGCCACAATCCGGTGCGCTCCGAATCGCAGGATTCGGGCGGATGCCCTTGACCTGCACCGAGAATGGCTTATTTTCGATGTGGTTGCGATGCGGGCCCCTCGCGGTGGCCGTGGAGAGAATGATGAGCAGGGACAGGGACGACAGGCTGGACGAGGACACCGAGGGCATCGAGTTCGAGTTCATCGAGCAGGAGGATCACCAGGACATCCCGGATAGGCTCCCCATCCTTCCCATCCGCAACGCGGTGATCTTCCCTGGCGCCATCGCCCCCTTCGAGGTGGGGAGGCCCAAGTCGGTGCGCGTCGTACGGGCCCTGGAGAACAGGACGTACCCCTACGTGGCCATCTTCGCCCAGAAAAAGCCCCACATCAACGATCCCACCCAGAGGGACCTGTTCACGGACGGGTGCGCCGCGCGCGTTCTCAAGGTGGTCAAGAGGACCAGCGGGACCTACTCGGTGTTCCTGCAGGGCGTGGCCCGCATCCGCCTGTCGAAGATCATCCAGACGACGCCGTACCTTCTGGCCGACATCGAGCGGCTGGACGAGATCATCGAGGACGACGTGGAGCTTCGGGCCATCATGCTCGCCCTGCGCGAGATGGCCCGCAAGGCCGCCAAGCTGTTGCCCGAGCTGCCCAAGGACACCGTGCAGGTGCTCGAGACCGTGGAGAACCCGGGCCAGATGGCCGATCTGGTGGCCGCCAACCTGGACATCCCCCTCGACAAGCGCGTCGAGATCCTCCGGACGGTCGACGTGAAAAAGAGGCTCAAGGACGTGCTCAGCCTCATGACCAAGCAGGTGGAGCTGCTCAACATGAAGGAGCAGATCAACACCGAGATCAAGGAGGAGATGGGCAAGAACCAGCGCGAGTACGTCCTGCGCCAGCAGCTCAAGGCCATCAAGGAGGAGCTCGGCGAGGACACCGAGGACGGCGGCGACCTCGACAGCATCGGCGAGAAGATCCGCGAGAAGCAGCTCCCCGGCGACGTGGAGGACGTGGCGCGAAAGCAGCTCAGGCGGCTCAGGTCCATGCAGATGGGGAGCCCCGAGTACACGGTGTCCCGCAACTACCTGGACTGGATCCTGGACCTGCCGTGGACCATCATCACCTCCGACAGCATGGACATCCCCCACGTCCGCCTGATCCTGGACGAGGACCACTACGGCCTCGAGAAGATCAAGAAGCGCATCGTGGAGTACCTCGCCGTCCGCAAGCTCAAGGACGACAAGAAGGGCCCCATCCTGTGCCTGGTGGGACCGCCGGGCGTGGGCAAGACCAGCCTGGGCCGCTCCATCGCCCGCGCCCTGGGCCGCAAGTTCGTGCGCATCTCCCTGGGCGGCGTGCACGACGAGGCCGCCATCCGCGGCCACCGGCGCACCTACATCGGCGCTTTGCCCGGCAAGATCGTCCAGAGCATGAAGAAGGCGGGCAGCCGCAACCCCGTGTTCATGATCGACGAGATCGACAAGCTCGGCCGCGACTTTCGCGGGGACCCCACGGCCGCTCTGCTCGAGGCCCTCGACCCCGAGCAGAACAACACCTTCAGCGACCACTACATGGAGGTCCCCTTCGATCTCTCGCAGGTCATGTTCATCTGCACGGCCAACCTCATGGACCCCATCCCGCCCGCGCTCAAGGACAGGATGGAGATCCTCGAGATCCCGGGCTACACGTTCAACGAGAAGCTCGCCATCGCCCACAACCACCTCTTGCCCAAGCAGCTCTCCGAGCACGGGCTCACCGAGAACACCATGGACATGGGCGACGTCAAGATGGGCGAGATCGTCCAGCTCTACACCAAGGAGGCCGGGGTCCGGAACCTGGAGCGCACCATCGCGGCCGTGTGCCGCGCGGTGGCCGTGGAGGTGGCAGAGGGCAAGCTCACCGAAGCGGGCATGCCCCGGACGGTGGACACGGATCTTCTCGTCGACAGCCTCGGGCCGCAGCGGTTCTTCAGCGAGATCGCGGAGAGGCTCGAGATCCCCGGCGTGGCGACGAGCCTCGTCTGGACGTCCTTCGGCGGCGAGATCATCTTCGTGGAGGCCACCCGCATGAGCGGCAAGGGCAACCTCATCCTCACGGGCCAGCTCGGAGAGGTCATGAAGGAGTCAGCCCAGGCCGCTCTGAGCTACATCAAGGTCAACTCGGACAGCTTCCCCATCGACCCGCAGAGCTTCGAGAAGACCGACATCCACATCCACGTGCCGGCAGGCGCCATGCCCAAGGACGGGCCCAGCGCGGGCGTGGCCATGTTCGCCGCGCTCGCGTCCTTGTTCACGGGAAAGCGCGTGCGCCACGACGTGGCCATGACCGGAGAGGTCACGCTGCGAGGCCGCGTGCTGCCCATCGGCGGCGTCAAGGAGAAGATCCTCGCCGCCCACCGTGCGGGCATCAAGCGGGTGCTCGTGCCCCAGCGAAACGAGCCCGATCTCTGCGAGATCCCCCCGGAGATCCGCGACGACATCGATTTCGTCATGGTCCAGAACATGTCCGAGGTCCTCGAGAACGCCCTCGAGGTCTGAGGCCGCCCACCTCTTCTGCACGAGATCTCCTGCCGCGAGCCGGCGACCTGCCGATCAGGGGACCGGTGCCATGGGCGGCGGGGGCGGCATGGGTCCGCCCATGGGCATTCCAGGAGGCGGGCCCATCATGCCCGGTGGCGGCCCGCCCTGCATGCCCGGGGGCATCCCTCCGGGTGGCATGCCGCGAGGCGGCTTTTGGGGCATCGTGGGCAAGAGCTTCTGGTCGATGAGCTTCATGCCGGGCGACTCGTCCTCGCACGTGGCCGACTTCTTGCCGTCCACCCAGCACGCCCACTTGCCCGCCACCTTCTGCCCGTCCTCGAAATCCCCCTCGAAGGCCCTGGCGCCCTTCTCGTCGTACTCCAGCCAGTGCCCGGTGGGCTTTCCCTCGTCGTACTCGCACTGGACCTGCAGGGTGCCGTCCTCGAAGAAGACCTCCGTCTTGCCCTGCATGAGGTCGTCGTCGAACGTGGCCGTCGCCTTCACGTTGCCATTCTCGTGAAACCACTTCCACTCGCCGTCCCTCTTTCCCATGTCGAAGCTCGCCTGGATCATCGGCTTGCCGCCGGGGAAGAAGGCCTCGAGCTTGCCGTCCTCTTGCCCGTCCTTGAACTGGCCCTCGATGGCCTTGGTGCCGTCCTCGTGCCACTCGGCGATGGTGCCGTTGCGTTTTCCGTCCTTGAACGTGATCTCCACCTGCCTGGTCCCGTCCTCGAACCACAGGTTGATGGTGCCGTCCTCGGTCCCTGCCACGAACACGCCCTCGAACCTCTTGGTGCCGCTCGGATACCACTCGGTCCACTGGCCCTTCTTCTTGCCTTCCGCGAACTCGCCCTTGACGCTCTGCGTGCCGTTGTCGTGCCACTGCTCCCAGAGGCCGTCCTGGAGGCCGTCCTTCATGGCGCCCTTGACCTGGGGCTTGCCGTCCTCGTACCAGCCGATAAACTCGCCGTCGAGCTTGCCGTCCTTCCAGACCTCCTCGCTCATCTTCTGCCCGTTGTCGTACTTGCTCGTCCACCTGCCGTTGCGCTTGCCGTCCTTGTAGAAGGTCGCGAGCCAGGCCGGGTAAACGGCCTCGGCGATGTCCGTGGCCAGCCCCTTCTCCTTGCACAGCGCGAAGCTGTCGTCCTTCCACTTCTCCACGCAGACCTTGGACTCCTCGATCATCTTCTCCGACTCGGCCGCCTTCTGGTCGATCATGGCCAGGGTGGACGCATCCGCGAACTGCGCGTACATCTGCCGGGTCATCGCGATCTCCCCGATCGTCTTTTCCGCCGTGAGCTGCTTCTCGAGGCAGTCCTGGATGCCGTCCTTCCTGCCCTCGAGGATGGCCCGTATCTCCGTCTCCTTCTGCTCGCGCGACTTGCACGACGGGAGCGAGGAAACCAGGACCAGGGCAAGGATCGTTCTCGGGCTTCTCGACATGGCGTCTCCTCGTGGCGGCTCGGACCGTGGGGCGAACCGGCGGGTGTGTGTGCGAGGCAGCATACAGCCTTCCACCACCAGGCGGCAATCTCGAGCAAGATGCTCAAAAAATGGACCTGGCGATCTCCAGGGCTTCGACGGGTGGCCGTCTCGTTCGCCCGCCGCTGCGCGAGAGCTGGCCGGAGAGGTTACGCGGATCGTGCTGGAAGGGAGCGTGCCGGGGACTGCAATCCCACTTGCACCGAGGACTGCACCCCGCTGTGATCACGCCTCACCTGTACATCGCCAAAACCCCATCCGACTCGAGATCGGCGCTGATGATCGGCATCACGGTGGCGAGCGACAATTACAAATCCCCAGCGGCCAGTAATAATTATTGGGATACCGTAGTGGTAGTTGCTGGACAAGTTTGAGCGCAGATCATAAATCATATTACGGCAATGCATGATCAGGTTCAAAGCATGAGTAAATCCAGCTTGTGTAATAATAGTACGGTACCGACAGTGTTATATTATTATATCTGGTTCAGCCCGGCGGCCTGGTCGTTCTGGACCTGACCGTCAGGCTACGGCTTCTTCTCCGGGTGGCGCCTTCCAGTTCTGCGGCAGCAGATCATCGATCCTGCTCTGAGGGTGATACTGGACCCGGATGAGCACGTCAGCCAGATACTCCAGCGGGTTCACCCCGAGTGCCCCCGCCCGGCGAGCAGCTTCGCCTGCCTCTCGCGCTCCCCGAAGAGTTGCACAAGCCCTGGCGCCCGCTCCCCGAGCTCCTGGTCAGCGTCAGCCGGGAATGCTCCTGCCGATCCGTTTTTCCAGTTCCTCGACGATGAATCCGACCCGGGGCAGGAGCGCTTCGACCTCCTCCAGCGTCGCCTCCCTGGGCGAGAGGATCGGGTACCTGTCATCGGTGGCGAAGGGCTGGAGAGCCTTGAGGCACTTCTCGCATGCCTGTTGAAGATGCAAGCCAGCGACCCATGGGGGAACGCCCGTGGCCGCGCTCAGCGCCCGGGCCGCCTCGAGATCTCCTTTCGCCTTGTCCAACCACCCGGTGGCCGCGAGGCTGGCATCCTGGTCAACCATCGTACAGTACCCGTCCGTCGCGCTCGATCCTGTTCTCCAGGGTGAACCGCCTCCTGCTCCGATCGGCCCACCACTCGGTCCCCCTCACCAGGATGTCGAAAGTCGCGGGAACATCGAGGATGGACCATCGGATCTCGCCTTCGAGTTTCCGGTTGTCAGGGTCGCCGTCGAAGATCACGACGAGATCGTAGTCCGACGATGGATCGGGACGACCCCAGGCCCTGCTTCCGAAGAGCAGTATACGCCTAGGGTTGAAGGTCCGCCCGATGACCTCCACGGCCCGCGCCAGCACCAGATCTTCTTCCAGGGCCCCTGAACTCATTGGATTCCACCAGTAATGTCTAGATTATCCCACGCATGCCATCCAATCAATCCTTTCTCCGTGACAGATGCCGTCATGTTGTCCCTCCTCAGAATCCATCGGCCCTGCAGAATGGGGCACTTACGAAGTGCCCCCGGGAACTTCCCCTCGCTTTTCGGTGACGCCTCGTGCGGCTTGTGACCTTGGTCTGGGCCAGAAACATTCCCGTGAAGGTGACGTTGACAACGAAGATACCCACCCTTACCATGTGGTAAGAATCCACGCGGAGGTAAGGATGGCGGATTCCACCGTGACGTCGAAGGGTCAGGTGACGATCCCCAAGAAGGTGCGAGAGTCACTCCGGATCGGCGCCGGCGATCGGGTCTCGTTCGTCGTCCGCGACGATGGAATAGCCGAGATGAGACCCGAGACGGTCGACCTGCGGGATCTCTACGGCTCCCTGGAGTACGCCGGTGAGCCGGTGACGATCGAGAGCATGAATGAGGACATCGCCGACGCCGCGGCAGGAGCTTCGAAGCGCCCGAGCCGGGCATGATCGCCCTCGATACGAACGTCCTCGTCCGATTCCTCGTACGGGACGACAAGGCCCAGGCGAGGAAGGCGAAGGCGCTGGTGGATCGGCTCGGGGACGGCGATTCCAGGGGGTACGTGTCCGACATCGTCCTGTGCGAGCTGGTGTGGGTGCTCACCCGCAGCTACCGTTTCGAGCGCAGGCGGATCGTGGCCGCCCTGGGTCGGCTCGCGGCCGCGAGGCAGCTGAAGTTCGACTCGGTCGACGAGATCATCAGGGCCGTCTTTGCCTACGAGAGGGGCAAGGGCGATTTCGCCGACTACCTGATACGCGAGCACGCCAGGGGGGCTGGATGCGACTCGATCGCGACCTTCGACCGCGACCTTTTGAAGGATGACATGTTCTCGATGCCGTGACCCGGCCGCTATTTTTCCGATCCCTCCCGCTTCCGTTTGTAGTCCCCCCGGATCGGGTGCGCCCTCACCGGGAAACGATCCGACGGGACGCTCAGGAGATGGACCTGGCGATCTCCAGGAGCAGGTCCTTGTCTCGCAGGATTCCCACGAGCTTGCCTCGGTCGAACACGGGCAGGTTGATGGCACGGTGCCGGTGCATCAGGTTGGCTGCCTCCATGAGGGGACTCTCGGCCTCGATCCGCAGGCTCTCCTCGGAGCGGTCGTCGAGGATGTCTCCGATCCTCGTGCGGCCCGTGACCTTGGTCTGGGCCAGGAACATTCCCGTGAAGGCCGACCCGTACGGCGTTCCCTTGATGAACCCGGGGATCACGGCCCCGATCACGTCGGCCAGGTGCAGCACGTCGACGAAGGCCTCCGTCCTGTCGACCACCACGACGGACCTGTGCCCCTTCTCGTTCGTCCTGTTGTGGATGGATATGGCGAACGACTCAACGAGAGAGGCGACCGCGTCGGCCAGGGTCTGGTCCGAGTAGACCCTGCGGTACGAGGAGATCGGGACCATGATGTCGCCCACGGTCCGCTCGGCCAGGGGCCGGCCCCTGTCGCTGATGAGGAGCCTGCGAAGCTGCTCGGCGAGCCTTTCCATGTCCACCGGCTTCTGCACGAAGTCGCTCACGTGCAGGTGGATGCCCTGCACCGCCTCGTCGAACCCTCCGTGCCCCGTGAGGATGACCACGGGCAGGTCGTGGTGCTTCTCGCGGATCCTGGCGAGCACGTCCATGCCGTTCATGCCCTCCATGCGCAGATCCAGGAGCACGACGTCCGGGACGCGCTCCTCGATCCTTTCCAGGGCCTGCGCGCCGTCGTGCGCCTCCCTCACGTCGAACCCCCGCCTGCCGAGGGCCTGGCCTGCGGCCGCGCGGAAGTCCGCCTCGTCGTCCACGATGAGAAGGTCGATCTTCTTCGAATCCGTGTCCGTCATGATGTCTCTCCCGTCACATGGGCTCGAGTCCGGCGAAGGTGCCCAGGAGCGGCCAGTACACGAGCGCCATGAGCATCATCACCGCGAAGGCCGCGACGAGGCACGGGATGCCCACCCGCAGGTAGTCCTTGGCCTTGAGGTAGCCCGAGCCGTACACGATGGCGTTGGGCGGCGTGCCGATGACGAGCAGGTATGCCATGGATGCGGCGCACGACGTGACCAGCCCCATGAACGGTACCATGGTGGTGCCTGGCTTGGCGATGGCCGCGATGCTCAGCGTGAGCGGGCCCACGGCCGCGGCCGCCGGCCCGTCGGCCATGAGGTTCGTGATCCCGGCCGTGACCAGGCCGCCCACGACCAGGAGCATCGGGCCAGTCGCCAGGCCGATGGCCGCGAGCCCGTCCACCACGGATCGCGCCATCCAGTAGGCCGTCCCGGTCTCGTCCAGCATCTTGCCGAAGATGATGGCGCCCGCATACAGCCAGACCACGCCCCAGTCCACCTTCTCCTGGTAGTCGCGCCAGTTCACGATTCCCGCCAGGAGATAGGCCACGGCGCCGGCCACCGCCACCACCCCCACGCCGAGCCTCATGCCCAGTAGCGACTTGACGAGGTTGGACTCCGTGACCCACAGGAAAAGCATGGCGAAAAAGATGACCACGGCGACGACCTGCTTCGCGTTCCACCTGCCCATGCGGTCGATGTCTTTCTTGAGGACCTCCAGGGAAGCACCCAGGTTCTTGATCTTCGGCCTGAACATGAGGTTGAGGCACAGGATCAGCACCGGGATCATGACGATGACGAACGGGAACGCGTAGAGCATCCACTGGCCGTAGCTCATGGAAATGCCGAACATGTTCTCGAGGTAGGTCATGATGATCACGTTGCGCGCCCCGCCCGACGGCGACCCGAACCCGCCGATGTTGGCGGCCATGGCCACGCCGATGATGAGCATCTTCGCGAGCTCGGGATCGATGGGGATCCTCTCGTTCAGGCTGTTGGTGTAGAGCGCCACGGCCACGGGCAAGAACATGGCGGCCAGCGCGTGATCCGAGATGAACGCCGAGAGGGGCGCGATCACCATCACGATGATGGAGGTGATGGCCAAAACGGACGGCTTGGCGAGGTAGCGGAACAATAGCAGCGCGAACCTCTTGTCCACGCCCGTCTTGACGAATGCCGCCGCGAACATGAGGCTGCCCATGATGAACCAGCACGCGTCGGACCAGAACAGGGACGCCACCTCCTCGCGGCCGACGAGCCTGGTGAACACCAGGATGATGCCGATGAGGAAGGCCACGCTCGGAAGCGGCACGGCCTCGGTGAGAAAGCAGAAGACCACCAGAAGGACGAGCCCGGCGCACACCTTGATCCTCCAGGCGGCCTGGTCGGCGGACTCCTTCTCCTTCTCGGACAGCCCGGCATAGGTCAGCCGGTCGATGCGCAGGGCGCGGGCCTCGGTCATCATGGCCAGGTAGGCGCCCTCGTCCATCCCTCTCACGTATCTCTTGAACTGCTCCAAATGCTCCCCGGTCGTGGCGATCCCCTGCTTCTTGAGCGCCTTCTCGTCGATCTCGAGGACCGGGCCTCTCGTGAGGATGCCCTGCTTCACGTTGGACTCGAGGATCCTGGCCGTCAGGGCCTGCCACTGCGCAACCTGCCCCGAGGGCTTGCCGAAGAGCAGGCTCGAAAAGTGCTCGATGACCCTGTCCTTTCCCGCGGAGTACTCCACCGCGACGTCCCTCATGCTGGCGGGCACGGGGATGACGAGCATGGAGGCGAACAGGACCGCGGCCACGCCGAACAGCTTGTAGTTCACGTAGCGGTCGTAGGCGCTCGCGTGCGACTGTTGCTTATCCGACATCTCCCTCTCCGCGGCTCGCCGATCGGAGCCGTCATCGGAGCATGGGAGCACGGGGCGCCCGGTTTCATCAAATCGGCTCGCTGCAAAACAGGGGTCAGTGGAGAGTGACGTGGGTGTCGCCCAGCTCCTCGAGGAGCGTCCTCGCCGGGCCGAGGCGCCTGCGGGCTTCCTCGAACAGCTTCGTGCCTTCCGCGTCCAGGAGACCCTCGCGGTTGAGCTCGCCGTAGAGCATGGCCGCCCCCACCACCCGGTCGCAGCGCAAGTAGGCCCTGGCCAGGTGGGGGAAGATGCGCTCCTGGCTCAGCCCGAGCTTCTCGGCGTGGCGCAGCGGCCCGATGGCCTCGGAGAACCTGCCCTCGCCCAGCATGACGAGCGCCAGCTCGTAGTAGAACTTGGCGGAGGTCTTGCCGGAAGGCAGAAGCTGGATGGAGAAGCGCACCAGGTCCTCGCTGAGCCTGTTTCTGTCCAGCAGCCGGTAGGCGCGGCCCGTGAGCAGCAGGCCTCGCGCGAACAGGGCGTCCGGCTCGCCCACGAGCTGGGCGATGGAGCCTGTGAGGCGGTAGTTGCGCACGAACAGGATCCAGTCCCGCAGGCTCTCCAGGGCCTTCTCCGGGTTTCCGGCGCCGAGCGCCTTCTCGGCGGCCCTGACGTCCTCGGCCGCGAACCGGCCCCGGGCCGCGGGCTCGTGAATCTGCTCTGAGGCCACGAAGTCCCTCAAGAACTCGCGGAACCGCCCGAGGGTCCACTCGCGGGTCTCTCCCTCGTGGTCGAACTGGATCGAGTAGCCGCCCACACCCAGCGACTGGTCGAGGATGTAGAGCTTGCGCAGCTTGACGCCGTACAGGGGCGCCAGAAGCAGGTAGCGCACTCCCACGAGCCGCGCCACCTCGTCCCGGCCCGGAGGCAGCATCACGGGCTTGGGGGGTGGATCGTTGCTCAAGAGCGACACGAGGAGCATCTTGCGGAAGTCCTCGATCCCGGCATCGTGCACCTCCTCCTCGTCGCCGATGACGAACTCCACCGTGCTGTCGGAGGGGTACTCGGGGTTGTGCATCACCGCGCGCAGGTTGATGCCGATGATGAGCGAGAACGCCATGAACCTGTTGCCCACGACGTCGCACACCTCCTCGAACCCGTCGATGCGCTTGGTCATGGACTCGAACCATGTCTCGGACACGTAGGGAGCGAGGTCCACGAGAGCCCCCCTCTCCAGAAGCAGCTCGTCGAGCCCGTGGGCGAACAGGGTGTGGGTGTTGGCCATTCGGACCTCGTGGAGGATCCGCCTGGCCTCGTGGTCCGTGCTGTCGAGGATGACGCGGGAGGCGTCCACTCTCCTGGCGTCGTCCGTGCCCTCGCGCAGAACGACGAGGGCGGCCTCGAGATCCATCTCTCCCGTCACCGCCCGTGCTCCCTGTACCAGGCGATGGTCCTCTCGAGGCCTTCCTCGAGCTCGACCTTCGGAGCGAACCCCAGAAAACGCCTGGCCTTGCCGATGTCCGGGATCCTCAGCTCGACGTCCGGGAAGCTCCACGTCACGTGCTCGATGAGAGACGATGATCCTGCCAGGAGGACAACGAGCCTCGCCAGCTGGTAGATGGTCACCGTGGACCGCGGGTTTCCCAGGTTGAACGAGTTGCCCACGGCCTCCTCGCGCTCGAGGCACAACAGGAGCCCGTCCACCAGGTCGTCGATGTAGCACCACGACCGGATCTGGTCCCCCTCGTTGTGGATGTGGATGGTCTCGCCCAGAAGCGCCCTGCGGATGAACGTGTGGATGGCGCCCTCGCCGACCTGGCCCGGACCGTACACGTTGAACGGCCTGATGGACAGGCCCGGCAGGCCGTACTGCTTGTGGTACGTGTACGTCAGATGCTCGGTGGCCAGCTTGCTCACGGCGTACGTCCACCGGGCCTCGCCCACCGCGCCCAGGCTCGTCACGTCCCCCTCCTGCACCCTGAACGCGTACTGGCCGAACACCTCGCTCGTGGAAAAGTCGATGAAGCGCTTGAGGCCGGGCGTCTCGCGCGCCGCCCTGAGCGCGGCCAGCGTGCCCAGAAGCGCCACCTCCATGGTCTCCACGGGCCGCTTCATGACCGTGTCCACGCCGGCGATGGACGCCATGTGCACCATCATCGTGGCGCCGCGAGAGGCCCTCCTGACGGCGTCCTCGTCCCGCACGTCTCCTTTCACGAGGGTGACGCCGGGGTGGTCGAGCAGATCCGTACCCGAGATCGCGTCGCGATGGAGGCTGTCGAAGAGGATCACGCGGTTGTTCGCCATCACCCTTCTGGCCAGCGTCGAGCCGATGAAGCCCGCACCCCCGGTGACGAACAGGGTCTCGTTCGCGATCATCGGTGTCACCTATACAACCAAGGGCGGATATTGTTAAGTGCCACGGGCAGATTCCATGTATTCCATCGCCTCGCGCGGCGTTTCCACGAGGCCCGCGGGCGTGTATGCTGTGACGCCATGACCCGCGGATCGTGGATCGCGCTCGTGGCGCTGGTGGTGGCCGTGCTCGTGGTGTACGGAAACGCGCTGGGCCTGGGTTTCTGCTACGACGAGAACATCGTCATCCTGCGCAATGACAACGTCCAGGACCCGGATCGCATCTTCGCTTTGTGGTCGGACACGTACTGGGGAACGGCCGTCGCGGACAGCCTCGACAGCCGCGGCTGGCGCCCCCTCACCATCTTCTCGTTCCACCTGGACCACCGCGCCGGAGGCGACGACCCCTGGGGCTACCACCTCGTCAACGTGCTCTTGCACGCGGCCTGCACCGCGCTTTTTCTCGTGCTCCTCGTGAGGCTGCGTCTCGGGCTGGTCGTGGCCGTGCCTGCGGCGGCCCTCTTCGCTTTGCACGCGGTGCACACCGAGGCGGTCACGCAGATAGTCGGCCGGGCCGAGCTCATCGCCGCGACGGGCATCCTCGCAGCCGCGCTGGCGCACGCTCACGCGTTCGGGCCGGGCCCTGCTCTTCGTCGCCCTGCCCTGCGCTGGCCGCTCGTGGCCGCAGCGTCACTTCTCTTCGGCCTGGGGCTCCTCGGCAAGGAGAGCGCCGTGGGCTTCTACGGCCTCGTCCTGGCCACGGACGTCCTCGCCGCGGGCACGGGCAAGGGCATCGCCGGGACGGCCCGCGGGATCTTTTCCTCGCGATGGCCCGCGTACGCGGCCTACCTCGTGCCCCTGGCCGGCTTTCTCGTGGCCCGCTGGGCGCTCTTCGGGCGGGCGTTCCCGTCGCACGACGTGCACTTCGTGGACAACCCCATCGTGCTGCTCCCGGTCTGGCTGCGCCCCCTGGGCGCGCTCCTCGTCTTCGGCAAGGCGGTCCTCGTCATGCTCGTGCCCGCGTCTCTGTCCGCGGACTACGGCTACGCCCAGCTCGCCGTGGACCGTTTCTGGTCGAGCGGCCTGTTCTGGCTCGGCGCCCTGGCCCTGGCCGGCATCGTGTATCTGGCCTGCAGGCTGCGCCGCGATGCGCCCGGTGCCACATGGGGGGCGATCGTTCTGCTCGCGGCCTGGCTGCCCGTGTCCAACGCCCTGTTTTCCATCCAGACCATTTTCGGCGAGCGCGTGACCTACATCCCTTCCATCGGCCTGTGCGTGATGGTGGCAGCGCTCTTCGCTCTGGCCTCGAGGGACCGTCGCACGTGGCTCAGGACGGCCGCCTGGACGATCCTCGGGCTCGTGCTGGTCGGAAACGCCGTGCGCACCCCCGTGCGTAACCGCGACTGGCGCAACGACCTGACCCTGTTCGAAGCCACGGCCCGCGTCTCCACCAGATCCATCCGCGTGCTCAACAACTACGGCAACGTGCTCTACACCCGTGGCGATCTGGCCGGAGCGGAGCGCCAGTACCGCAAGGCCCTCTCCCTGTACGCCGACTACGACGACGCGCGCGTGAACCTCGCGGGCGTGCTCATCGCCCGCGGAGAGCGCGCCGAGGCCCGCGCGAACCTCGAGGCCGTGCTCGCCCGCAACCCCGGGCACCCCACCGCCCTCGCGAACCTCGGCCTCCTCGACAACGTCGCGCCGCCCCCCTGACGGCAGGGCGAACCCTCGAGCTACGCCCGGGACCTGCGCCTGCGATCCACGGGGCTTTGCATGCGCTCGATGCGACCCTCTTCGTAGGCCTTCACCAGGCCGTAATGGCACACCTTGGTGCAGCCCAGCTCCGAGTCCCACAGGTGGAGCCCGCCTCCTCTGCAGAAGTCGAACTGGTCGCAATGCCCGCACTCGCCCTGCCTCATCCACTCGCGGTCCCTGAACTTCTCGAACCGGTTGTTCCACACCTCGACGAAGTCGTCGGTGCGCACGTTGCCCTGCACGAACTCGCGAGGGATGGACGGGCAGGCCATGATGTCGCCGTTCGACAGGATGCCCCCCGTGGTGGTGCCGGCGTTGCAGTAGTGGAACCAGCGGCGGATCTCCAGCTCCCAGCGCAGGCCGAAGTAGCCCTCCTCGCCGTAGTACGTCAGGGGCCTGCGGCGAGACCGCCTCACCTTCGCGATGAACTCGAACAGCCGCACCATGTCCTCGCCGTCCATGAGCAGATCCCGTCCGAACTCCTTGCCCGCGCGCCCGCCCGGGAAGATTCCCAGGAGCCTCCAGTGGTCCACCTCGAGCTCGCGGACTATCTCCAGGAGCTCGTGAAGGCGCGGGATCGTGCGCGGCGCCACCACGCTCGTGATCTGCAGGATCCTGAGGTAGCCCGCGTCGCGGAAGAGCTCGATGGCCCTCCGGGCCTTCTGCCAGGCGCCCTTTCTCCCCCTCATCCAGTCGTGGATGTCCTCCGGCCCGTCCAGGCTCACGGTGAGGGTGCGCATGCCCGCCTCGCCCGCCCTCTTCACGTGATCCTCGTTCACGGCGATGCCGTTGGTGACCATGCCCCAGGAAAACCCCATGTCGCGAGCGTGGCCCATGACCTCGTACAGGTCCTTTCGCAGGGTGGGCTCGCCGCCCGTGATGGCCAGCATCACCTTCTTCGGGTCGTGGGTCTCGGCCACCCGCCTGAACACGGCCTCGATCTCGGCCGTGGAGAGCTCGGCGGACGTGTCCGTGGACCTCTCGCAGTCGCTGCCGCAGTGACGGCAGCGCGCGTTGCACAGGGACGTGGCCTCCCAGAACAGGTAGCGCAGCTCGTGCTCCTTCGCCTCGATCCGCTTGAGGCGGGTCCAGGCGGAGAGCTGCACGCGCTTTTTTGCGAGCCGTACGGCCGCGTCGATGGCTGGTGGAAGAATCCTCAAGCGTCATATCCATATCACACGGCCGGCACCGCGCAACCTCTTGCCCGCCGCCATTGACAGCAGAGCCTCTGCCGGGTACGAAAGCGGCCATGCTGACAAGACTCTACCTGGTGAGGCACGGGCAGACGGACTGGAACAAGGAGAGCGTCTTTCGCGGACGCGCGGACCAGCCGCTCAACATGACGGGCAAGCGCGAGGGCATCGCCGTGGCCTTCGCCCTCGAGGAAGTGAACGTGGCGGGGATCTACGCGAGCCCCCTTACGAGGGCCGTGGGCACCCTGCTCGAGCTCGCGGACAGGCGGGGCATGGACGTCGAGACGGTCGACGGTCTCGTCGACATCGACTTCGGCGAGTGGCAGGGCAAGCCCAAGGACGAGGTGGCGCTCGAGTGCAAGGAGCAGTACAGGGTCTGGCTCGAGAACCCCGTGAAGATGCAGTTCCCGAAGGGGGAGAGCCTCGAGCAGGTCGCCGACAGGGCCGCCTCGGCGGTCCAGGGGATCGCCGCACGGCACGAGGGCCAGAGCTTCGTGGTGTGCACGCACCGCGTGGTGGCGAAGGCACTTCTGTGCCGCCTCCTCGGCATCGACCTCACCCACTTCTGGCAGCTCAAGATCGACACGGGCTCCATCACCACCCTGTGCAGGCGGGGCGGCGTGTGGGTGCTCGAGCACCTCAACACGGACTACCACCTTCTCCCCCTGGCCGACGAGCGCGTGACCGAGGACTTCTGAACCGAAAGAGGTGGGGGCATGAGATCTCTGCACCTGGGACTTGCCGCAGCGCTGCTCTCGATGCTCGTCACGGCCCCCGCGGCCGCCGACCAGAAGGCCGAGGCCAAGGAGCGCTTCGAGAAGGGCGTGGCCCTGTACAACAACGCCGACTACGGCGCGGCCCTGGTGGAGTTCCGCGCGGCCTACGCCGCAATGCCCCACTTCGCCGTGCGCTACAACCTGGGCATCACCCTCTACAAGCTGCACAGGTACGCCGAGGCCATGGACGAGCTTCTGGCCTTTCTGGCAGAGGGCCAGAACGACATCGAGGAGGCGCGGCGCGAGGAGGTGGAGGCCCTCGTCGGTGAGCTGGGCAGCTACGTGAGCCTGGTCACCTTCACGTGCAACGTGGCAGGGGCCAAGCTCTTCTTGAACGGCACGTTCAAGACCGAGCTCACCGGCCTCGACACCATGGCCCTGGACGTGGGCGAGTACGACATGGAGGTCGGCGCCAAGGGCCACGAGAGCCACTACCAGCACATCGAGATCCCCGGCGGCCAGGAGATCTCCCTCGAGATCGACCTTGCGGCCGACGTGGTCAAGGCTCCTCACGAGGTGACCGCACCCGGGCCGGGCCCTGCAAAGCCACCCCCACCCGTCGCGCCGAAGAAGCCTTCTTCACGCCCCGCCTTCTATGGCCTGCTCGGGATCACCGTGGCGTCGGGCGTCACGTCCGCGGTCCTCGGCGGGCTGTTCCTCTCGAAGCGCTCGAAGTACGAATCGCTCTCATGGGAGGACGACTGGGAGAAGGCGAAGAAGGACCTGCGGCCCTTCGCCCTGGGCGCCGACGTCATGTACGGCGTCACCGGCGCCCTGGCCGTCGCCACCATCGTCGTGGCCGTGCTGGCCTTCCGCAAGAAGCCCGAGTCGAAGGCGGTCTCGCTCTCGCCCTGGCTCGACTGCCCCGGCCTGACCATCGCAAGGGTGTTCTGATGCGCGCCAAGGTAGCGCTCCTCGTCTCGGCAGCCTGCGCCGCAGGCTGCTCTCTCATGATGCCGAAGGACAAGAAACCCATCGACTCGGGCACGGACACCGGCCTCGACGCCGCGGACACGGACGTCCCCCTGGACGGGGAGGATCGGGACACGACGATCGAGGACACGCCTTCCGAGGACATGTCGGAAGAACCTGCCTGCACGCCCGACAGCCTCTTCTGCGACGGGGACGAGTACCGCCAGTGCAACACCTCCGGCACGGGGAGCACCCTGATCGCGACCTGCGCGGACCCCGCCGTGTGCGTGCCCGGGTCGGGCTGCGACGTGCTCGAAGGCTGCGAGATGGCCTCCGTTCTCCACGAGCCCTTCGGTTGCCTCTTTCACGCCCTGCCCCTGCCCATGTCCGCCGGCATCGACACGTCCACGTTCTCGTTCGGTGTGATCGTGCAGAACCCTTCGGGCGAGAACGCCTCGTCCGTGCAGGTCTGGCACGGGACCGATCTCGTGACCTCGGTGGAGGTGTCCCCTTCCAATGTCGAGCACATCGAGCTGCCCTTCATCGACGCGGTGCTCGATGGGCTCGACGACGAGACCTGGCAGTCCTTCGCGGTGACGCACGGCGCCTACCGCATCACCGCGAGCGCGCCCATCCTGGCCCACCAGTACGGCCCCCTTGAGCACGACGTCGGCACGAGCGATACGTCGTCGGTCGGGAGCACGCTCCTCGTGCCGGACCACGCCCTCGGTACGAGCTACATCGTCGCGGGGCTGCCGCCCCTGTCCGCGAGCCTGGATGACGGGCTCACGGTCATGAAGCGGGCCAGCTACATCGCGCTGGTGGGGATCTCGCTGGACACGACCAGCGTGGACCTCGCCCTGGCCGGCGACACGGCCCCGGGCTCGGGAGGCATCGTGGCCGGCATCGCGGGCGGACATCTCTACATCGACCTCGAAGAGGGCGACGTGGTCATCATCGCCTCGGCCGTGCCGCCGGACTGCGACGCCACCAGGCCCACGAGCGTCACCCACACGGGGGCCTCCGGCGTGGACCGTTTCTGCCTCGAGGGCCAGTACGACCTCTCTGGCACGCTCGTGAGCGCGAGCCACCCCGTGGCGGTCTTCACCGGGACCACCGGCGTTCTGGTCCCCTACGACGTGTGGCACATGGACCACGTGGCCGAGCAGCTCGTGCCCGCCACGGCCCTGGGAAGCACGTACGTCGCGGCTCCCCTCGCGAACCCTGGCGACGCAGTCCAGGCGAGCGTCGTCCAGATCGTCGCCACGGCCGACG
>JBFYZU010000339.1:0-4379 GCA_041309365.1 Myxococcota bacterium
CGGCCCGGGATGCGCCGGCCGACGCGCCCACCGACGAGACGACCGACCCGAAGACCGGCGAGCGAGGCGGGTGCGGCTGCCGGGTGGTCCTCGCCTGAGGTCAGCCGTGACGGTACTGGACTCCGAACCCGCCGGCCGGGTAGCTCCAGTCCAGGTCTGCGGGGCACAGGGCGAGGCAGGTGCCGCACTCGAGACACCCGGCGTGCTCGAGCTTCACGTCCCCGGAGCCAGGATCCAGGGTGTACAGGCTCGCCGGACAGGCCGTGAGACAGGGCTTCAGGGCGCACTCGCGGCACTTGCCAGCGTCGAGCCGGATGTGGGGCTCGGCCTGCGGCTTGATGGCGTCCATGGCCAGCTTCTCCTCGATGGACAGTCTCTTCACAGCTTCCTCGCGGCCCACAGGTCGGACAGGGTGTCCATGTCCAGTAGTGTCTTCCGGACGAGGCGGGCAGCCCTCGGGTAGAGCCTCTGTTTCCCGTCCGGCCCCACCTCGAACAGGCCTTCCACGATCTCGCACACGGCGGCCGGATACCTTTCGTAGAGTCGCCTGCGCTCCAGGAACGCCGGGACGTGAGCGTGCCTCTGCATGTCCTTGCCCACGAAGCTCTCCGCGAGCAGCCTCTCGTACTCCGAGAGCGTGGCCGCGCCCGCATCCCCCGCCTTCTTCGCGTGCCCGACGGCCCGGGCTGCGAGCACTCCCGAGGCCAGCGCGAGATCCATGCCTCGCACGGTGATGCCGTGGTTGATCACGAGGCCGGCCGCGTCGCCCGCCACGAGAAGGCCGTCGGCCACGCGGCCTGGCCGGCGATCCGGACCGGGCTCGGGTATGAGGTGGGCGCTATACTCCACGATCTCGCCGCCCTCGACGAGCGGTCCTATCTCGGAGCGCTCTTTCATGGCATCGAGAAGCTCGTGCGAACCCCGTGCGTCGGCAGGCCTGCCTGCCAGATCATCGAGCGGGATCACCACGCCCAGCGAGATGGAATCGGTGTTGGTGTAGAGAAATCCGCCGCCCGCCATGCCTGCGGTGATGTCCCCGAGAAACAGCCGGGCGCAGCCCTCACCGGGCAGGAGGGCGAACCTGTCCTCGATCCTCGCCGGGTCGAGCTTGATGACCTCCTTGATACCCAGAGCGCAGCCGGCCGGCTCGAGAGGGCCTGCGAGCCCGGCCTCGCGCCCGACGAAGGACAGCGCCCCGTCGGCGGCCACCACCACGTCGGCCAGAAGCTCCTCGTCGCCTGCCCTGACCCCCTTCACCCGGCCGTTCTCCCTGATGAGCTCCGTTGCCACGGCCTGCGGCACCACGAAGGCGCCGGAGGCCTCCACCTTCTCGCCGAGCCACCTGTCGAGCCTCGCGCGCAGCACGGTGAAGGACGAAGGCGGCCCCTGGCGAAAGGCCTCGGAGGTGAAATCCAGGGTGAGAGAGGAGGACGGCGACAAGAGCACGAGCTGCTCGTGCGTCACGGCGCGCTCCATCGGGGCGTCGTCGAAGAAGCCATCCGGAAACAGCGGGCGCACGGGCGCCATGTACAGCCTGCCGCCCGAGACGTTCTTGCTGCCCGTGCGATCCCCACGCTCCACCACGAGCGCGGCCAGCTCGAGGCGCGAGGCCTCGATCGCGCAGGCCAGCCCTGCGAGCCCGCCGCCCACGATGATGAGGTCCACCCTGTCGACGTCGCTTCCCACGCGCTAGCCCCCCAGCCTCCGGACGAGCAGGCCGAGCACCTGCACGGCGTCCGCCACGAGCCCGTGGTCCGCGTGCTTGAAGAAGGGGGCGTCCGGGTCCTTGTTGACCACCACGACGGTCCCCGAGCCGTCCATGCCCATCACGTGGTGCACCGCACCCGACACGCCGAAGGCCACGTAGAGGCGTGGCGCGACGGTGTTGCCGCTCTTGCCCACCTGGAAGGAGACGTCCTTCCAGCCGGCGTCCACCACGGCGCGCGACGCGCCCACGGCGGCGCCCAGCCGGTCGGCCAGCTTCTCGAGGAGCTCGAATCGCGAGGCATCCTGAAGGCCGCGGCCTCCGCTCACCACGATCCCGGCCTCGCCGAGAGGCACTCGACCGGCCCCGGCCTCGTCGAGAGGCGTGACGCGGGTGCGCACGGCGCCCGGGTCCACCCGTGGGTCCGTGGACCGGATCTCCCCGGGCTGGCCCGGCGCCGGCATGCCCAGCGCATTGGCACGCACCGTGACAAGGCACGGCCCATCGCCGGCAAAGCCCACGGTGGCCAGTGCCTTGCCTCCGAGCACGGGCCTCACCGCCCGGGGCCGGCCCGATGGATCGAGAGAGATGTCCGTCACCTCCGCAGCGTAGGGCGCGCCGAGCCTCGCGGCCAGCCTTGCCGCGAGGTCGCGGCCGGTGAGCGTGGCGGGCACGAGGATCAGCACGGGCGAGCGCTCGGTCACGACCCCGGCCACGAGCGGCACGAGCACGTCGGCGTCGCCGTGCGCAAAAAGCTCGTGAGCGGCGCACAGCACGAGATCCGCGTACGGGGCCACGGCCGCGGCCGCGGCCAACGGATCCGTGCCGGTGACGAGCGCCTCGGCGGTCAGGCCGAGCGATCTCGCCCTTCCCAGGGCCTCGAGGCACGCCCGCCGGACGTTTCCTCCCGTGTTCTCCACGACGACGAGCGCCCGGCTCACGATCCACCTCCGGACGCGGAGAGCAGGATCGCGGCGAGCGTCTCGACCTGGGCGTCGAGATCGCCGGTGATCATCTTCACGGCCGGCCTCGTGGGGGGTGGCCTGTACGAAAGCACGCGCACAAGCGGCGCGACGGCCGCCGCGTCCAGGCCCAACGAGGCCAGGTCGCGCGTCTCGATCCTGGCCCTGGAGGCCTTCATCACGGCCATGACCTTGGGTACGCGGGGCTCGGCCAGGCCCTTCGTCGCGGTCAGAAGGACGGGCAACCGGCCTTTGACTGCCTGTTTGCCTCCCTCGATCTGCCGCACGGCCGAGAACCCGGCCCCGTCGGTCTCCAGGGCCACCACGGCTCCCACGTACGGCCAGCCGAGATGCTCGGCCACGGCCGGGCCCACGAGGCCCATCTCGTCGTCCAGCGCCACGCGCCCCGCGAGCACCATGTCGGGCGCGAGCGTGCGTACGCACGCCGCCAGGGCCCTCGCGACACCCAGCCCGTCCGCCAGGATCAGGGCGGGGTCGTCGAGCTGCACGACCGTGTCCACGCCCATGGCCAGCGCCCGGCGCAGGGCATCGGTCTGCTTGCCGCCGCCTGCGGCGACTGCCGTGACCGTGCCACCCAGCGCCTCGCGCAGCCGCAGGGCCTGCTCCAGCGCGATCTCGTCGAAGAAGCCCGTGACCCAGCGATCCTCGATGTCCAGCGTCCCGTCGGAGCGCACCTTGACGAGGGCCTCGTGATCCGGGACCTGCTTGACCAGAACGCAGATCTTCATCCTCTCTCCTATCCTCTCAGCACCTGCCCGCCGAGGTAGTTGAGCAGGACCTCGTGAGTCCCGCCACCGGAGAGCAGAAAGCGCGCGTCGCGAAGGTATCTCTGGGAATCGTACTCCATGGAGAACCCGTTGCCCCCGTAGATCCGGTTCGCCTCGTCCACGGCCGTGAGGCACATCTCCGTGGCGAACCACTTGGCCGCCATGGCCTGGGCCCGGCACTCCAGCCCCTCGTCGATCATCCAGGCAACGCGGTAGCACATGGTGCGGGCCGCCTCGTACTGGGCGTAGAACCTGCCGAACTTCTCGCGGATGAGCTGGTAGGTGGCGATGGGCTTGCCGAAAGCCACCCTCTTTCTGGCGAACGAGGCCGCATCCTTCATGGCCTCGGAGGCGATGGAGCAGGCTGCCAGCCCGGTCATCACGCGTACCTGGTTGAGGATATCGGTGGAGTACTCGAGACCCCTTCCCGTCTCTTCGCCCAGGTGGTGATCCGAAGGCAGCCTCACGTCGCGCATGAGAAGCTCGCCCGTGGGCGCACCGCGCGTGCCGAGCTTGTGGAACACCTGTCCCTTGGAAAACCCCTCCATGCCCTCCTCGACCAGAAAGAAGCTCAGCCCCCTGAGCCCGGCCGACGGATCGGTGGTCGCCATGACGGTGGCCGCGCTGGCGATGGGACCGTTGGTGATCCACTGCTTGGTCCCGTTGAGGATCCAGTCGTCGCCGTCTCTTCGCGCCGTGGTGCGGGTGCCCGCCAGGTCCGAGCCGCTCTGATCCTCGGTGAAGCAGATGCAGGTGATCTTCTTGCCCTCGATGGCCGGAACGAGCACCTCCTCCTTGATGCGCTCCGAGCCGAACCGGCCGATGAAGTAGGTGCCCATGAGCATCTGCACGGTCACGGACATGAAGAACCCGGCGGACCCCCGTGCCAGCTCCTCGAAGAAGATCATGGTGGTGACGGTGTCG
>JBFYZU010000340.1:0-42324 GCA_041309365.1 Myxococcota bacterium
GTGCACCTTGCGCACGGTCTCCCCGCGCCCCTCGTAGTTGCCTCGCCGGATGATGTGGCCGAGCCCGGTGGGATCCACGACCATGGCCATCGGGGCACCGGATTCCGTGCCCGTGCCGGAGATGATGGCTATGAGCAGGAGCTCGTCTATCTGGTACTGCGTCAGGATGGCCTCGACCTGGGGCAAAGACGACATCTCCGATTTCTTGGTGAGCGGGATGATGAAGGAGCGGAAAGGATCCCTGCGCGCGGGCGACTCGATGAAGCTGTCCTCGGTGATCTTGTGCACGATGAGCTCGCCGGCCTCGAGGCCCTCGGGCATGGTGAGCTGGGGCGTTGCATAGAAGGCCCCTGCCTGGGCCTTCTCGCGGGCCTCCACGGAAGGCATGCCGGGGCGGATGTCGGCCGTGCTCTGCCGGCCCCGACGGGTGGTCTTGGGCTCGTCATCGCCGCAGGCGGCGGTCGCCATCGCCATCAAAGCGAGCGAGACGGTGAAGCGTCCGTGGCATCTCATGGCTTCACCCTCCTTTCCCCGCAGTCGGTGCGGCGCCGGGTTTTTCGAGAGAGCGGAACGTCGTGGCGAGCACCTGCGTGCCGACACCCACGTCGGTGTCCGCAAGCTCTATGTTCTTGAACTCGATGTTCTCGATGTTGATGATGCGCTCGAGCTTGGAGATGCTGAAGAAGAACTTTGTGGTCTGGTGGAACCTGCCCTGCAAGAGCAGCCTGACCGGGATCTTGGCGTAGAACCCCGCGCCCTGCTCCGACTTGGGCTCGATGAGCTTGATGTCGAGGCCCGCCAGGCCGGCGAGGTTGTCCAGGTCGTTCAAGAACGATGACATCTCCGCGTCGGGAGGAAGTATCCTGGCCTGCTCGCGCTGGCGCTCCTTCTTGCGGTTGAGCTCCTCCACGTCCTTCATGTAGTTCTGCTTGGCCGCGATCCAGTCCTTCTCCTCCTGCACGAGCCTCGTGTGGGCCTGTCGCGCCTGCTCCAGCTCTTCGGACTTGTTCTTGTGGAAGACGAAGTAGTACCCCACGGCCAAAAGTACGATGAGCAGGAACAGGATGAGGAGCTTGCGTCCGAGCGTGAGCTTCTCGAGTGGGCTTGGTTTCGCCATTGTCAGCTCCTCACTGGTAGCGGATCTTGCACTTGATGTTCCAGCCCACGATGGGAACGCTCGAGCTCGGAATCCGGATCTCCATCGTCTTGATCAGGACCTCTGCGAAGAAGTACTTGGAGAGCTTGAGCCGGCGGAGGAACTCGCCAACGTCCTCGTTGCTCATGGCCTGGCCCGACATGTCCACCTCGCGGTCCGTCTCCTTGAAGGCGGTGAGCCATAGCCTTCGGGAATCCCACTCGGGGTTGTACCCGGACGATGGATCGCGCTTGAGCTGTTCCTGGTACTCCTCCTTGTCGACGGTGGGACCTTGGCCCTGGCCGAGGATCGCGCTCAGCTCCATGAGCATCTGCACGGGGCCCGTCCTGCCCGCGATGAGCTCCTGGATGATCTTCTCGCGAGCGTCTATCTCGTCGAGCTGTGCCTTGATCTGCTCGTGATCCTTGATGTCCTCCTGGATGGAGGCGATCTTGGCCTGCTTGATGTCGTTCTCGCGCTTCTGGTCCTCCACCTTGCCGCTCACGGTCGAATAGAGCAGATAGATGACGGCACCCTCGACGAGAAGAACGAGCAGCAAGACGAGGATCTCCAGCTCGCCGCGGCTCTTGCGCTTGACCGCCTTGGTCGGCAGAAGGTTGATTCTGATCATCTTCGACCTCTTCTTCTATGGAGGTCTATTTTTGAACCCACGTTCAGTTCTCCTTGCGTTCCTTCCGGTGGCGCAGGCTCAACCCGACGCTCACGACGGCCTGGGCCGCGAAGGCCCTGAGCTTGGCCTCGTCGTATCGGGACGGGTCGATCTGCATCTTGCGGAACACGTCCAGGATGTGCACTGCCACGCCCGCCCGCCGGGCGACGGCATCGCCCAGGTAGTGGCTGCGGGCAGTCCCGCCCGCGAGGAACACCGCCTGCAGGGTCTGGCCCTCGACGGTCGCCATGTAGAAATCGATGGAACGCTGGATCTCGGCGGCGAGCGAATCGCTCGTCTTCTCGAGCAGCTCGTTGACCTCGATGGGCACCACGTCAGCGCTGGCCGGGTGGCTCGCGCCCACCTTGTAGCTTTCCGCCTCATCGTAGGTGATGCCGAGCTCCTTGCGTATCTCCTCGGTGATCGCCTCGCCGCCGCCGGAGATGTCGCGGATGAACGTGGTGACGCCGTCACGCACGATGTTGAGGCGCGTCAGGCTGGCCCCGATGTCAACGAGAGCCACGGTTCCCCTCACCTCGCCCGCGTAGCTCATCTCGAAGGCGTTCTGCATGGCGAACGCGTCGATGTCGATGATCACGGGCCTCAGGCCGGCCTGGGCGACGACGTCGAGGTAGTCCGAGATCTCGTCCTTCTTGGCCGCCACGAGCAGCAGATCCATCATTCCCTCTGTGGGCCGCCTCTGGAGCACCTGATAATCAAGCTCCACATCATTGATGTTGTATGGGATATACTGCTCTGCCTCCCAGCGGGCCTGCTCCTCGAGCTCCTCTCCACGCATCAAGGGCATCTCGATCTTCTTGATGATCACGCTGTGACCCGAGATGCTGATGGCGACGTCCTTCGACCTGACCTTCTTCTCGGCCCACAGCTGTTTGAGCGAGGTCACCACCGCCTGGGCGTTCATGATGTGCCGGTCCACGATGGTCTCGGGCGGCAGGGCCTTGATGCCGAAGTTGATGAGCTTGTGCCGCGTCCGCCCTTCCTTGATGTGGGCGACCTTCAGGTGGGTGCTCCCGATATCGAGCCCTATGAGGTTGCTGCCAGAAGCCATGGACTCACTTCTCCTCGTCGAAAAAAACCTTGTCCCTGTCCTTGAGCGAGAGACCGAGGGCCTCGAGGATCTTTCGCTTGGTGTCCAGGCGGCACTCGTGACCTTCCTCGACGCGGCTGATGGTGAGGGGAGAAAGACCGGAACGCCGGGCGAGCTCGGCCTTGCTCATCATCCTCTCGATCCTCAGCTCGCGGACACTGTTGGGAAACCTCGTCGTCAGGATGTCCACCAGGCCTTCGAAGCCCTTGAGCACTGTCTGGTTGGGATCCACGTCCGCTGGATCCGTCCGCGTGTCGCGCGGGGACGAAGGCCTGCCGGTTCTCTTTTTGATATCGTCCATTTGCGTCACTTCGTCATGTGCGTCGGATGTCCAGGCCCAACCAGAACCTAGTCATCGGAATACTCATTAGTCAAATAACCTGACTATAATCGACCTCACGATGTCCATCACTTTCGTGGACGGCCTGCGCTAAGCCCCCGGGAGGAGACCTCGCGGGATGCGCGCGCCGACAGCACGATCCTTTGTTCCTGGATTATGAAGCAGCACCACGAGCCGGGTCAAAAAAGTTGCATGGCGGGCCATGTGAAGGTAATCTGCACAGACATCGTCGGTGCGAGATGCCCGCGGACGGTGATAACTACTCGATCATGAAGGGTAATGCAGACATCTGGACCACGTGTGGACCAGTGGTCCGTGTGCTCGCCTTCTCGAGCCTGGTCACGATGTCCGGGGCGCCGCCGGTCTCGACAGCCACGGCAGCCCAGCTTGAGACCGAGGTCAAGGCGAAAAAGGACAAGAAGGACGGTGCCAAGAAAAAGGGAGTCAAGCCCGAGGAGAAGAGCACCGACAAGATCCTCGTCTGGCTCAGGGTCGGCAAGGTGACCGATGAAGGCGTGGTCGTGACGGTCCAGTGGGGACAGAGACTCCAGGACATAGCAGACGCCTACGGGACAGGCATCTCGAAGCTCGAGCAGGCCAACCCCGGGCTGTCTTCTGGCTCCATCAAGGTGGGCGACAAGATCCTCGTACCCGGCGCCACCAAGGTCCTGGCGGTCAAGACCTGGGTCCCGGCCGACAAGATCGACGAGATCCCGGGGATGGGCCCGACGGAGGATCCTGCTCATGCCCAGGTCAAGGACGACAAGAAGAGCGACGGCAAGAAGAGCGACGATGGGACCGTCCTGGTCAAGAGCGGCAAGGTGGTCAAGAGCGGGGTCAAGCACACCATCCAGCCCGGCCAGACCCTCACGGACGTGGCCTCGGCATACGGAGTGAGCGTCAATCAGATCGTCAAGGCCACGGGCCTCGACAACCCGGACAGCATCAAGATCGGCCAGAAGGTGCTCGTGCCTGGCGCAACGGCGGTCGTGGCGGTCAAGGCAAAGCCCAAGCAAGGCCAGGACCTCGCAGAGCCCAACCTGGTCAAGAGCGGCAAGGTGGTCAAGGCCGGTGTGCTGCACGTGGTACAGCCGGGACAGACGCTGGCAGTGATCGCCTCTGCCTATGACATCAAGGTATCCTCTGTCCTCAAGGCCAACGGGCTGACCAACGCGAACGCCATCAAGCAGGGATCCAAGCTCCTCATCCCCGGCGCGAAAGCGGTCGTGGCGGTCAAGGCCGACCCCGGAAAGTCTTTGGCCGTGGCCTCGAAGATCACGTTCCACAGGATACACACGGGCGAGACGAAGACGCTCACGCTCTTCAATTCCAAGGGCAAGCTCGTACCGGACGAGTACAAGAAGCTCGAGAAGCTGATGTTCGACAACCACACCGGCAAGACGCACAAGATCCACCCGCGGCTGTGCTTCTTGCTCAAGCTCGTGTCGGAGAAGTACCCCGGCAAGGTCATCACGATCTACTCGGGATTTCGAGCATACGACCCCAAGCAGTACACCAAGAAGAGCAAGCACAACGTCGGCCAGGCCATCGATTTCGCCGTGGACGGCGTGTCCAACCTATCGCTGATGAAGTACCTCAAGACACTCGCCGACGTGGGAGTGGGCTACTACCCCAACTCCTACTTCGTGCACATGGACGTGCGCGAGACATCCGCCTTCTGGGTCGACTACTCGAAGCCCGGAGAAGCGCCCAAGTACAAGAAGTGGAAGAAGGGCGACACGAGTAAGGCCGTCGACGAGAACGACGTCAACCTCGAGGCCGACTCCGACTCCTCCCAGGTGGACGTGCAGTAGGCCTGCGGATCCGGCACAGGATGTGCCGCACAAGCGACCCGCAATGACACCCGATGACCAGTCATGGTCTGCGCCGCTGGCGTCGACACCGACCCGCATGCACTCCAACATCTCGATATCATGGAGTAAATCATTTATTCATGTGGGTCGGGTAGAAATGGCAAGATGTTTGCTTTACCATTACCGGGCGATCATCACATGAGACACGCTTCATTCACGGCCTGGCTCGGGCTGGCCTCTGTGCTCGCCGCGGGATGCGTGCTGACACCGCAGCCGCAACCTCCCGGCCTCGATCACGACGCGGCCTCGGACGCGGCTCTGGATCCGCAATGGGACGTGACGGCCGACACGTCCGTTGATCAGGCTTTGGACGTGCCTTCCGACGGTTCACCGGACGTCTTGACGGACATCGTCGGCGAGATCACCGAAGATCCTGTCGATGAGGCCGACGTGGCCATGGATCCAGCTCACGAGGACGCAACGGACATGGACAGCGGGGAGGAGGCCGACGGCGACGATATCGATGATGCCCAGGACGGGTTCGTGGACGCCTGAAGGGCGCTCAGGTCAGAAGACCGTACTTCTTGAGCTTGCGGTAGAAGGTCCGACGAGGCACTCCCAGAAGCGCGGCCGCCTCGGTCTTGTTCCATCGGGATGCCTTGAGGGCATCCAGGATGGTCCTCTTCTGCTCGTCCTCGATGGGGGCGAATCGTCCGGGCTCGGCCTGGGTGGGCCTCGGGCCGACTGGCGCGCCGAGCGTCTCGAAGTCCTCCACGTCGAGCACCCGCGCATCGGTCAGGATCCAGGCGTTGAGCAAGGCGTGCTCGAGCTGACGCACGTTGCCCGGCCAGTCGTGTTCCACGAGCATCTTCACGGCTCTGCGCGAGATGCCCTTTCTGTCGGTCCTGTAGCGCAGGGCGAACGCCCCGAGGAAGTGGTCGATGAGTAGCGGGATGTCCTGGGTGCGCTCCCTCAGAGGCGGGATCCTGATCTCCACGACGCTCATCCTGTAGTACAGGTCCTCGCGAAATCGCCCCTCGCGCACGAGCGTGGTGAGAGGCCGCTGCGTGGCGGAAAGCACCCTGGCGCTCACGACCGTCTCCTTCTCCGAGCCCACGGGCCTCACCACGCTCTCCTGCAGCACGCGCAGCAGATCGAGCTGCATCTTGACGGGCATATCGCCCACCTCGTCCAAGAGAAGGGTCCCCGACGAAGCCAGGGAGAACACTCCCTTCTTGTCGCGGACGGCTCCGGTGAAGGCGCCTCGAACGTGGCCGAACAGCTCGCTCTCCAAGAGCTCCGCAGGCAGCGCTCCGCAGTTGACCGCCACGAAAGGCCCTTCCCTCCTGGCCATGCCCGCGTGCACGGCCCTGGCAACCATCTCCTTTCCGGTCCCGCTCTCGCCCGTGATGACCACGGGCACGTCGTTCTCGCCCACCCGCTCGATCACCGCGAAGACCTTGCGCATCTCATCCGTGGAGCCGACCAGCCCGCGGAACACGTTCTTGCCCGCCAGCCGTGAACGTGCCTCGCGCAGGTCCTTTCGTGCCTCCCTGAGCGCGCGAGTCCGCTTCTCGAGCAGCCTCTCTCGCTCCTCGGTCAGCGCCTCGAGCTCCGAGCGCTGCATGCGGTTGGCCCTCTCCAGCCTTGCCGTGGTGAGGGCGATCGCGAGCTGGTCGCAGAACGAGCCGAGCAGGTCGCTGTCCTTGTCGGTGAACTTGCCCCGCCGCAACCGGTTCTCCAGATACAGCACCCCGAGCACCTCGGAGCGCCCCTTGATGGGCAAACAGAGGATGGACTGCAGCTTGAGCTCGTGCACGCTCAGAGCCTGGCCGAAGCGGTCGTCCTCCATGGCGGAGATGGTGATGACGGCCTCGCCCGTGTTCTGCACCTCCCTGGCGATGCTCGTGGAGAAGGCCATGTGTTCCTGGTCCAGGCTTGCCTGGTAGAAGTCCCTGGCGCTCGCCACGGCCAGGCCCTCCTGCCCCGAGGGCATGAGGAGCATCCCTCTCTCTGCCCCCGTGAACTCCACGGCCGCATCCAGGATCATGTCGAGAAGCGCCTCCGGATCACGGGTGGCGGCCAGTCTCGAGTTGATGTCCATGAGGCGGACGAGAGTATCCCTCCAGTGTGCCTGCTCCACTCCATTTACGCCTTTTGGGCAGACCTCGGCCCCGGGGGCCGTCCTGGCCGTGACGGTGACCGATTCTGCCACGTCACACCTTTCCTTCATGGCGAAAAATCCAGCCTCGAATCGCGTCGGGACCTTGAGAGAAGCCTGCTCCAGGGCCTCGGCCGCGCGCTTGAGGCTGCGCGCCATGAGCAGATCCGATCCCCTGAGCTCGTGCGCGGCGGCCATGAGGGCGAAGGCCTGCCAGGAGACGTCATCCCACTCGGCTCCCAGTCCCTTGCAATCGGCCAGGGCCCTGCGCGCCTGACCTAGAGCAGCCTCCGGCTTCCCGGTCGCCAGCGCGAGACGAGCCCTGGCGAGCCCGCTCTTGACCGCCAAGAGAGGAGACGAAGCGTGCTCGAGATACTCCATGGCACGCTCGATCTGGGCGGCGGCCCCTTCCACGTCTGCCGGCTCCTTCTTCAGCAGGGCCACTCCGAGCTCCAGCCTGGTCTCTGCTGCCTCCCAGAGGTTGCCGGTCGTATCGTGCATGAGCGTGGCGCGCATGAAGCCGTTCGCGGCGTCCTCGAACGAGCCGGATCGGGCCGCCACCTCTGCAAGCAGCCCATGCGATCTCGCGATGAGATCCTGCTGCGACATGTGCTCTGCCTGCTCGAGTGCCAGCTTCGCCTCCAGGCCCGCCCGCTCGAGCTGTCCCACAAGCGCCAGCAACGAGCCGAGGTTGATGCGTGCGAGCACGGACTGGTTCTGCCGGCCGGAGGCGCGACCGTGGTCCATGGCCTCCAGGTAGCGATCGATGGCCTCGTCGAACTCCCCCATCCGGTGCAAGAGCGTGCCCAGGTTGAGCTGCAGCACGGCGAGGTTCGCCGCGTCATCCGTTCGCTGGCAGATCTCCACGGCCTGACGGTACGCGGCCGCGGCCGTGTCGAGCTCCCCCTTTCGCTGGTGGATCATGGCGAGCATCCAGTGGCCCTTGACGCGCAGCTTCCGGTCGTGTGCCTCCGTGGCCAGCCTCGAGGCACGCGTGGCATCCGCAAAGGCCTCGTCGATGCGATCCTGCGCCAGCAGGGAGATCGCCCGCGCGATGAGAAGCTCCGACTGGGCAGGTCCGCCCTGCTGAGCGGGTGACTGCAGGGCGCCCTCAACGAGCTCGGCGACCCTTTCGTGCCGTCCGAGATGTGCCAGCTGGGCGCACATCTCGCGCAGTGCCTCGCCTGCCAGCGCCCCGGCGGGATCGGCCTTCACGATGCCCTCGAAGATCCCTGCGGCCTTCTCGCGCTGCCCCAGGGAGGCGAGCGCCCTGGCCTTTGCCAGGGCGAGCCCCGGGGAGCCGTCGCCCTGGCCCTCCATCAGAAAGAGCCCATCCTGGGGCCTTCCCCTGTCGACCATGACCTGTCCCAGTGCTTCCACGAGCCGGATCCTGTGTGCCCGCGAGATCCCCCGTCCTTGCATCACGGCCCCGAGGAGGGCCTCCGCCTCCGCGAGATCGCCGAGCGCCTGGAGCCTGCGTGCGGCCGCAAGGGCCTCGTCCACCATCTTTCCAGCGTCCCCGGCCAGGGCCCTGTGCCAGAGCACGAGATGCTCGGGTCCGTTCGCGGCCGCGATGGCCCCGGCCCAGCGGTCGTGGGACTGGGCTTCGTGGGGTGCATCGATCCGCCCGAGCAGGATCCGGGACATGGCAGGCGTCGCGAGGCCGATGGATCCATCGGATCGAGCCCGCAGCAGACCCAGGTGGGTGAGGCTGGCGATCCGATCTTGCAGATCGGGCATGTCGCATGCGTCCGCGAGCCACGACGGGATCACGTGCCGGCCGTGCACGGCCAGGGTCGTGAGGACGATCATCTGCCCCGTATCCACGCTCTCGAGCCTGCGCGACCAGAGGCCGGACAGCCTGACCGGAAGAGGCTCCTTCTGTGCCTGGTCGAGCGCGGGATCCCCCAGTGCAGCCCTCTCGACGTAGTAGGAGGTGAGGGCGGGGTTGCCGCCCGCCACGGCCTCGAGCTTCGTGACGAGCCGCGGATCGTCGCGGCCGACGACCATCCTGACCATCGAGGACACGTCCGCGGTGCAAAGGGGAGACAGGACGACGTCCTCGCGAGGTCCCTCGCCGAGCACAGGAAGCGACCAGGAGGCGTCAAGGGGGGCGGTGGCCACGAAGCACGGCCTGCCGTGCGCCGACGATACCTGCCCCATGACTCGCAGGAGTCTGGCAGCCTCTGCATCGACCATCGAGAGATCGTCGATGATGACGACGAGCCTCGCGCTGTCGCAGAGCGCCCTCGCGAGACCCGTAAGGGCCGCTCTGAGCCTGTGCGAGGCGCCAATGGAGCCATCGGCGATCGACTGCTCGATCGCGGGATCGATCGCGAGGCCCGCACAGCGCGAGAGCCAGACGATCTGCATGGCGATGGACCGCACCTGCTCGGCTGCCTGTCCGTCCCGGCCGGGATCGATCCACAGGACCCTCGTGCCGGAGATCTGCAGGTCCCACCTGAGCGCCCTGGCAAAGCTGGTGCGCCCCGACCCGGGATCCCCGAGCACGAGCAGGGTCAGAGCACCTGCAGAAGGAGAGGAGGCGAGCAGGCCCAGGCGGGCCAGCACGTGCTCTCTTTGCCTCTCGCGGGCGCTCGACCCCGCGGTCGGGGCGCGTCTGACGTACGGATCCTCTTCGCGCACGCCCAGGGTCCTCATCAGGGCGGCCTCGGCCTCATCCAGGGAAACGAAGCGATGCTGCGGGTCGCGGGCGCTCAACCTGGAGACGATCGAGCGCAGATCGGCGTCTGAGACGGACCCTCTCATCGCAGGATCCAGATCTGCTGGCAGCTCCACCTGGCCTCCGAGGTGGGCCTGCACCACCTCGGAGGCCGTGCCCTCGAACAGGGGCCTGCCCGTCATCATCTCCACGAGCATGACCCCGAGCGAGTACAGATCGCCTCGACCATCGGGCACCCGCCCCTCGAGCATCTCGGGTGAGATGTAGCGCAGCGTTCCGGTGGGCAGCGTGGCAGCACCGGTTCTGAGCGTCCCGGCCAGCGCGAAGTCGATGAGCCGCGTCTGCCCATCCGCGCAGATCATGACGTTTGCCGGCTTGAGGTCACCGTGCACCAGGCCGCTGCGATGCAGCGGCCTCAGGGCCCTGAGGATGTCCAGCAACACCCCCAGGGCCTTGTCGGCAGCCTGACCGCCCTCGGGGATCTCGAGTGGACGACCTTCCAGGTACTCGCGAGTGAAGTAGAGATGGTCGCCGGACTCGGGGTCCGAGTACGTGCCCAGATCGTGCACCCTGGCCAGGGCAGGGTGCTCGAGCGCGCTCAGGACCTGGAACTCTCCTCGCAGAAAGCCCACGAGCTCGGGACGATCACCGACGTTCAACCTCTTGAAAGCCACCGGCAGGACAGGATCGAGGTTGTCTCTTACGACGAAGACCTCTCCTTCGCCGCCCTGTCCGATCCGTTCGATGACATGGTATCTGCCGCCAGCGAGTTGCATGACACAAGATTGGCACAGATCGATCCGCCCGACAATCCACCGGTGGCCAGCTTCAGGCCAACATATCGATATTCAAACAGACGCGCCCTTCACCTCTAGGCACACACATCAACACATGGCCTCTTCATCGATAAAGCATGCCATACTGTGCCAAACGGCACACTGGCAGCTCTCTCACGCATCAGAGGTCCACACTCACGACCGTGAACTTGTTGGAGCTGTCGTCGATGATGCGGGCCTCGTGCCCGGGCCCGAGGTTGGTGTCGATGAACCTCTCGAGCCGCGCCTTCATGCCCATGCTCACGAGAAAGTAGTGACGCTGCCCCCGGTGCTCGTCGAGCCAGCGACGGAACCGGTCATCGTTCATCGTTTCGTTGATGATGGCCCGGCCGCCCGTGTAGAAGTTCTCGCCTTTCCAGTTGAGCTTGAACACGATGAGCCGCTGATCCGGGCTGGTCCGGTCCTCGTAGTAGGAGCGGATGATGTAGGCCTGGCTCCAGCTCGGAGAGATCTGGGGCATGAAGACGTTCATTCCCCAGAACGCCAGGCCGGCAGCCAGCACGAACATCCCGATGACGGCCCAGCGCCTCACCCTGGGCAAGGCCATGACAACGATGACAGCACCCACGGCCACGGCGAAGAACGTGAGGATACCCGAGTAGTCCCACTGATCGCCCGGAGGCCATGCCCTGGAGTAGTTGTAGATGAACAGATGGATGAGCCTCTCGAAGCCCTTGGTCCCCACGCCAGGCTTGAACGCCACGTCTCGCGCCACGAAGGCAAACAGCGTGAAGCTGCCGAGCACGGCTGCCGGGGCGAAGCGCACCCGGTTGCGGGCGAGGTCGTGCATGAACACACCGATGCCCAGCGCCAGCGGGGGCACCGCGGGAAACACGTAATGGTGGAACTTGGTCATCATCACCGAAAACAGCAGATAGGAGCACAGAAACCAGGCGATGATGAACACGAACGACGGATCGGACATCCACGCGGAGGCTTTTTTCCGGAAGCTCCAGAGCTTGTAGAGGAGGGCGGCCGGGATGAAGCCTGTCCAGGGGAACGTGCCTATCCCCAGCTGCAGCGCGTAGTAGTCGAAGTTGCCGGTGTCCCCGTGCACTCCCACGGCCAGCCGGTTGATGTGGTCATGTACCAGCAGCCGGTCCAGAAACGGTGCCCCGTGCCGGAGCACCATGGCCACGTACCATGGGAATCCCAGAATGAACACGATGAGCGCCCCACGCCACAGCTCCACCTTGCCGAGCTGCTTCCAGTCGCCCGTGATGAGCAGGTGGAGGAAGGCCACTGCTCCGGGGAGCAGAATGCCCGGAAGCCCCTTGCCGAGCATGCTCAGCGAGGCACACAGGTAAAAGCCCATGAGGTAGAGCGTCCTTGCCCGTCTCTCCCTGCGCAGTGTCCATAAAAGCAGCGCCCAGGGCACTCCGAACAACGGTCCCAGAGCCCAGACTGGAAACCGGACGATCTGCCCCTCGACCCTTGGTCCTCCCAGATCGTCCTCGAGCTGGCCGTAGGTCCCCCAGTTGAACTCCATGGAGCGGGTGGCGTAGTAGAGGTACTGCGACAGCCCCACGAGCACGAAGCACAGGACGAGCAGGTGGAACCCCGACAGAGGAACCGAGAACCTGCCCAGCCTCAGCTGGTGCAGGCGGATGCGCTTCTCGGGATCCTCGTACAGGGCCACCATGAGAAGGCTCATGGCACCGGTCATGGGTGCCACGAAGCTCATGTCCACCATGGTCTGGTGGGACAGGAAGAAGTAAAAGGGCATGGTCATGAGCACCATGCTCGCGGCCACCCCTGCACCCCGGCCCCACCTCCGGCCCACCGTGTGATAGACGATCATGGCGGCCAGGATGGCGATCACTCCCATCGGCGCCCTGGCCCCCCATTCGAGGATGGCCGAGTTGCCGTCGGGCATGAAGTTCACGCCCAGAAGGCCCATCCCGAGCGCCATGAGCCACATGTCCAGCACGGGCTTGGAGAAAAACCAGCTGTCGTACCAGTACAGCGAGATCCAGTCGTCCTGCTCGAGGATCCTCCTGGCCACCTCGCCATAGTGGCCTTCCCATGGATCCCAGGCACCGAAAGATCCGATGCGGGGCAAGAACAGCACGATCCCGGCAAGAAGCAACCACACCCATGTCCAGCGCAGATACCAGGGCTCTGGTGCGGGTGGTCCATCGTTCTGTCCGCCTGCCAGGGTCAGCTCGCGCTCCCTGTCCAGGTTCCAGGCCCCCATCAGATCGAGTATGCCGACGGCCGCGACGACGAGGAGCACGATCCCGGCCCACAGGCCCGCGCTGGGCCCCCACAGGCCGGGCGACACGTGCTCAAGGATGCCCACGATCTTGCGCGAGGCGTCCGTCCCGGCCACCGACGCGAGGGCCGGATCCGCGGTTCCCTCCATGATCCAGGCCAGAAGGCCGCAGGAGGCGGCCGTGATGACTCCACCACGAACGAGATGGGCCCTCGCTCCTCTGGGCTGCGCGGACATGGCGGTAGAAACTACAATCAGTACAGGGTGCTGTCAACGAATCTCCCTGTCCTTTCCCGCCATCTCGCTTTGGCGATAGATCCCGGCCCCCCACTCGTGCGTTCCAGACGACATGTCCAGGGCCGCGACCGCTTGCGGCCGAGACAGGAACCCGAGACAAGGAGGTCGACAGATGACGCCAGCCACCGGAACCGCGAGCCTGCATGTCGCTCTGGCATCTTTCGGGCGGCAGCCCGGCAGGTGGATCCACCTGTTTGACGCGAAGCGCGCACCGGCATCTCCGGTCGTCCGCACGCACGGGCCTGCAGGCCGGGCCAGGGAGAGCATCGCTTCACGACCGTATCCGACCGTTTCTCAGGCAGACCCATGGGCATGGCGCATGGCATTCGTGGCCTTCACGCTGGCTCTCCTAATGCCGCTGACTGCCGGGGCCGTGGAGCTGTACTCGGATCCGTGCTGTGGCGGACCCGTGATCTACCAGCCCCAGGTGGTGACCCTGCCTCCCCCCAAGGTGATCCACGTCGCCACGAGCCCCGAGATCGTGGTCGTCCACGAAGTGAAGACCGTGCAAGTAGACCAGCCATCGCTCGTCGAGGTCAATAAGGACCTGCTCTCGTGGTTGGAGGGCCGCGCGGGTGCTGGCTTGTGGATCTTCCCGGGGCTCAAGGAGGACGTGCATCTCGGATACAACCTGGACGTGGCCCTGTCCATGCGCGGCTTTCTCGTCGGCCTGGACTTCACGTGGATCCACGGGCTGAAGTGGGACAGGCAAGAGGACGGGGAGAGCTGCGTGAAGTCTGGCAACCTGGCGCTCGTGGGCATGAAGCTGGGCTACAGGTTCAACGAGGACGGACGTGTGCATCCCGAGCTCACGGCCAGATTCGACACGCTGATCCTGGACAGGGAGAAGGAAGGCACCGTCATGGCCTTCGGGCTGGGCGGCAGCGCGGGGCTCTACGCCGACTTCCCGCTCAAGTTCGGCGCCATCGTCGTGGGGCTGGAGGTGGCTGGCCATCGCCACGTGTGGAGCCAGAACGGGTTCTACCCTCCCAGGGCCTCCGTGGCAGTCATGGGATCGCTGGGCTACAAGTTCTGATTCCCCCCCTTCTCACCTTCCCCGCCTTCCCCGTCAACTCGGGTCCACCCATCCAGAGGAAGGCATCAGGAGGCTGGCGCAACAGGGCTTATTCCGTATAATGTTGACCAGCCCGGTCAACAGGGATCGGGCCTCGACATCTCGAGGAGGAATCATGAGAGCACATGGACCATATCCGGGAAGGTGGATCGCGCCCGCCCTGGTCGCATCCGCGCTCGGGATGGCTGCCTGCGATCAGGAGCTTCCGATGCTCTACGATGCGTCGGACGTGACAGTGGAGATCCTCGCCGACACCACGTCCGAGGTGGCCATCGACCCGCTGGCGGACACGGCGTTCGAGGTCGTCGCGGACACGGTCGCGGACGATGGCAGCTCCACGTGCACGTACCCGACAGGGCCGTACGCTTTCTCGGCCGTGGGCAACACGGTGGGGCCCATGACCTGGCCCTCGGCCCTTGCGGGGATCGACGAGAGCTTGCCGGCGAGCCTGGAGGCGCTGCACTGTGACCCGGGCGTGAAGAGCATCTTCGTCCAGATCGCGGCGATCAGTTGATCCACGTGTCCCTCGCGGGTCCGCGAGATAGAAGAGAACAAGAGCCACTGGCAGGCGAACGGGGCCAAGTGGATCTTCGTGGTGGTCGATGCGACCAGCGCGAGCATGGCCAACTCGTACATCGAGGACGCCGGGGTGACGTTCGGGTGGCGCACGAACGATGCCGACAACTCCCAGGGCTCCTACGCCATCGCCTACTCGTCTCTGTACACGGCCTACCCCTGGACAGCGGTGATCAGGGCCTCGGACATGAGGCTCATGTACGAGGAACCGGACGACACCTACCTCGACATCTACAACATCGCCATAGAGCTCAACACGCCCTGAGGTCCGTCCCGGGCGTCTTGCCCGTGCCCACCGGTTCGCGCTAGCTTCGAGCCGTTCCCATGGCACCTGGAAACGAGACAAGGGATCGTCCGAGAGTCCTCGCCATCGTGCTGGCCAAGAACGAGGAGCAGCGCGTGGGCGAGGTGGTCCGCGAGATCGTCGACGCCAGCCGCGCCATGCCCTACAGCATCGACGTCGTGGTCGTGGACGACGGAAGCACGGACGACACGGCGCGCGCCGCGCGAGCAGCCGGGGCGAAGGTGCTGCGCCACCCCGTCAACCTGCGCATCGGAGCGGCCGAGCAGACGGGGCTGCGCTGGGCCCTGCGCGGTGGGTACGATGCGGCCGTCAGGCTCGACGGCGACGGCCAGCACCCGGCCGAGGGCATGGGCCCGCTGCTTCGTGCCGTGACAGGCAGCGGCGTGGACATGGCCGTGGCCTCCCGGTTCCTGATACCGGGCGGCTACCGCTCCACGTTCATGCGTCAGATGGGGATCGCCCTCATCACCGCGCTCGTGAGCCTGGTGGCGCTCAGGAAGGTCACGGATCCCACTTCCGGTTTCAGGGCATTCGGGCCCAGGGCCATGAGGCTTCTGACCAGCCTGCCCGCATCGGACTACCCGGAGCCGGAGTCCATCATCGATGCGAGACGGGCGGGCCTCGTCGCAACGGAGCTGCCGGTGTCGTTCAGGCCGCGCACGTCGGGCAAGAGCTCCATCGGACCCTGGGGGGCAGTCTACTACATGGCCAAGATCACGCTGGCGGTTCTCATCGCCGGCCTGCGCAGGCCCGTTGTCGTGTGAGGTGACCATGAACGACAGGATCCAGATCGTCAGCATCCTGGGCAGCCTCGTCATCGTGGGCTTGGTCATAGAGCTCGTCCGCCGGCGCAAGCTCCGCGTGGAGTACTCCATCCTCTGGCTTCTGGCCGGTGCGAGCCTCGTGGCGCTGAGCGTGTTCCGCGATGCGCTCGACAGCTTCGGAAGGCTTCTGGGCGTGGCCTATGCACCGGCCGCGCTCTTTCTCGCGGCCCTCGTGTTCGGCGTGCTGCTCTTCATCCACCTGACGACGGTGATCACCAGGCTGGCCGATCAGAACGTGAGGCTCGCCCAGCGTATCGCCATGCTGGAGCTCAGGCTGCAGGATGCGGAGCAGGTCGACACGGGCGGGGACGAGAGATATGATGGGATCTCGGACGCACCCTGAGAGGGGGGGTGGATGAAGAAGATCCTGGTCGTGGATGACCTGCCCGCGAGCCGCAGGCTCCTTGCCGCCTTTCTGGGCGAGAACTACGAGATCCTCGAGGCCGTGGACGGGCAGCAGTGCATGGAGAGGGTCATGGCCGACATGCCGGACCTCGTGCTCCTGGATCTGAGCCTGCCGAGGATCGACGGGATAGAGGTCATCCGGAGGATGCGAGGGCATCCCGATCTGGCGACCATCCCCATCTTCGCGCTCACGGCCCACTCCCTGCAGGAATTCGAGGAGAGGGCACTGTCGGCCGGCTGCAATGCCTACTTCGTGAAACCCTTCAGCCTCGAAGAGCTGAAGGAGCGCGTGGACGCGCTGCTCGGTGACACGGGCCGGGCCGCGCCCTCGAAAGGAGGTGTCCTGTGAACCGATGCACCGTGACGTTCGCCGTCCTCGTCATCCTCGCCTGCGGGCCGAGGCCCTCCTCGGACGAGCCGGCCCCCGGTCCCGCTCCCGATCCCGGGGTCAAGGCCAAGCCTCACATCGAGGTGTTGCCTCTGGATTCCTACTCCTGGCTCCAGACGGCCAACATCCTGATCGCCCCCCAGGGACAGAAGGCGGCCATGGAGGCCCAGATGGTCGATTTCTACTCGGGCCTGCCCATGTTCTTGAAGGTGGTCGGCATGTTCACCAGGGACCGTAACGTGGGCCTCAAGGACAACCCTGCCTATCTGACCGACATCTGGACCGGGTATCTCGACCTGGTGGGAGCCACCGAAAGCGCCCCTCCCACGACCCTGGACGAGCTCGACGCCTCGAGCGTGCAGTACGCCATCTTCCTGGCCTGGAAGAAGGCGAACGAGCACAGCGGCGTCGACAACTACGACGACGCGGTCAAGTCGGTGGACTACGGCAAGTAGCCTCCCTCATCGTGCGAGGCAACGGCCAGAACGCCCCGGAGGCATCATCATGTACAGGTTGACGCTCGCATTCGCCCTGCTGTTGCCGGTCGAGGCGACGGCCCAAACACAGGACAAGCCCAAGACCATACCCATCACGGCCCTGGACACTTCCACCATCGAGATCGCTTTTATAGGTCGCATCAAGCTCACGGGCGAGACGAAGCACATCACCTACACCCAGCCTCTGCCCGCGCAGGACGACGGCCAGGACCTGGTGTCGGTCGAGGTCGCCGAGCAGCCCGGGCTCACCCACGAGCTCACCGAAGACGGTGAAGGTCGTACGGTCACGCTCACGTGGACGGATCCGCCGGCAGGAGAGCTCGACTATGGCATCGAGGTCACGGTCCACCGCCGCGCCTTCGATACTCCCCTGAAGAGCACGACGAAGGGCAAGGCCCCCCAGTTCCTCAAGTCGGGAGTCCTCACGAAACCCGACGCCTCCATCAAGAAGCTCGCCAAGGAGCTGACCGAGGGCTCGACCTCGGATCTGGAGACGGCCCTGTGCGTGGCCATGTGGATACACGAGAACGTCGAGTACGACCCCGGCTACAGCCAGGACAAGAGCGACAAGACGGTGGCCAAGGTCCTGGAGGTGAAGCGCGGAACCTGCGACGAGCTCAGCCACCTGTTCATCGCGCTGTGCCGCTGCGCGGGCATCCCGGCCCGGGAGGTGTCCGGACTGGCACACACGGGGCAGGCGTGGGGGTTCCACTCCTGGAGCGAGATCCGCCTCGGTGAACAGTGGGTCCCGGTGGACGCCACCAACGCCCAGATAGGCTTCGTGGACGCCCTGCACGTCGCATTCGCACGCGACAACGACGACGCCAAGTTCCAGCAGGGCATCCAGAGCCTGGGCACGGGCATGTTCTCCGTGCTCGCCCACGACATGCAGGTGAAGATCGTCAAGGCTTCTCGGGCCAAGGGCGTGATCGACGCCACCATGAGCTTCGAGCCCGTCACGGCCCCGCCCGGGAAGCAGTTCGCCGCCGTGCTCACCGTGAAAAACCCCACGAGCTCCTGGCTCGCAGGACCTGCGAGGCTGGTGCTCGCCACGGGGTTCACGGCAATCGAACCCGAGATGGCCTCTTTCATCGTGGCCCCGGGCGGCAAGCAGGTCATCAGATGGCAGGTCACGAGCCCGGCCGACCTCGAGCCAGGCTCCACGTACTGGTACCGCATGGGTGCCGTGACGTTCCCTCACATGGTGGCCGCCGGGAAGTTCACCGTGGCCTCGGGCCTCATCGGAGAGATCGCGGCCTTCAAGGACGCGGGAGGCAAGGCCGTGGTGGCGGTCGGGCTCACCAATCCTCTGGACGAGGACCACGACGGCACCCTGGAGATCTGCCTCTTTCCGGACTGGGAGATGAAGGGAGATCCGCTCTGCTTCACCCAGGAGAAGCCGGTTTCGCCCGGCAAGACGGAGAAGGTCGAGATCGCCACCGACTTCACGGTCTCGGGCAACTTCGCTGTCGAGGTGAAGGCGTCCCTGGGGGGGCTTCTCGACCGGTTCGTTCAGAAGATCAACGTGAGCACGGCCGAGTGATCCCGCAAGGCCACCCTCTGGCCCGTCACTTCTCGAACACCTGCTCGACCGGAATGACCTCGATGCTCGCCTTCGTGAGCCCGGCATCGAAGCTCACGATGGACCTGTCCTGCTCCAGCACCTCGGCCGGTTTCTCCGTATGGTAGTGCACCTCGGCCTGGGCGCCCGAGGCGATCTGGCTCTTTAAGGCCTCGCCGTCCTTGGTGACGATCACCACCATGAGGTCCTCTATCCTCATGTGCTTGCCGATGGCAGCGTTGACCTCACCGAGGGTGAGGCCTGCGAACCCGGTGCGTGCGGCCTCGAGGTAGGGTTCTTCTGCTCCGTGGAACAGATCGTCGAGCGCGTAGCCGAGACGTCGGTCCAGGCTCTCCTCGAACACTCGCGTGTACCCGTCCAGAAAGCCCCGGCTCCTGCCCAGCTCATCCTCGGTGATCCCCTCGCGGATGAACCTGTCGAGTGCGAAGAAGGCCAGTCGCAGCGCGAACAAGCGGTTCTCGCTGGGGACCGAGCGGATCCACACGTTGAACGTGTGCTGCTTGCGGGCGATGTTGAGCGTGGGCTTGGTGGTGCTCCCGTGGTCCACGTAGGGCTCGATGTAGGCGTAGTCGCCGTAGTTGAGCCCGCGCTTCTCCCTGATGGTCGAAAAGAGCCTCCCCGAGGACTGGCGGTGCTCGCCAAGCGCCGACTGCGCGAGCCACAGTGCATGGTAGTCCTCGTGATCTCGTCCTACGTCGAGCGGGTAGCCCAACGTGATGACCGTTGAGGCGGTGTCCTTCTCGATGATCCGCACGTGGATGCCATCTCGCGGCTCCACGGCCTCGATGACGGCTTTGGGAGCGCCCTTCTCCGGGAGAGATGCGAATGCCTCCCGCATGCGCGATGCCAGCGCCTCGTCGACGGCGCCTGCCATGCCCACGACGAGACGATCTCTCGTGAAGACGCGGCCCCAGTGGCCCTTCACGTCCTCGAGCGTTATGAAAGAGAGGCCATGGACCGTCCCCTCGACCAGGTGGCCGTAGGGATGCCCCTCGTGGATCCACACGTCCAGGGCCTGGATACCCAGCTGCTCGTCGTCGGTCATCCGCAGGCCCTTCTCGATGGAATTGATGGCATCCGTGCGCAGCCTGGTGAACGCGGCCGCATCGAACCGCGGCCGCGTCACGACGTCGGCCAGAAGCGGGATGAAGCCATCGAGGTGATCGCGGTGCACCCGGGCAGTGAACACGGTCATCTCGCGGTCGACCTGCACGTCGACCTCGGTGGCCATGGGGTAGAACAGATCGAGCAGCTCCGGGTAGTCGTGCCCGGCCGTTCCACCCTGGGCCATGAGCTCGGCCGTGAGCGCGGTGAGCCCCTCCTTTCCGGCAGGATCGTCGACGCTGCCCGTCAGAAAAAGGATCCTGAAGTCCACCGCGTCCACCTGGCTGGGAAGAAGCAGCACCTCCACCTTGGCCTCCGGTTCGGGCGCGGGCGCAGGAGCGGCCGGCGCCGTCTTCTTGCTCTTGCACGACACGACGGCACAGAGGAATAGGGCCAGCAGGAGGATCGAAGAGCGCCTGCGCATCACTCACCTCCCTTGGGACCCTGGTGCGACAGCGTCACGATGGTCCTCTTCGCGGGTATGAGGTACTTGGAAGCGGCCTTCTGCACGTCCGCGAGCGTCACCTCTTGCACCTTCCCGAGAAACTTCTCCGCGCTGGCAGGATCCCCGTCCAGGGAGGCGTAGAAGCTGAGCTGGTTGGCAACCGAGCGAGGTGTCTCGAACCCCAGGACGAAACCGTAGCGATAGTGGCTCTTGACGGCGTCGAGCCTCTCCTGGCTCGTCTTGCCGGAGGCGATGTCTGCAAGGGCCGCGTCGATGAGCGCCAGGACATCGTCGAAGCGTTCCTGCTTGAACCGCACTGCGTAGATCCAGAGGCAGGGATCCCTGTGGGGCCAGTCCCAGAAGTCGAGCTTCTCGACCAGCTGATCCTCCAGGACGAGCTTGCGGTACACGGGGCTGGTCTTGCCCACGAGCATCTCGCCGATGATGGCGAGAGCGGCCGTTTCCACGCTCGTGCTTTCGTAGGCCGGCGTCTTGTAGCCGACGAGCATCTCGGGCAGGACGGCGTTTTTCCAGTCGATGTGCTTGCGGCGCTCCTGCGCCTGCTCGGGCTCCACAGGCACCACGACGTCCTCGCCCGGCCTGGTCCATCCTGCGTAACGCTTCTCGATCTCTTTGATGACCTGGTCGGTGTCGAAGTCGCCCACCACGGTGACCACGGCCTTGCGAGGCACGTAGTGGCGGTCGAAGAACTCGAGGCTGTAGTCGTACTTGCCGGGCATGGCCTTGATGTCCTCGAGAAAGCCCATGGTCGTGTGCTTGTAGGTGGACCTCTCGAACGCCGTGTTCATGAGATCCTCCTCCATCTGGTTCACCGGATCGGAGAAGTTCTTCTCGTACTCGCCGCGCACTGCCCCGCTCTCGGTCCTGAACTCGGGCTCCTCGTAGGAGAGGTTCATGAACCGCTCGGCCTCCATCGATATGACCTCGGGCAGCGCATCCGTGGGTGCGATGAAGAAGTAAACGGTCTGATCGTTCCAGGTCCAGGCCGAGGAGTCGGCACCGAGAGCCTGCACCTTCTGGTCGTACATGCTGCCCGGCATCTCCTTCGTGCCACGGAACATCATGTGCTCGAACAGGTGGGCGAACCCGCTGTGGCCTTTCTCCACCTCGTCCCGGGATCCCACCCTCATGGCCGTGAAGTAGGCAGCGAGCCCGGGGCTGTCGAATGGCACCAGAGCCACGGTCAACCCGTTGTCGAGCCTGCGGATGTCGATATCCACAGGCAGAACCTTCCCCTCGATCTTCTCGGCGCTCACCTGCTCGAGCATGGCCACCCCTTCTTTCCCTGTCGAGCCCGGTTGCCCTTCGGCGGTCGGCGTCGACAGGGGCCCGGACAGTGCGACGGCCGTCACGACCGCCGCGGCGATGGCGCCCAGCGTGCAAGAATGCGAAACGCGCATGATCACCTCCTGAACCTGGTGGCTCAAAAAACGGTTGGAGGATACCCCCACCGGTCGCTCGCCGCAACGCCCGGACGGGCGGACGGCTATAGCCTTGACCGGGAGTCGGGGACCGATATCATGTCGGCGCCGGCAGATGGAAAAAAGACCCGGCGCGGAGATACGCATGACCGACACGCCTCTTGCGAACCTGAAGTGGACGGATGCGGTGGAGCTCGCCTCGCCTCACCCGTACGTGCTCGTGACCACGGTCGACGGGACGGGCAGGCCCAACATCATCGGTATCGGCTGGTTCACCATCACGTCATGGAAACCACCGATGGTGTGCATCTCCGTGGCGCCCTCTCGCCACTCGTACGCCAACCTCGCCGGGGTCCCCGAGCTCGTCGTCAACTTCCCCGGGCCTTCCATCGCAAAGGCCGCCTGGAAGTGTGGAACCCAGTCCGGTGCCCGGCACGACAAGTTCGCCGAGTATGGGCTCACGCCATTGGCCTCCATGCAGGTACGGCCACCCACTATCGGTGAGTCCATCATGGCATGGGAGTGCCGGGTCGTCTCCAGGCTGCCAACCGGAGATCACGAGCTGTTCGTGGCCGAGGTCGTGGCCACGAGAGGAGACATGACCAGCCGGGCTCATATCTATTCGATCCATTACAGATCCCTCGTATCAGTGGATCATGTGGCCGGCACTGTCACGGACCTTGCGAACACGTGATGCGAAGGCTGGAAGAGTCGTAATAGAAATAATCAGGTATGATTGGGTATCATGCAGGCAGATACCACGTACCTCTGCCGCCGCCATGTCTCTGCAGCCGGCCCTGGGTCACGAGCTTTCGCAGATGGACCTTGATGGTGTTTCGGTTGGCCCCCGTTGCCCGGATGGCGGCGCTCATGGTCAACCTTCCCCCGTCGCGTGCGAGCTCCAGAAGCTGGTTGGAAAGCTCTGGCAGGATCTCGTCTCGATCCTGCACCTTGATCTTTCTCTGCAGCTCCTCCTTCTGGGCTGCCAGCGTCCTGAGAAAAAAATGGACGAAATCGGATAATCCACCCGGATCTCCTGTGATGAGACCGCTCGAATAGGAAAGGGCGCGAAGATACCTCGAGCGGCTCTCCTCGAGGATCCTCTCGAGCGACAGGAAGGGCACATATGCGTGACCCGTACGCAGCAGCAGCCATGTGGCCATCAGGCGGCTCAACCGTCCGCTGCCTTCGCGAAACGGGTGGATCACGTGCAGATGGATGACGAACGCGGAGCAGACGAGCAGTGGATGGTACTCCTTCTGATGGAGCGAGGTGCTGGTCCAGCTCACGAGCGCTTCCATGAGCTCAGGGATCCTGTCCGGGGGGGCAGCCTCGAAAAGCGAACCCGCAGGACGACCGCCGGCATCGAAGGCCCTGATCCTCTGCTCCGAGGTGCGGTACTGCCCGCGGCCTATCCCTGCGTTACCGGTGTACCAGGTCACGACCCCGTGCAGCTGCTTGATGAACGCGGTATCGAGCTGCCCGCTGCCTACCGAGTCGTAGACCATTTCCAGAGCATCGGCATATCCCGCCACGGCCATCTCGTCGCGGGTGGAAGGAGGCCGAGGATCCGGCCCGAACAGGAAGGACTCCACCTGGGCATCGGTGAGCCTCGCTCCATCCATCCTCGTCGATGCCCCCACGGACTCCACCGTGGCCCTGGCACCAAGCTCCGTGAGCCTCGACTGCGGCATGGCATTCACCACGCAGCTCCATCTGCCCTTGAACTCCTGGAGCTCCGCGACCTGGACGAGCGTGGAGTGCTCTAGCTGGAACATATCCAGAAGACCCGACCCTTTGCGCCGCCACATGACACCCGATGGTACCCAAAACAATTCCCTGATGTCAATCGAGGACTCCATGGCCGCCCGTGACCATCCGTGTTAGATTTCGATGTCGATTCGAGGAGGATCAGAATGATGCGAAACTCCGGCAATAGGTCGATCACCGGCCATATGGCCATCACCCTGGCGGCAATGACCAGCTTCTGGCTGGGATGCGGGGATGGCAAGGCGAACCCGGACCAGGACACCACGGTCGAATGCGATGCGCCATTCGACTCGTGGGAAACGGGCGGGGAAGGCGCCGACATCTCGACCCCACCGCCGGCAGGGCAGGCGAGGGCAGGCCGGATCGCGAGCGCCGACGACGTGCCCGGGGGGGTGAAGAACAATGCCGGCGTGGGCGACTACATGCTCAGGAACTCCAGGGTCATGTTCGTCATAGAGGACATCGGGGAGTCGGACGGCTACCAGCCGTTCGGCGGCGGCATCGTGCACGCAGACCTCGTGGGCGCCGACGGTGAGCCCCTCGGGCTCAACATGTTCGGCGAATCCTTCCACGGGCTGAGCATCAGGCTCCTCGACCCCGACAGCATCACGGTGATCTCGGACGGCGCGGACGGCGGCGAGGCGGTGGTCCGCGTGATAGGGCCGATGCGCAACATGCCTCTTCTGGACGTGGCCTTCAACTTCTTCTTCGAGGTCAACGACGGGGTCGAGTACATCGCGGACTGGGTGCTGGGGCCCGACTCGGAGTTTCTCGAGCTCAGGTTCCACATCCGCAACCCGCTATTGCAGTGGGCCTACGTCAACCTCATCATCTTCGGTGCCATACAGGGCGATGGCCTGGAGATCTTCACGCCCGAGAGCGGCTTCGACCTCGACTCCCTCTCCGGCCGGCACGACCTGTTCGGGCACGTTGGCCAGGACATATCCTACGGCTGGCTCGACGCGCAGGGAGGCACCCTGCAGTACGTGATGGAGGAGTCCCAGATCCTGGTCGGCGAGAAGGGGGTCACCTTGCCGATGGAGGGCTGCACGGAGCGCACCGTGCCCGTCATCCGGTTGCTGGTGGCCAAAGGAGGAGCCGAGAGCCTGCTCGCCGCGGCCCGTCGTGTGGCCGGGGCGGTCGAGCCCGCACCCACGACCTTCAACGTGTCGGTGACGGGCGGCGCGGACGCGTCGGGAGCCACCGTGCACGTCCTGGACGGCTCCGATGGCTACGTGACGTCGGCCATCGCGGATCCCTCGGGCTCCTGGCACGCCGGCCTGACCGCCGGCGACTACACGGCCATTGCCGTGCTCGACGGCCATCAGGTCACCAACGGCGTGGCGTTCGACGTGGACGCCTCGGGCGCGAACGTGGATCTGGTCATGGAGCAGCCGGGCACCCTCGAGTACACCGTCGAGGATCAGGATGCGAACCCGATCCCGGCGAAGATCATGATCTTCCCGGATGCCGCCTCGGACCTCTTGCCACCGAGCTTCGGCGTGAAGACCCTCCCCCTGGGCGCCGCGGCGTTCGATTACGAGGCCGACGGCAGCGGTACCGTGGTCCTGCCCGCAGGCGGCTACCATCTCAGCGCTGCGAGAGGCTTCGAGTACGAGATCGAGGAGCGGTCGTTCACCATCACGGCCGGAACCACCGAGACGCTCTCCATCGTGCTCGATCATTCCGTGGACTCCACGGGCATGCTCTGCGGCGACTTCCACGTGCACTCCGTCTACAGCCCGGACTCCAGCGACCCCCGCGCAGCCAAGGTCCGTGCGGCCGCAGCCGAGGGAGTGGAGATCCTGGTGAGCACGGATCACGAGTGGGTGGCGGACTACCAGGTGGAGATCGAGGCGGAAGGGCTGCAGGCCTGGGTCCACGGCGTACCCGGCGAGGAGCTCACCACCTACGACTACGGTCACATGAACGTGTACCCCATGACGGTTCGTCCGGATGAGCCAAACGAGGGTGCCATCGACTGGTACTACCGGCAGGCATCCGACGTGTTCGCAGAGGTCCACACCGATCCGCTGGATCCCGTCCTGCAGATCAATCACCCCAGGAGCGGCGGGTCGCTGGGTGGGTACTTCACTGCCATCGGCCTCGATCCCGAGACAGGGACGGTCGGCAACCCGGACGTCTGGTCACCGGCATTCCAGGCCGTGGAGGTGTTCAACGGCGAGGACTTCCGCAGCCAGGAAGACCTCACCGTGAAGGACTGGTTCGCATTGCTCTCCATGGGCATGAAGGTGACCGCGATGGCCAACTCGGACACGCACAACCTGATCTGGTCGGAGATAGGCTATCCGCGCTCGTGCCTCTTCGTGGGCCACGACGACCCCTCGACGCTCACCAACATCGACCTCAGGGACACGGTCAAGGCGATGAAGGTCACCGTCACCGGTGGCATCCTGGTCACTGCCCAGGGACCTGCAGGGGAGGGGTACGGCGACGTGGTGGACGCCCCCTCGGGGACGGCGGACATCCACGTGATCGTTCAGGCACCCTCATGGATGTCGGCCGACAGGCTCAGGGTGTTCGTCAACGGCGTCGAGGTTTCGACCATTACCCTGGACGAGACCACGGTCGATCCCGCCAACCCGGCGATCCGCTTCGATGACGTGCTCGTGGTGACCACCGACGGCGGAGGCGACGGCTTCGTGGTCTTCGCGGCCGAGGGCGACTCGGACATGACACCCGTCGTGGAAGGCCATCGCCCCTTCGGCATGACCAATCCCATCTACCTGGACGCGGATTCGGACGGCGCGTTCGATCCTTTCATGTCCATGCCCTGAGATCCCCGCGACGCGACCCGAAGGGTGTTTCTCGACCGCAGGGGCGTAGCTCGCTCATTTGAGGAGCCTCGCCACCATGAGGCGGTGCTCGTCGAGCATGCCGTCGGGGAGGGTCGTCACAGCAAACCATCCGTGACCGTCGAACTCCGGGCACTCGGGCACGTCGTGCACGATGGCACGAACCCCGTAGTAGAACTCGATGTGCGGCACGCCGGCCCTGCTCGTGGCCTCGAGAAGCGTCAGTTGGGAACTATCCACGTCGAGCCCCAGCTCCTCCGACAGCTCGCGGCACATGCCTGCCGTCGGGTCCTCGCCCGGCTCGAGCCATCCCCCCGGCAACCCCCATGGCAGGGCACCGCGAAACCTGTGGTGAAGGAGAAGCACCTCGCCTTCCCGGTTCGAGATCACAGCGAGCACCCCCGCGCGAAACCGCGGCCTGGGCAGGTGCCGGCGCACGGCCGACCTCAGGCCGATCGGCAGCCTCGCCCACAGCCTCGAGGCCGCATCCAGCATGGACGTGCGCAATGCTCGTCTCACTTGCGCCCTTTTACCACGAGGGTCTTCGGGTGGGATCCCAGCGCTGCCCGCACATCCACCTCTCCACCGAGCGCGCCACGCTCGAGGAGGTGGAGGGCCTGTGGCTCGAGAACAGCCCCTTTCTCGGAGAGCACCGCCCAGACGCCTGGCCGCCTGAGGCCCAGGAGCCTCTCGGCCAGCTCCTCGCCGGCAGGCGAGTCATGTGCGACGAGCCACGCGCGATCCGGGCTCCAGCGCATGGCCGCGAGCACTCCAGCAAGAGGCCAGGAAACGAGAGGCACGGCGGGCAGATCGTGCCACCGGTTGTCGATGGAGACTCTCGCAGCGCAACGCTCATCGACGAGCACGACCCGTCCTTGGGGCGTCCGGGCCCACCTGTCATCGAGCCATGCGACCACCAGCGCGAGCACTTCGTCCAGGGCATGGTCCCCCCGTTCGACGACCTCGAGCACGCGCGTCACCGCGACGGGCGGATCGGGCAGGCCGGGGTGAGTGAACCACAGCTTGTCCAGGTCCGCTCCCTTGCCGCCCTCCACCACGAGGATGTCCAGATCGTCGCGAAAGCCCGCTGGAAGAAACAGCCGGCCGGGCTCTCGCGGTGCGGGGGCTACCTGGAACCACCAGCTCGAATCGAAGGCCTCCACCCGGGCCGCGCCGGCCTCTCTCAACCTGTGCGTGTCCTTGCCCGGCCTGTCGAAATCCAGACCGTGGGCATCGTGCTTGAGAACTCCGACGGCGAGCCCCCGGCCACGCAGCGCCGGGACGAGGGATGCGATGAGGGTCGTCTTGCCCGCTCCGCTGTATCCGGATATGGCGATCACGGCCGGCGTCATGGATTGCCACACACTAGCAGGATGGCCGCACCGGCTCAAATACCCGTCGGCGCGCGATCCGGCAAAGACGTGTCCATTCCCCCTCGTTTCCTTTTGCCGGGACTTTGACGGGGACGGCCGGCTGTCGGATAATGTCGTTCGCGACAATGCATGAAAGATGGACAAAGGCACGGCTCGAAATGGGCCCCCGCCGCGGCGTTTGCATGAAGATGAACGCTCGGGATGACGCGGGTTGCGGCATCGAGGACGAGGATCTCGCGGCACTCGAGCGGTTCGACCTGATCCACAGGACCCTCGTGGCGCTCATGTACAACTTCGTGCCCCGCTCCGGGCACCCGGGGGGCTCGGTGAGCGCCGGACGCATCATGCAGGCGCTGCTTTTCGTCACCATGGATACCGACGTGGCGAGGCCGGCCCTTCTCGACCAGGACTGCATGGTGCTCGGGGCAGGGCACAAGGCCATGGGTCTTTACGCGCTCCTGGCCCTCCAAGACGAGGTGCTCTGTCAGGCCATGCCAGCCCTCATCCCCACCGGTTCACGGGAGAGGCTTCGCCTCGAGGACCTGCTGGGCTTCAGGCGCAACCCGACGCAGGACACCCCCCTGTTTCTACGGTACTCGAGCAGGGCACTCGACGGGCATCCCACGCCTGCCACGCCCACAGTGCACGTGGCCACAGGACCTTCCGGCGTGGGTCTCGCGATGGGCGTGGGGCTCGCACTCGGGCTCGCCGACTGCCACGGCGAGCATTCGCCCCGGGTCCACGTGATCGAGGGCGAGGGCGGCCTCACTCCCGGCAGGGTCAGCGAGGCCATGGCCTGCGCCTCGGCCAGCGAGCTTCGAAATCTCGTCCTTCACGTGGACTTCAACCAGGCCACCATCGACTCGAACCGCTGTTGCCGCTCGGGGCGAACGCCCGGCGATTACGTCCAGTGGGATCCGGCGGAGCTCGCGTACCTCAACGACTTCAACGTCATCGAGGTCGACGATGGGTTCGACCTGCGCCTCATCGTGCGGGCCCAGAGGGCGGCCATGGAGCCGCCCGGCACCCAGCCCACCTGCATCGTGTACCGCACCGTCAAGGGCTGGCGCTACGGCATCGAGGGCAAGGCCAGCCACGGCGCGGGCCACGCGTTCTGCTCTCCGGCCTTCTACAAGGCGCTGGAACCGTTCGAGCAGACCTTCGGCATCCTCTTCGACCGCTTCGACGAGGAGGCGACGACGGCAAGGCTCGTCGAGCAGGCCTACATGGACTCGCTTCTCGTCGTGCGCCGGGCCCTCGCAGGCGACGGGGATACGACCCGCAGGATAGCGGCTTTCGTGGAGCGATCGCGTGCCCGGCTCGCGCAGCGCAGGCGGGATCCACGGCCCGACGCGCCTCGGCTCGCGCGGATGTACGAGGATCCCGACGTGATGTCATCGAGGACCCCGGACGCCCTCTTCCTCGCACCCGGCACGAGCATCGCCCTTCGCGAGCAGCTGGGACGCTCGCTCGGCCATCTCGATCGCATCAGCTCGGGCGCCATACTGGGTGCAGCAGCCGACCTCCTCGACTCCACGAGCCTGTCCTTGCTCGGAGAGGGTCACGAGCACGGGTTCTTCGCAGCGACCTCGCGTCCGGGCTCGCGGCTGGTGTCCGCGGGCGGGATCTGCGAGGACGCCATGGCCGGCGTCATGGCCGGCGTGTCGAGCACCGGTGAGAGGATGGGCGTGGCCTCGTCCTACGCTGCCTTCCTGGCGCCGCTCTCGCACATCGCGGCCCGCTGCCACGCCATAGGCCAGCAGGCCAGGCGAGAGGTCACGGGGGAGCCAGCGAACCCGGTCCTCATGATCATGGGACATGCAAGCCTCAAGACCGGCGAGGACGGACCCACCCACGCGGACCCTCAACCTTTGCAGATGTACCAGGAGAACTTCCCGCAGGGCTCGTGCATCACCCTCACCCCCTGGGAGCCCTCCGAGGTATGGCCCTTGCTGAGCGCAGCCATCAGAGCCAGGCCGGCCGTGGTGGCGGCGTTCGTCACGCGGCCGGCAGAGGTCGTTCCCGACAGGGTCACCCTGGGCATCCCGCCTGCCGAGCTCTCGACCCAGGGCGTCGTCAGGGTGCGAAGGGCCCATCAAGGCCATCCCGGCAGGGCCGTGGCCGTGGTGATACAGGGCAGCGGCGTGGCCACCGAGTTTTTTCTCGGGGTCCTGCCCGAGCTGGACGCATCGGGTCTGGCCCTGGACGTGATCCTGGTGACGAGCGTGGAGCTTTACGACAGGCTCGAGCCCGAGCAGCGTCGGGCCATCGTCGAGCCCGGCCTCACGGACCGGGCCATGGGCATCACCGATTTCACGCTGCCCACGCTCTACAGGTTCGTGACATCGGCCGAGGGACGCGAGGCCAGCCTGCACCCGTTTCGCCAGGGCGCCTATCTCGGCAGCGGGCGGGCCGACAGGGTGCTCGCACAGGCCGGGCTGGACGCAGCCTCGCAGCTTCGCACCGTGCTCCAGTGGGCGGAAAAAGGACGTTGAGCCCACAGGTGGTCGCCGCCTCCTTTTCGGGATGGAAACTAGGTGATAACATCCCGCCGTCCGGAAGCGAGAATGCTGTCGAACCTCATGACGCTGGTGCCGGTGGCCCTCATACCGTGCGCCGTCCTTTTGGTGCTGGTCTACCGGCTCGACCGCTACGCTCCGGAAAAGCCCGTCTGGATCCTGGTGGCGCTGGCTCTGGGGGTGGTCTCCTTCTTGCCTTCCATGGCAGTGGGCGCGCTCGCCACGGCCGGCGTCCTGGGTGAGCAGAGCCTCCTGACGAGCCTCGTGCGCAACATGCTGGTGGTGGCCCCCCTCGAGGAGATCCTGAAGTTCGGGGCACTGCTGGGCTTCGCCTACAACCGCAGGCTCTTCGACGAACCTCTGGACTTCATCATCTATGCGTGGACCATCGCCCTTGGCTTCGCGGCCTGCGAGAACATCGTCTACATCACCAGGCAGTCCGACGTGTTCCTCTGGCGGGCCGTGTTCTCCACGCCCAGTCATCCGCTCTTCGCAGGGCTCTGGGGCTGGGCCCTGGGCAACTGGCGCTACTCGCAACGCACTCCTCTGGGCATCGCCATCGTGGTGGCCATGCTCGTCCAGGCCTGCCTCGCCCACGGCGTGTACAACGTCGTGTGGGACCTGGGGGTGCTGCCTCCCGACAGGATGCCCGGCGGCGCCACCATCGCTCCGGCCATCATCATCGCCTGCGAGTCGGTGCTCCTGGCCCTGCTCGTCGCGGTCAACGGGCTCTATTACCGCAGACATCTCATGGCCTCGCCGTTTCGCTTCAGCATGCTGCCCAAGGGCGTGCGCACCATGCGGCGCGACATGGTGGGTTACACATGGCGCCGCTGGGTCCATGCCCTGTGGATGGTCGTCATGTGCGTGGCCGGCGTGGGCATCATTGTTTTGGGGGTCATCGCCGCATCCATCCTCTACGGCGCCCTGGAACCGGGTGCGACCGCTCGGCTCACCCAGGCCTGCACCGTGGTGGATCGTGGAGCGCTCGTCATGGCGTCAATGACCTTTTTGGGCATCATGGCCGTGGGCTTCTTGGCGAGCGGCCTCGTCTATGGACGACTCTCCAGGGTGAGGTCCTCCGCTTTGACCCTTCTCACCCCCGGAGTGGCCGCGTTTCTTGCCCTGATGCTCGTGGTGGGCCTGGCACCGAGGTGGCTCGGCGCATGGGTCATCGGGCTGTCGACGGCCGATCTGGTCTCCCCCTGCGGGCTGACCTTCAAGCGGGCCGCCCAGTCGCTCCTGCTCTACTCGAGCTACATCATCATCGGCATCGGGTTCGTGGGGGGCTGGCTGGGGCGCAGGTGGCGGCGCGCCGCGCACAAGTCCCACGACGACGGATCGGCGTCTTGCAAGGGTGGCGCGGACTCCTAGCACCTTACCGTCTTGAAAGGCCCTTTCACGCGATCTCGGTGTCAGCCCTCGGGTTTCCTTGACCTCGCACGAAACTCCTCGGTTCGTGACTGGCAGCCGGCCGTGCTCCCACCCCTCTCCGGGATGGGGACTAGTACACGGCCTCGCGCTCGAGCTTGCAACCGCACTTCTGCTCGAGCCTGCGTTCGAGGCTGCTCATGGCCTTGAAATTCGGGGAAGAGTGCACCACCTGACCCTGGCTCACCCGGGGCTCCCAGTCCGCCGAGTCGGTGTTCGGCACCATGGCCTTGAGCACCGCGGTCATGCAGTCGGTGCTGGTCCCGGCCTCGGTGACCCTGAGCCTCCACTCGATCTTGCCTTCCACCACCCTGGTCTCGACATCGCAACTCGCGGCGATCTGCTCCGCGAGGGTGCCGATGACGTCCTCGCTGTCCATGCTCAAGAGCACGCCGGGCGACTCGAAACCATTGCAGGCGGCGCTGGCCTCCGCGGCGAGATCGTAGTCGAAGGTGGTGTTGCCGATGACCTCCGACACGCAGGTGGCCTCCGGGACCCCGCTCTCGACGAGCAGGTGGAAGCCGCCTCCCGCGCCCCCCGCGGAGCTCTTTGCCGCGCCCATGTCGGACTTGCCGCGACAGCCGATCGCGAGGACCAGCAGTGCTGCGAGGACCATCGGGGTCGAAAAAGACGTGATGCGCATGAACCCTCCTCCTGCGTGCCCGTGGGGCAGCCTCGGTGTTCGACGCCCAGCCCGACAGGTTTGTTTCACCATGGCCGTCACTCGCTCTTGGCGCTCAGGGCGATGCTCTTCTGCAAAAGCCAGGGGTCGATGGCCACGCCGATGTACCAGGCCTTGCGCCAGTCCCAGGGCGAGGTGAGATCCTGGGTGCCGAACTGCAGGCCGCCCACGATGATGAATTCCTTGAGAAGCGCAATGCCCAGGCCCACCTGCAGGCCGATGATGTCGTCCTGGGATCCGAGCCGCAGCCCGATGTGCGGCATGGGGTACGGTGCGGGCAAGAACTTGCGCTTGAAGAAGGACTTGGGGTTGAGCACCGGAGTGATGAGGGCGGTGAAGGCCATTGCCCGAAGCTCGCTGTAGGCGATGATCCCTATCTGCAGCCGGATCATGGAGTAGGCCTCCCGGGTCTTGACCTTGACGAGGATCACCCTTCCCGGCATCTGCTGCGGCTCGCCCGTACCGCCCCACGGGTCCTCGATGTTGACGACGGGCGTGATGGCGTACACGCCGGGCTTCGCGTCCTTGATGAGGTAGTAGTAGATGGGCGTCTCGAGCGTGGGGGAGCTGAAGCTCTCGGTCTCGGCCGCGCTGCCGTCATAGGAGATGCGTGCCTCCACGTTGACGATGCTCTGGCCGTTGCTCATGACGATGATGGGATCGCCCTTGACCAGGATATCCACGTGGGTGGACTTCTTCTTCTTGTAGACCTGCTGGGTCGTGAGGAATGCCCAGAACGGGCCTGCCATCACGGCCTTCTTCTCGAACGGGCACTTGAGGACCTGGTGCTCGTCGGAAGGCAGCCGCGGCCTGATGGCATCGGTGAGAGCCTGGTCCACCTCGCACACGCTGGAGCGGACCTGGGCGTACTTCTTGTGCTCGTACACGTGCGAGGGCATGGTGGAGGTGTAGGGGAAGCTGTAGGTGTTGGTGGGCAAGAACCCCAGAAACGCACCCTCGCAGGGGTTCATCCTGGTCTCCACGCGGATGTGCACGACCGTGTTCTCGGGCAGCAGACCCTCGCTCCCCGTCCACAGGGTTTCCTTGCCGACCTTGCGGCCCATGAGCAGGATGCGGCCGCCCACGTAGCTCACCTGGACGTGGTCGCTGGAGTTGTCCTGGTTGTTGGCCTCCACGATCCTCGCGAACCACTTCTCAACGGGCTCGTACCCTTCGTACGGGGGGATGACGATGCTGCCAAGAGCCTCCTGGATGCCGCCCTCCGCGTTCACGTACCAGTAGCGGTAGGAAAGGACGTGGGTCTGATCGGCGCACTGGTCGTAGTAGCGCCTCAGGAAGCTGTCCTTGAGCCCCTTGACCGGATCCGGGTATGCCTGCATCGGGACCGGCGTCACGGCCCAGCTCACGGGTGCGAAGCCCGGGTCCGACGCAAAATCCCACATGGCGTCCAGCGGAACAGCTTCGACGCACGGATGATCCGGATCGCCGCACTCGTCGTCCGTGGGGACTCCGGGATGAGGTGGTAGAGGCTCGCCTCCATCCTCGTCACCGGATGGATCCGCATCGTCATCCATGGTGGGCAGGGGGTCCTGGTAGGAAGGTGTGCTGGCCGGCTTGGACGGCTTGGACGGTTGACCGAGCGCGTCCGTGATCTTCTCGCCCATGACCAGGGCCTGGTCCATGAGCACGACCCTGGTGTTCTGGCCGATCATCTGCGGGGCGAGGACGTAGTAGGTCTGCGCAAAGGGCCATATCTCGGAAGGCTTGAGCCTCTCCATGCTCAAACACTCCTGGGCGCAGCCGTTGCCCGGGTAGATGAAATAGGCACCGTCCGACTCGATGTCCTCCTTGTCCGGCAGCTCGAGGCCTTCCTTGCCGAAGACGTTGGACTGGTGCAGCACGACCTTGACCGTGTCTCCCTCGTAGATCTCCACGACGTCGGGGTTCTCCGAGGGGTGCTCGGTGAAGTGCATGTCGAAGCCGATGTTCTTGATCTCTCCCTTGTCCGCCCGGGCCGGGCCGCAGACCATGCACAGCGCGAGGCCCGCCAAGGCGATGACGTGAATCCTGCGTTCCATGGCGCCCTCCTAGCCCGCGTCCGGCTCGATGTAGGTGAAGCCGGACTCTCTCGTGGAGTAGTAGTTGTTGGGGTTCTGGACGGTCACGTCCACGATGTCCGCCGACCCGAAGGGCGAGGGCGGGGTGATGACCTCCATCCGGTTGTTGCTCCAGGTGGCCGGAGTCGGGTCGGGATCCGTGGGGATGCCTTCGAGCCCGTCGAACAGGACCCTGGCCCCGAACGCGAAGGCCTCGCCGGAGACCACGACCACGTCGCCGCCGAGGTAGGTCCCCGTGTTGGGGACGACGGTGTAGATGACGGGCTCGGGCACCGTGATGGTGAGCGACGGTGAGAGCAGCCCGGCCATGGTGGCGCTGCCGGGCAGCATGCCCGTGACCTGCGCCGTGTGCGTCGTGGTGAGGACATCCTCCACCGTGCCGTCGATGCCCGTGCGGAGCCGGCCCCCCCCGCTCTCGAGCACGCCCGCGGTCGTGGAGAAGACCACGTCCTCGTCCACGATGGGGTTGTCGTTCTGGTCGTAGACGTAGGCCGTGACGATGACGGCTCCGCCCTCGGGAGGCAGGACAGAGCCGCTTCCCTCGCTCTGCCCCTCGACGCTCAGCAGGATCACATCCGGGGTGCGTCCCACCACGAAGGAGCTCGCCAGCGTGTGATCCCCGCTCTTGACGGTAATGACGGCGGTGCCGCGCGAGTTGCCCGAGTAGAAGGTGGCCTGGGCCACCCCTCGCCGGGTGTTCACGTTGACCTTGTGCTGCGCGTCGGGCAAGGTGCCGTCGGTGTAATTGCCGAAGGGCAGGACCATGCCAAGATCCGTGGTGATGAAGATCTGCGTCCCGTCCATGACCGGAGCCCCGAGCTCGTCCAGGGCCAGCACCGTGATGGTGCCGAAGGAACTCTTGTCGAGCACCTGGGGATCCAGGGTGAGAGTCATCTCTCCTTCCTTGGGCACCACCATGTCGAGGCAACCACTTCCGATGAGGGCAAGGGCCAACACCTCGGCCTGGACGAAGGTCCCTTTTTTGGTCATGGATTTTCACTCCTCTATCGATCGAATGGGAATCTGGATCGAGGGTTTCACCCCGGTATGGTGCAATGATTGTTCATTTTTACAGGAGCTGTCAATCGTCGAGGCCGTCAGCCTCGCACGCGGATGGCCCAGAAGAGGCGGGCCATGTTCCTGAGAACATTGGGAACCCGGCGGGTCAGCCTGATGGACGGCTCTCGCTTCTCCATCACGCGTACCGGGATCTCGCGGATCCGGATGCCTCCACGCTCGGCCCTGATCACCATCTCGGAGGCGAACAGATCCTTGTCTACCAGGCAGGACTGGATGGTATCCACCAGGGGCGCCTTGCGCATGGCCTTGAGCCCGTGGGTGTCGGTGCCCTGGAACCCCAGCGCGATCCGGAGCATCCAGTTGATGACGACGGAGGCCATGTGCCGGCCTGCGGGACGGTTGTCCTCGGAGCCGGAGAGCAGCTTGGAGCCCACCACCAGCTCCGCGCTGTCGCTCTCGAGAAGCTCGAGCGCACGGCGATAGAAGTCCACATCGCACAGGTCGATCTCGTCGCAGATCACGAACTCTCCGCGCGCGTCGAGGATACCGCGGCGCAGGGCCTTGCCGTAGTTGGGCTCGCCCAGCGAGAGCAACCTCACCTGCGGATGGCGTGTCGCCAGCTCCCGGCCGAGCTCCACGGTCCGGTCCTTGCTGCCGTTCTCCGAGAGGATGATCTCGCAGGGATAGGGAAAGTCGCGAAGCTTCTCCACCAGGTCCACCACGGCCGAGCCCAGGATCCCTTCCTCGTTGTACACGGGGATCACGATGCTCACGCGCGGGGTGGGCAGCTTGTCGTAGCCCTTGTCGTCCTTGCTCGGTCGGGTCATCGTTCACCTCGGCGGATCTCGCCCGCCAGCCTTCTCGCCGTCTCGCGACCGGCGATGAGCGCGTCCTCCATGGCCGAGTAGTTCCAGTCGCCGTAGCGACCTATGGAGTTGACACCGTGGCGCACGAGATGAGCGTGCACCGCGGCTCGCGCCTCTTGCCATCCATGATCGTAGATCACGTATGCATGTCCTATCCGCCTGAGCCTGGCGAAGGCCACGTCCTTCGGACTGGCAACGAGGCCCATGCGCACCAGCCAGGGGACCACGCGCGAGAGCACCTGCCCGGGCGTGCCCGGCCTGCGGGCGGTGAGCTCCACGTACAGGCTGCCGCAACCCCGGGGCACCAGGTCTGCGGAGAAGTTCGAGTAGGCCCCCACACGGTAGAACGGCACGGCCGGGTCGGGCACGTAGGACCAGTGGAAGGGCGTGCCTGCCGGGACTTTGAGGGCCACGTCCAGGTAGCTCAGTGGACGCACCCTGAGCGCACGACCTGCCGAGGACACGGTCATGGGAGGATCGACGAGCAGCCCCACGAGACGGTCGAGCGGTATGGTGCTCACCATGGCCTCGTAGCGCACCCATCGACCATCGGAGAGGCGGGCCCGGTGCCGGCGCAGGTCCAGGGCCACGAGCGCCGTGCCATAGAGGACGCGCGCGCGATCCTCGACCTCGTTCGCCACACGTTCGGTGAGCACGCCGATGCCTCGCCTGGGGTAGAGAAAGGAGGCGTTGTACCCCATCTTCCTGTCGTTCATGCCGACGGCGCCGGCGATGACCTCGTCCTCGCTGGGGACGGGCACGAACCTCTCGCACCAGGCCGGAGTCATCTGCCTGGGGTGGACTCCCCATATCTTGCGGTTGTAGGGGATCATGAAATGACGGGCGAAGCCCTCGCCGAAGTGGGCGAGGATGAAGTCCTCGAAGGACCTCGGCCTGCCCGCAGGGCGGATCCTGCTCGCCTTCAGAAAACCCATGACGCACTCGTGGGCCACCTCGGCGGGCAGCCCGTGGGTGTTGGCCTGGAAGGGGTAGCGTGTGTAGACGCCATGGCTCCAGATGCGGCTCGAGCGCTGGATCCACACCGCATCCGATCCCAGAAGCCTCGTCACCCAGCGGCGGATCCCCGGATCCCTGAGATGCAGGAGGTGACCGGTCCTGTCGAAGCCGTATCCTCTCTCCCACCCGGTCACGGCCAGGCCCCCCGGCCCGGCGGAGCGCTCCACCACCAGGCAGCCGGCTTTCGCGTGGCGAGCCGTGGCCAGCCCGGCCAGGCCGGCCCCTGCCACGAGGATGTCCGTACGATCCTGCACGTGGGAATTATGTGATACAAGCCCCGGGTGTCAATCGCCGTGATGGAAATCATTTCGGATCCCGGTGTCCGGCCAGAAATGCCCGAAACGTCACGCTGTTGCCCCTGACCTGCAAGCGTTCTATCTTTGAGCGTCCCGGCAGAGATGGGAATCCGCCGGAAGCGAGGAAGGAAGCCCGCCATGAGATCCACGAGCCAAGCCGCCCTGGTGACCCTGGCGCTTCGCGTCACGCTCGGGTGCGACGGATCGCAGACGCCAGCCGACGCGGGCTGGGACGACATCATGCTGGACGTGCCTCCCGGCGGGTACGCCCGCCTCGTGCCCAACACGGCGTTCGAGGGCGTCTCCTGGCTCGTGGTGGGGATTCTGCCCACGGACACGTCCGTGGATCTCACAGGTGCCACCGTGAGCGTGGACACCCACGCGGATCACGTCCGGATCGTGGAACAGGCCTGCAACCGCCTGCGCTGCGCGGTCGTCATCGAGGCGGACGAGTTCATCGACCCCATCGGCCAGCCCATCCCCAGGCCCATCGATGCCGAGAACGTCATGCTCCGTGTGGATCCGGTCTCGGGCCAGTGGATGGCCGCCACCTTGACCCTGTTCCCGCTGGACTACTCGAACCACAGCACGACATCGAGCCCGCTGCGCCTCAAGGGGACCTTTTTGATGAGCAGCTTCACCATGGCCCCGGGCACGAGGCTCGAGCCCAACACGTCGGACTTGACCGGGCCGGGACGGCTCTTCGTCACGGGTCCCGTCGTGGTGCGCGGCACCGTGGACGTTTCGGGCGGCGACGCGGACTCGTCCACGGCGGGAAGCGCTTCCTTGGCCAGCGGCGCAGGTGGCGCAGCCGCGGCCGCGGGCGCGGGCGCGGGCGCGGGGCAGGCAGGCATCTTCGGAGGTGCGGGTGGTGGCGGGTCTCATGGCGGCACGGGCACCGCCGGCGAGGACGGGACGGGCACGGGTGGCGAGGCCGGTGTCTCCTACGGCGAGATGTACCTTGCGGCACTGCTGGGCGACGAGCCGGGTTGCGGCGGGAGCGGCGGCGGCGGTGCGGTAGGAGCAGGAGGTGGTGGTGGTGGTGGCGCCCTCCTCGTGGCCTCGCTGCACTCCATCACCTTCGAGGACACGGTCATCGACGTGAGCGGTGGAGACGGCGCAAGCGGCACCAGCGCGGGAGGGGGCGGCAGCGGCGGCGCCCTGTGGCTCATCGCGCCCGTCGTCAGCGGGGCCGCCATCGTCGACGCCACGGGGGGCAGCGGCGGCACGGGCACGGCGGCGACGGGAGGCCATGGCGGCGCTGGACGCATCCGCATCGACGCGGCCACCACGGGAGCCGCGTTGACGCTTGAGCCCGCCTTCAGCTCGGCAGGGCCGATCATCGATCGATCGACGCTCGAGCTCATCGACGCGGACGGCATGGCGACGGTCACCGGGTGGGCGACGCCGGGCGCCACGGTGAGGATCGACGTGATCTTGCAGACGGGCTATGGCCCCGGCACCGCGCGGGGGTTTACGTCCACGGCCGGGGGGGATGGCACCTTCAGCCTTGCCATCGAGCTCTTGCCCGGCACGAGCACCCTGGTCGCCAGTCAACAGAGCGGCGGGATCTCGAGCACGGGCATGGTGGGAAACACCTTCGAGGTGGGCGGCTCGGCCGTCCTCGGCACCGCGCTGTACGTGGCCTCCGTGCCTGCCGTCGAGTGAAACGGATGAACGACGTGCGCGAACGCTCCCTGGCGGCGGCCCTCAAGATGGGCCGCGCGCTGGGCGAATCGCGGGTGATCACCGATCCGCAGCTCCTCGAGCGGTACGGCCGCGACGAGAGCGAGGAGCCGGCCCGCATGCCCGACGCGGCGATCCTGCCCCAGGATGCCGTCGAGGCCGCCACCGCGCTGCGCATCGCCTCATCGATGGGAGTACCGATCACGCCGCGCGCGGGTGGGACCGGCAAGAGCGGCGGCGCCGTTCCCGTGCACGGCGGCCTCGTCATGGCCTGCGAGCGGATGTCGGCAATCAAGGAGATAGACCCGGTGGATCTGGTGGCCGTCGTGGAGCCCGGCGTGGTGCTCGCCCACCTGCACGATGCCGTGCAGGGCCTGGGGCTGTTCTACCCGCCCGACCCCGCGAGCCTCGAGTCCTGCTGCATCGGCGGCAACGTGGCCGAGAACGCCGGCGGTCCCAGGGCCTTCAAGTACGGCGTGACATCCCACTACGTGCTCGGCATGCAGGTGGCCACGGCCGCCGGGGCCACGCTGCGGCTGGGCCACAGGCCCGTGAAGGGCGTGGCAGGTTACGATCTCGCCAGGCTTTTCGTGGGATCGGAGGGCACCCTGGCGTTCGTGACCGAGGTGACGCTCAGGCTTTTGCCCCTGCCGGAGCAGGTTGCGACGGCCATGGCCCTGTTCGAGGACGTGACAGCCGCCGGCCGGGGCATCGAGGCCACGCTGCGTGCCCGGATCGTGCCGCGGGTCCTGGAGATCATGGACCGAACGTGCGTGGACACGGTCCGGAGCGCGGGTGCGGCCGTACCTCTGGACGTGGGCGCCATGGTCCTTCTGGAGCTCGACGGGCTCGAGCAGGCGGTGGAGGCCGAGCTGGAGCGTGCAGCAAACGTGCTCGGGGAGGCTGGCGCCACGGAGATCCTCTTGGCGACGGGGGCCGTGCAGCGAGAAAGGCTCTGGAAGGCCCGCAGGGACCTGTCGGAGTCGCTCGGGCGAGCCGCGGCCAACAAGATCTCCGACGACATCAGCGTCCCGCGGAGCCGCCTCGTCGAGACGTTGGGGGTCATCGAGGACATCGCGGCAAGAAGCGGCCTGAGGGCGGCGACCTTCGGGCACGCGGGTGACGGCAACCTGCACGTCAACTTCCTCTGGGACGACCCGGACAGGGACGCCCGGCAAGCCCGGGACGAGGTTTTGCGCCATGCCCTGGCATGCGGGGGAACCATCAGCGGCGAGCACGGCATCGGCTCGGTCAAGCGCTGGTATCTGTCTCTGGAGCTGGGCGACGACGTGATGGCGTTGAGCCGCGCTTTCAAGCAGGTGCTCGATCCGGCGGGCATCCTCAACCCGGGCAAGCTGTTCTGATTGACTTGCTGCCCGTGTCCTGTAACCTGTTGCGATAGGAATCGTCAATTCACGGGAAAAGGGGAACCACACATGATGCGACCCGCATGCGTCCTGACAGCGCTGGTTCTCGCAGTGAGCGCAGGATGCGCTCCGGAGGACAACCCCGGACTGATGGACACGGGTGACGGGACGGTCGATACGGGGCTGGCCGATACCGGGCTCGACACACCGGCCGACGGGCCGGCGGACCTTCCCGCCGAGGCGCACGAGACCGTGGACTGGGTGGACGACGTGGACTGCCTGCAGGACATCGACATCGTGTTCGTCATCGATGTCTCCACATCCATGAGCTGGGTGCTGGGGAGCCTGCGCGACGAGATCGGAGCCGTGTGGTCGTATGCGGAGTCCATCAGCGGCGATCCGGACTTCGAGCCGCACTTCGGGCTCGTCGTGTTCGTGGACGACGTCCAGGTGACCAATGACGGCAATCCCTATGCGAGCGCGGCGGATCTCCAGGCAGAGTTCGAGTACTGGAGGGGGTTTTGCTCCACCGAGGCCCAGCCCGGAGGTTCTTCCTGCAGCAACGCGGATTGCCCGGAGAACACGCTGGACGCCCTGGCGGCCGCGGCCGATGCCTGGGCCTGGCGCGAGGGCGCACTTCACGTGGCCATTCTCGCCACGGACGACACCTTCAAGGAGTACCCGGACCGGCTGTGCAGCTCCCTGGCTCCCACGATCCCGGTCGACAACACGTACACGCAGGCCGTCGTGAAGCTCATCGAGAAGGAAATCAGGGTAGGGACGTTCGCCGCGCACTCGTCTGGCGCGTGCCCCTTCCCTGCCGACAAGGAGCCAGGGTTCTTCGCTCCCTGGAAGGGCCAGCCTTCCATCCCGCAGCAGACCGGGTCCATGGTCTGGGACCTTGCCCAGGTGCAGTCGGGAGCCATCAGCCTCACGGAGGCCATACAGGGCTTCGTGCTCGAGGAGTGGTGCACGGAGTTCATCTGACAGGCCCCTGGTTCACATCCCCCCCATATGTGCTAGAATTCGAATCTCGCGAGGAGTCACATGAACGCCCGATCCACCGGATCCGCACGCATTGGGGGCCTTCTTGCCGCCGCAGCGCTCGTCGGCCTGGTCCTGCCCGGCGAGGCCGCTGCCGTGTCGAAGACGTCCTACATCAACACCTTCACCATGATGATCGACTTCACCGACCGGGCCATGGGGTGGGCGGAGAAGCACAGGGATGACACGCGGCTGGCGGAGGCCTGCGCCGCCATGGCGGCCGCCAACGTGAAGTCCATGCAGCAGCTCTCGCCACCCGAGGAGTTCATCGACATCCACCCTCACTTCGTCGCCATCGTGGAGAACAGCCTGGGCGCCTTCAATGCCCTGGCAGACGGCGACTCCACGACGTTCTACAAGATCAAGGGCAGGATGAAGAAGGAGAGGCAGAGCCTCAACGCCGTCATGGACGCCCACGATTTCGTGTTCCCCGAGATCATCTGAGAAAGGGATCC
>JBFYZU010000341.1:0-9784 GCA_041309365.1 Myxococcota bacterium
AGGCCCAGCTCGTCGAGCAGCACGAGCCAGCGGACGCCCTGCTCCTGGTACGGACGGAGGCGGGCGCGCAGGGCCTTGCCCGGCTTCACGGCCCCGAGAGGTGCGGGGTCGCGCAGGCCGGAGAGGGCGCGCGAGAGCCACTGGCCCGCCGTGACCTCCGTCCATTGCTCCGCGGCCTCGTCGATGCCCCCGAGCTGGATGCCGGAGAGCAGGCGCATCCCCTCCGCGAAACCCAGCTCGCCGTCGCCGGAGAGCTCCTGCACCCTGGAGAAGTGCTCGAGGAGCTGCCCGAGCCTCTCCGGGTCCACCTCCACCCAGCGTCCCTTGAGGGAGACGAGCCCGCCTTCGCCGTGCAGGAGCGCTCGCAGCTCCTTTTCTCCCAGAGGCTCGCCGTCGAGAGCGATGCGCACGGAGAAGTCCAGCATGGCCGCGTACCCGAGCTTCGACGGGGGACGCTCTCCCACGTTGACCGTGACCCGCGGGCGGGTCGGGCGCGCGGGGTTCCACCAGTCCGGTACGCGGACCACGAGGCCGCACGAGCGCAGCGCCGGGATGTCCCGCAGCAGGGTGTGGGCCTGGGCGGGGCTCCAGGCCAGGGGCTGGAAGACCGCCCTGGTGTCCACGAGCTGGCGCACCCAGTCGAGCTGCTCGGCCGCCCTGCGCACGGGCACGAGGAGCGAGAGCAGCCTCTCGCGGTCGCCCTCGCCAGAGTACTGCTCGAGCGCGCGTCCCAGAGGCAGGTGCTGGACCCGGTCGCGTCCCGCGAGCCGGGAGGCGTACGTGGCCATGAAGGCGAAGGGGAAGGCGCGGTCCCCCTTGTTCTCCGCCAGGTGGAAGCAGACCTTGCCCAGCACCGTCCACACCGGCCCGAGGCCCTCGAGATACTCCTGCACCGAGCCGTCGAAGGCGGAGATCTCCCGGGCGAACGCGTCATTGACGAGCGACCACAGGGTTCGCAGGACGTCGGGTCCCACGTACTCGGCGCCGGACACGGGGGGGACCCTGCGGGCGAGGTCGTCCATCACCGCGTCCGGGGCGGGCACGCGGACCCGGTGACGCATCTCGGGCAGATCCGGCACCGCGCAGAGACGCCGCATGAACTCGACGCCCAGCTCCCTGAGAAATTCCATCCCCGGGGGAAGCGGGGCATCCGTCATGGATGCCCCGAGCTGCAGGATCCCGTGTCCGGCCCCCTGCTCGAACGAGCGCCGGATCGCCGAGACGAGACGGGGAGGCATCTGCCCGGCATCGTCGGGACGCAGCACGGGCATGCCCGACGGGAGGAACTCCACCCCGACCCCGTCCCCCTGCTGCGCCTTGCTCTGCCTGCCCATGGGCCCCATCCTCCATCGCCGCGATCGCTTCACGGATCCAGGGTCCGGGAAATCCTATGGGACGGCGAGCATTCCCGCAACACATCCGCGATCGCCAGAATCCTTCATCGACGCCCGCGGTCGTGTCTTGATGGACACGACGCCAGTGAACGGCGTCGAGGCGGCTCGTCGAGGTCGCTTCCGGCCTGCGCCGGCCCGACGATGGCAACCTGCAGCCGGCCGGACGCCGGCACGACGTCCTCTCGCCGTCGCGAGCGTGCCCATCGTGGATGGCAGACGCCCGACGGCGCGGCTCGTCCTGCAATCCCCCTTCAGGACGAGCCGGAGATGAGCGCGATGAGCTCCTCGGCCGTGAGGTGGGTGGCGACGTCGGCGCCCGAGAGCAGGTCCTCGGCGAGCCCGCGCTTGTGGCGGTGCAGCTCCACGATGCGCTCCTCGATGGTGTCGCGGCAGATGAGCTTGTAGATGGTCACGGGCCGCGTCTGGCCGATGCGGTGGGCGCGGTCGGACGCCTGGTCCTCCACGGCCGGGTTCCACCAGGGGTCCATGTGGATCACGTAGTCGGCGGCGGTGAGGTTGAGGCCCAGGCCGCCGGCCTTGAGGCTGATGAGGAAGACGGGGTATCCGCCCGCCTGGAACTCGTCCACGGCGGTGGCGCGCGCCGCAGGGGGCGTGGACCCGTCGAGGTAACGGTAGGGGACGGATCGGGCCTCGAGGTGGCTGCGCACGATGGACAGGTGATCCACGAACTGGCTGAAGACCAGGGCGCGGTGGCCTCCGGCGAAAAGCTCGTCGAGCAGGCGATCGAGCTCCTCGAGCTTCGTGCTGGCGAGGGGCGCACCGGGCGCCACGAGCCGCGGGCTGCAGCAGGCGCGGCGCAGCTTCATGATCTCGGCGAGGATCCGGATGTGGCCGGGCTGCGTTCCGGCCGGCCGTGATGCGGCAGGGCCGTTTTGGGACCTGCCGAGGCTCTCGAGGGCTCGTGTGCGCAAAGCCTCGTAGAACGCGCGCTCCTCGTCGGAGAGCTCCAAAGAGACGATGATCTCCGTGCGGCCGGGCAGCTCCTCGAGCACCTGGCTCTTGGTCCGGCGCAGGATGAAGGGGCGCACGAGCCGCCTCAGGCGCGAGCGGGCCCCGGGGTCGTGGTCCCTCTCGATGGGCGAGGCGAAGCGCCGCGCGAACGACTCGGCGGATCCGAGCAGGCCCGGGTTGATGAAGCTCATCAGGTTGTAGAGCTCGCCCAGGTGGTTCTCGAGGGGCGTGCCCGTGCAGATCATGCGGAAGCCCCCGTCCAGGGCCATGGCCGCGTGGGATCGCTTGGAGGCGACGTTCTTGATGGCCTGCGCCTCGTCCAGGACGATGGTGGCAAAGCGCACCTTGGCGAGCCGGTCTTTCTGCGTGTTGAGCAGCCCGTAGCTGACCACGAGCACGTCTCCCGGGGCGAGCCCCTGGACCACGGTCTCGCGGTCCGCGTTGCGCAGGTCCTGCATGCGCAGCGTCGGGGCGAAGCGATCCGCCTCGACGAACCAGCCGTGGCACACGCTGGTGGGGGCCACGACCAGCGCCGGGCCCAGGTGCGCGCGGTGCAGGAGCAGCGCCAGCGCCTGCACGGTCTTGCCCAGGCCCATGTCGTCGGCCAGGCACGCGCCCGCGCCCCAGTGGGCCAGCCGGGCGAGCCACGTGAACCCCTCGCGCTGGTAATCGCGCAGCTCGGCGCCCAGCGTGGGCGGGACGTCCGGCGTCAGCTCGCGGGCCTGGCGCAGCTTGTCCACGAGGTCGTCGAAGTGCCCGTCGGTGCGCACGCCGTCGTCGAACAGGTCGCCGAGCGAGGCGGCGGCGACGGGGTGCAGGCGCAGCTCCGAGCGCCGGGCCTCGGTCAAGGAGCGGAGGCGGTCCAGCCTGCGCACGAGGCCCTCCTCGAGGGCCACGTACTCTCCCTCTTGGATGGGCACGAACCGGCCTCTCGCTCCCTCCATGGCCCGGAGGAGCTCGAGCATGTCGAGCACGAGCGAGTCGTCCACGCGCACCTCGCCTTCGACCAGGAACCAGTCCTTGTGCAACCCGACCGAAGCGCTGAAGCTCGATGCGGATCCGCGCAGGCGCAGCTTCTCGCCCTGGGGCCACTCGAGGACGACGGCGTCGCCGAGCGATCGGAGCTGGAGCAAAAGCTCCAGGCACTCATCTGGCCCCGGCAGGATCATGCCGTCGATCGTCGGGTACTCGCCATCGAGGACTGGGCACGCGTCGAGCAGGGCCTCGACCCGCGACATCTCGGCGGCGGGGTCGCGGCGGGCCTGCACGCGGCGGCCCTCGATCTGCGCGACCACGAGCGTGCCTCCCCTCCCTGGCTCCATCCGCGGGCCGGCGTCGCCCAGGGGGCGCACGGCGAGCCGGGCCTCGAAGCCCTCGCCCGCGGGTGCGAGCAGGACGTGGATGCGCGCATCCGCGTCCACCTCGTCGGCCTCGGGCACGGCGGAGGTCAGCTCGGACTGCACGGTCACCAGCGCCGACAGCGCGGTGACGGTCCTCGCCACCTTCTCCTGCCCATCGGCCGGCACGAGCAGGCCCTTGCCGACGATCTGCGCGAGCCTGCGCTGCGGCTCGGTCATGACGGTCACACCGAGCCTCGTGTCCGCCTCCCAGCTCACGGGCCCCTCGTCGTCCGGGTCCACGCCCGAGCCGAACGAGATCGCGAGCCCACGCGTCGTGCGCAGGACCCTGAGCTCGGGGCGCCGCTCCACGATGTCCATCCGCCTCAGGCTGCCCATGTCGATGTAGACGTGCGGATGGCCGACGAGGTGACCGAGGCCGGCGATCGAGTCGATCTGGTAGCCGACCTGTCCCCATCCCCGGCTGCGGCCCCCGAGGTCCTGGATGGAGGCGCACGCCCTGCGGTCCTGCTCCGTGAGGAACGAAAGCTGCGCGCCGCCGCCGAAGAGCTTCGAGAGCGCGACCCTGGTGCCCTTGCTCCACGCGCCCGTCCTCGATCGCTTCTGGACGCGCGGCTCGATCGTGACGTCGTCGTCGCCCCAGTCCGACGTGATGACCCACACGAGGCGGCTGCTCGGGCCGTCGGGGGTCCGGTCGGACGCCACGCCCGCCACCCCGGCCATCGCGTCCAGGGTCCTCTCCCAGGCCGTGCGGGCCGAGCGCGAGGTCACGAGCGGGACCGTCATATTCGCCTTGCCGAACGCGACGGGCTCCATGGGCGACGAGGAGGGGTGATCGGCGAGCACCTCGGCGCACTCGGCCCGGACCCAGTCGTAGCCGCCCGCCATGGCCTTCTGCGCGACGGCCTGCGCCCTCTCGATCAGCGGTTGCGACTTCTTGGTGCCGGTCCAGCGGGCGATCCACAGGGCCACGAGGTCACGGATGGTGACCCCGTCCGCGACGGGCCTGGCCTTCACGAACTCGGAAGGTTGCCCGTGCGCGTCCAGCTCGAGCCGGATCCAGCCCGCGATGTCCCCGAACAGGTCGGCGTGCCACAGGTTCCTCTTGGTCCCTTCGGCGCACACCTTGTACGCGCGCTCCCCGAGCTTGCGGTCCCCGGTGAGCACCAGAGCCAGAGGGTGGAAGATCCCGGAGATCCCCGGCAGGGTCACCACGGGGCGGCGGGAGACCTTGCGCTCCGCCTTCTCGGCCTGCCTGTAGGCGGCCACGGACTCGTCCAGGCGGCCAGCGAGCAGGAGCGCCCATCCTTGCCTCGCGTGCGACGAAACGTCGTCCGGCCCGGACGGCGCCCGGATCGCGTCCGCGATCTTGCCACAAAGGACCGCGCGATCGAGCTGGAGCGCCTGCAGGCCCGCGCGGTCGTCCTTCAGGCGGTTCTTGGGCAGCCCGGCGATGAACCCGTCGAGCGCTCCGGTGGGCTCCAGGCGGAAAAGGGCCCTGTCGTAGAGGTGCGAGACGAGCGTCCCCAGAAACCTGTCCTCCAGACAGAGCATCCAGCGGCCGTCGAACGGCCTCGTGCACAGATCCCAGTAAGGGTCGAAGACGGCGGGCAGCCCAGGGAGGAGCTCACGGTGGACGTGGAGGATCCTCGATGCCGCCGCGAAATTGCCGGCGTAGAGCATCAGACGGAACCACTTGAAGGCCTCTTGGTAGCTTCGAAGCCCGTAGTAGTCCCAGTATTGCCCGTGGATCAAGTCCGCGAGCCCCTTCGCGGTGCCTTCCACCACGGCGCTGCGCGAGGCGGTCTCCACGACGGTGCGATGGCAGGCGATGCCGCTGCCGGCGGTCCGGACCACGAGCCCCTCGTCGGTCAGCCGCCGGACGATGGACTCCACGTCCGTCCTCGTGGGCCTGCGCCCGGCGCCGATCAGGTCGTCGGCACGGCACACGGCGTGGTAGAGGTCGCCGGGGCTGACGGGATCGTAGACGAGCGAGACGAGCTGCAGCACGCGTCGATGCACCATGTCCAGCCCGACGATGCTCGCCCACGTCCGCTCGACCGCCCGTTCCTCCTCGCTCTGCGACACGCTATAAACAGACATGCCCGCACCCCTCGTGTCAAGCTCGGCCAGGGCTCCCTCGCGCGCCCGCAGTGAAGGCGCGAGTCGTACTCCGGGTACGTCGAGCGCTGGGCGAGGACGAAAGCCGGGAGGTGCCCGGGAGGCAAAGCCTCGTGGGTTCGTGAACAAGGCGATCTGCCGTGGGATGATGGGGGCCGAGAGCGCCAGACAGGTGGGCAAGTCGTGGTCCGTGGGCGAGCTGGGGCGGGATCGGGAAGAGGGGCGAGGTTTCTCAGTGAACGACGTCGAGGCGGCTCGCGATGTCTGCGGCCAGCGTCTCGAACTCCTTGCGGCAGCGGTACACGGACTGGATCTGACCGCCCCCGATCCCGTCGGCCTGTGTGAGATCGAACAGGGGCTTGCGTACACGCTGGGCGATGGGGACCAGGCTGGAGTAGTGCCTGATGCTGGCGATGCAGGCGCGATCGGATTGCACGGTCAGGTGAAAGTCGGGATTCCTCTCGCCCAGCACGTGACCGTGGTAGACGGACGGGATGCGACCGGCCCATTCCCGGTATCCGCGCACCGGGCGATCCGCTCGAGCGAGGTGCTGCTGCACGATGTAGCCGATGGGCTGGAAATCGTGCACGGGCAGAGACGAGCTCGGGCTGTCCGCTCCGATGAATCCCCTGATCCGGGACCACTCCGTGCGCCACTCTCGCAGGGTCGGTCCCACGTTCTCCAGGCCCTTGAGGCTGAAGAGATCCGGAGCCAGGGGGACAATGACCGCGTCGCAGGCCAGGAGCACCGCCCGGTTGAGGGCACCGAGGCTCGGGCCCACGTCGAGCATCAGGATATCCGCATCGACCGAGCCCGCAGCACGGTTGGAGAGCACGTCCAGGGCCAGGGTGACGTCCAGGGCCCGCTCGTTGTCCACGCTCATGGTCCGGGGCCACTCCACGGCGAGCGTCTGCTCGAACCGGCCGAGGTGCAGATGGCCCGGCAGCAACCAGAGGTTGTCCGCGACTCGCGTCAGCTTGGGGTCCAGCACGTCTCCTCTGCCTCGGCGGACGAGATCGAGGCAGCCATCTACCGTGTGCTTCCGGTCATTCTCGTTCTCCCAGAGGTCGAAGAGATCGTCGTCACCCAGGAAGATGGCGGACAGGTTGCACTGGGGATCGCAGTCCATGGCCGCGACGCGGTGGCCGAGGCGCGAGAGGGCATGGGCCAGGTTGAAGGTGAGGGTCGTCTTGCCCACGCCCCCCTTGTTGTCGAACAGGACGACCGATCTCATCTATGCCTCACGACGACCCTCGTGAACCCGTCCGTCTCAACGGCGAGAGGCGGATTTCCGTTCTTCTCGAGCAGCAGCCTCACCCGGCGGACGCCGCGGCCGAGCCTCTGCACGTACCCCAGCTCGACCAGCAGACTGGTCACGAGGGGATTGCGGTAGTCGGAGTGGTCGCCGAACTCTCCTTCCGCGGCCCGCCCGTAGGGGGCGCCGGGATTCGAGAACTCGACGCGATCATCGAACCACTCGACGCGCGCGGGTGCATTCGTCGCCTCGTACTGCCTGTGCTGCAGCATGTTGCGCGCCAGCTCCTTGAGCGCTTCGAGCGGGTAGACGGGAGCGAAGTCTTCACGGATCCCGTCCACCGATCGGGGTACATCCGCGATGTGGGCGGCGATCTGCAGCCACAGGGCCTCGAGCTGATCCGGCACGTTGCCGGTGATGGTCTTGCGGTCCGTCACACCGGCATCGATGTCGATGCCGTCGTAGCGGACCAGCTCGACGATGGCCCCTGGAAAGAGGTCCTGCGGGCTGTCCCCGTGGACCAGGAGCCCCCCGACGGTGGGTCGGAAGCCGTCACGGCCGGCGACTCCGATCTGCTTCTGGACGAGCCAGGCCTCGAACGGGGGAAAGGTCTCCGTATCGTCGTCGATCTCGCGGGCGGCACGCCACATATCCCGTAACGGCGGCGTCCTCATGTCGTCGAGGGATGCGTCCCCGTGAGCCCTCGTATCGAAGGGACGGTGGTGCTCGGGGCGCCGCTCTCTCATGCGGACCAGGTCGGGTTCCCTTGCTTTGACCGTGGATGTCCCGCGTCTCACCCAGGCTACCCCGTTGACGGTCACCACCGGTGGAACGGGGAATGGATGCACGGTCACCACGAGGATGGGCCCACCGTCCAGGTGAGCCACCTGGACTTCGTAGCTGGGCGTCGGCACCAGGCGTGTCGATTCGATGCGATTGACGAGATCCTGCTGCACCGAGTCCTCGTCGGAGGGCAGCTCGACGGCGGAACCGGTATCCGGATCCACTCCGACGAGCAGGTAGCCGGGCTCGTCCGTCGCGCCCAGATCGTTGGCCAGGGCACACACGGCACGCAGGACTTCATCCGTGTTGCGCGGGGAGCGCTTCCACTCCACCCTTTCGCTCTCTGTCGCGAGAAGACGCTGTAAGTCGAATGCAGTCATGAAGTCATACCGGATCCAACATGCGGATCATGGCCTTCCTGGAAGACGAGGTCAAGGATGTGCGGTCAGCGAGGTCAGCTCCTCGTCGGGAAAGCGCAGCTCGTCGGGAAGCAGGGGCAGGCGGGTGGCCATGGCCGGGGAGGATCGCAGGACGGCCGAGGAGAATCTGCCCGCCGCGGCCGAGGACTGACCAGACCTCAACCCCCGCTGCAGACCACGAGCAGCTCCTGCACGACCGGCGTGATCTCGGGCTCGAAGGCGGCGATGGCGAGATCCGTGTCCACGGGTGCGGCCGAGGCGGGCGAGATGGTTTTCGTGGTGGGATCGGGCGTGTCGGACGTGCTCTGGAGCAAGGGGCACTCGCCGGCGAACGCGCCATCGGGGGCGAGCTTGACAATCCAGGAGTCGCCGCAGCCGGCCGAGATGCCGAGCACGCCACCGTCGCGGGTGCGGATGAGCTGCTTTCCCGAGGCGGGCACATCGCTCGCGATGGCCTTCTGCCAGAGGTAATCCCCGCTCGCGTCCAGGGCAGCCATCCACATGTTGTACGAGGTGGAGAGCATGGAGTCCTCGCAGCCGGTGACGATGGCCTCGTCGTGGTCGCCTGCGATCACGGAGCGCGCGTAGATCGGCTCCAGGGCTCTGCCCCAGCGCAACTCTCCATCCGCGCCGAACCGCAGGACCTCGAATCCGTACCCCGAGATGGCCAGCACCACGTCCTTGCCGGATGTCTCGGCCACGCCGAGACCGTTATCCATGTCCGAGATCGTCCCCGTGATGGTGCGTTGCCACAGGACGTTCCCATCGAGATCGAGGCGCGCGAGCCATCCCGCATCCCGGGACCCAGCGTAGACGAATCCCCCGTCCGCCGATTCGGCGATGGTGGTGCCGTACCGCTCCGTGGCGCAGCTTCCCAGGTGCCAGACCCAGGTGTGCTCGACGCCGGGATCGATGGTCTCCACCGAATCTGCGTCCTGTGCGTCGATCCCTGCATCCGACGAGGCATCGGCGGCATCGAGGCCGCCATGCGGCCCGCAGGATGCGAGCATCACCGCGAGGACGCAGAAAGCGTGGGCTGTGCAGGCTGGCTTCATCAGGATCGCCCCGTTCTCTCGGAGCATGGTGCGCAAGATTGCTGCCATGGTGTCGCCTCGGCCGGGATGCCCACTGAAACCAGCGATCTCGCGGAGTTATCCAATACCTGGCCTGTGCCCGGATCTGCGTCGGTGCCGACCGTGTTGACGATCGAGGGGGGGGATGTATGCCCAAAAGTGGGAATTTCGAGATTTGTGTATGATTGCAGCCTGCATGTTGCGAGGGAGGGGAGATGGGCCTATATAGAAACGATGATCGATGGGTAGAGAAAAGCAGGGAGATGAGAAGATGACGAAGAAGTACATGGCCGTGGTGGTGGTCGGGATGCTCGTGGTGGCAGGTTGCGGCGGTGGAGGGGGAGCGAGCGATCTGGACGCGGACACGGATGCCGACGGGGTCGAGGTGGTGTCCTGCCCCGGGTGCTTG
>JBFYZU010000342.1:0-7510 GCA_041309365.1 Myxococcota bacterium
TGGCCCACCGCAGGGCCACGGGTTACCCCCCGTACACACATCTGGCACTGGTGAAGCTCTCCGGGCCGGACGAGCAGGCAGCGGCCCGGGGTGCAGCCGAGCTCGGCATCATCCTCGGCCCCGGGCCATCGCGCGTCCTCGGGCCTGTCTCCTCGCCTCTGGCCCGGCTGCGGGGCCGGTTCCGTCACCAGATCATGCTCAAGGCGGACAGCCGCAGGGACGTCAGGCGCAGCCTCGAGCTGCTGCCCGACCCCACCTGGGCTCTCTCTCAGGGTCTGAGGTCGAGCGTGGACGTCGATCCGCTGGACTTCCTCTGAGCCAGTGCCAAGCTCCACCGCGGGCGACCGAGCGACCGCAACCGCGTGTTTGACACATCACGTTGAAATCGCTATGTAATGACCCGGCGCCGCTGTGCGCACGAGGAGAATCGAGATGGGCTCTCCCGAGGATCTTCCGGAATCTTCCGGAAAGGACTTCACGCCTCTCAAGGTCAAGGGAACCGTGGTGATAGCGATGCAGAGGTGCAAGGGGTGCTCCTTCTGCGTGGCGTTCTGCCCCACGGAAGCGCTCACCATGAGCCACCAGATGAACGCCAAGGGTTACCACTACCCGGAGCTGACGTACCCGGAGCGCTGCAACGGCTGCGACCTGTGTGGTATGCTCTGCCCGGACTTCGCCCTCTATGGATACTTCGAGAAACGCAACCGCGACTCCGGAAAGTAGCGAGCACAACAGGCCCCCACGCCACAGGATCGACCGGCCATGAAGGATTCCAGGACAAAAGGGGTGCTCACCGGCATCCACTTCATCAACGGCGACGCGGCCTGTGCCGAGGGCGCCATCGCGGCGGGATGCCGCTTCTCTGCCGGATACCCCATCACGCCATCCACGGAGATCGTCGAGCACCTCGCCCGACGCTTTCCACTGGTGGGCGGCCTGTTCGTCCAGATGGAGGACGAGCTGGCCTCGTCCATCTGCATCCTCGGCGCCGCGTGGGGAGGCGCCAAGGCCCTGACCGTGACCTCAGGGCCAGGCATGAGCCTGATGATGGAGCACATCGGCTATGCCGCCATGACAGAGACGCCCTGCGTGATCGTCAACGTGCAGAGGGGCGGGCCGAGCACGGGTCTGCCCACCCTTCCCGCCCAGGCGGACGTGATGCAGGCCCGATGGGATCTCACGGCGACTACTCCATCGTGGCCCTGGCCCCGAACTCCCCGCAGGAGTGCTTCGACCTGACCATCGAGGCCTTCAACATCGCCGAGAGATACCGAACCCCCGTGATCCTGCTCATGGACGAGTCCGTGGGGCACATGCTCGAAAAGGTGGTCATCCCCGCGGGAGAGGATATCCGCATCGAGCACCGCAAGTTCACCATCCAGCCGCCCGGAGAGCACCGGCCGTACGAGTTCACCGAGGACTTGATCCCCTGCATTGCACCAGTGGGCCACGGGTACAACTTCCACGTAACGGGCCTGACGCACGACGAACGAGGCTACCCCGTCATGACCGCCGAGGCCCAGGAAAGACTTCTCGGACGCCTGGTGCACAAGATCCAGGACAACGAGGAAGCGCTCACGCTCTGCGAGCTGGACTGCACGGACGAGCCCGTGCTGGTCGTCAGCTACGGGATCACGTCGCGGGTCGCGCACCGGGCCATCAAGGATGCGCGCGAGAAGGGCATCGGCGTGGGTCACCTCCGGCTCAAGACGATCTGGCCCTTCCCTGGCAAGCTCCTCTTGTCCATTCTCGACAGGGGGCACGTGAAGCACGTGGTCATGCCAGAGCTCAACATGGGACAGCTCGTGCTCGAGGTGCAGAGGCAGGTGTGCGGCCGCGTGCGGGTGACGTCCGTGCCTCACGCCGGTGGTGCCGTCCACCACCCGTCGGTGATCCGAAAGGCCATCGAGGAGGCTGCGCGATGAAGGAGACCGAACCCGGAAGGAGGGGCAACCCGGTGGAGAGCCTCTTGCGGACCGACCGGATGCCTCACATATGGTGCTCCGGCTGCGGCATCGGGACGAGCGTCAACTGCTTCGCTCACGCGCTGGAGAAGTCGGGCCTGGAGCGTGACAAGGTGGTCATCGTCTCCGGCATCGGGTGCACCGGACGCGTGGCAGGTTATCTCGAGTTCGACTCCTTCCACACGACGCACGGCCGCGCCATCCCGTTCGCGGTGGGCCTCAAGCTCGCCAACCCGGAGCTGCACGTGGTGGTCTACAGCGGCGATGGCGACCTCATCGCCATCGGTGGAAACCACTTCATCCACGCCGCGCGACGCAACGTGAACATCACCGTGATCTGCGTCAACAACTTCACCTACGGCATGACCGGCGGACAGATGGCGCCCACCTCCCCCATCGGTTCAGTGGCCACCACGACTCCCTACGGCAACCTCGAGGTCCCGTTCAACCTGGCCCACCTGGCGGACTCCAGCGGCGCATCCTACGTGGCTCGCCACACGACCTATCACGTGCGCAAGCTGGCCAGGGCCATGCGCGAGGCCCTGCTCAAGCCGGGCTTCAGCTTCGTCGAGGTCCTCGCGCCCTGTCCCACGCTCTTCGGCCGGAGAAACCGGCTGGGAGACGGGCTGGGCATCATGCAGCTGTTCAAGAAGCTGGGCAAGTTCGCCGACGGCACGCCCACGGGCGAGGCCACCATCGATCTCGACCACGGGCCCATCGTGCTCGGCAAGTTCGTGGACCGGGAACGTCCGCGGTTCCTCCGGCGCTACCACGAGGAGATGACCCGCGTGCTGGGTGACAGGTTCGTGCCTTACGGTTTCTCGCAGACCACTCTCGCCGAGCTGGCCAGCGAGCGCCCCGAAAAGCACGAGGAGTGGTACTGACATGGATCGCAGCGAGATCAGGATCGCGGGATTCGGAGGCCAGGGAGTGATCCTGGCCGGCATGATCATCGGGCGCGCCGCGTCCATCTTCCAGGACATGCACGCCACGCTCATGCAGAGCTTCGGCCCGGAAGCCCGTGGTGGCGCCTGCAGCGCACAGGTCATCCTGGGGTCGGAGACCATCTACTACCCGTACGTGGAGGCCTGCGACATCCTTGTGCTCATGAGCCAGGAGGCGGCCAACCTCTACGCGCAGACGGTGCGCCCGGGAGGCATCATCATCTACGAGGAGGATCTGGTGGACCCGGCCTTGCTGCCCGGCGACCGGAAGCTCTTTCCGGTGCCGGCCACGCGCATCGCCGAGGAGCTCAACCGCCGGATGATCCTCAACATCGTCATCGTGGGCTTCTTCGCAGCCGTGTCGAGCACCATCAGCCGGGAGGCCGCCTCGGCCGCGGTCAAGTCCTCGGTTCCCGCGGGCACCGAGAGCCTCAACATGAGGGCGTTCGACCGCGGCTACGAGCACGGTCGAGGTCTCCTGGAATCGGAGGGGAACCGATGATCAAGAAGAGCAGGATCGTCCCACGCAGCGGGCTCATCCGCAGGATCGATGGTCCGGGAGGTCGCCCGGTCGAGGTAGCATGGTTCAAGGACGAGGACCGGGACGCCCTCCTGGGTTTCTACCGATCGCTTCCCAGGGAAGACCAGCTCTACCTCAAGGACGACGTCACCAACCAGATCATCCTCGAGAGGCTCATCGAACACATGCACGAGGGACTGGCCCTCATGATCACGGCCAAGGACGGCGAACGCATCGTGGGAGAGACAACGCAGCACTTCATCCACCACGGATGGTCAAGGCACGTGTCCGAGCTCAGGCCGCTCATGCATCGCGACTACAAGGGTCACGGCATCGGCGAGATCATGATCCACGAGCACATCGAGGTGGCCTCGGAGATGGGGCTCGACAAGATCATCGTGCGGCTCCTGCAGGTACAGAAAGCCCGCAGGCGCACCCTGGAGCAGATCGGCTTCGTCAAGGAGGCCACGCTCAAGGATCATGCCACGGATCTGCAGGGCAAGAGGCACAACATGATCATCATGAGCTGCCACGTGGCGGACCTGTGGCGAAAGATGGAGGATCTCATCCGCGAGACCGACCATCCACCCATGGCGTCCGCAGACCTCTGAGGCCGTCCCCTTCTCAGTCGCGTCCCACCACCAGGTTTCGCCCCGCGTTCTTCGCCTCGTAGAGACGCTCGTCCGTCAGGTGGATGAAGGGCAGGATCTCGTAGTCCGCCTCCTCGGCGGCGGCAACGCCTCCCGAAATGGTGATGCGGATCTCCTTGGTGGAGAACCTGAACACGTGGCTCTCCACGCGCTCGCGGATCTGCTCGGCGAGCTGAGTGGCCCCCTCCACGTCGGTCTCCGGCATCAGGACGATGAGCTCCTCGCCCCCGTAACGCGCCACCACCTCCTCGCGACGGACCCGGCTCTTGATGACCTCCGACAGCTCCTTGAGGATGTGATCCCCGGCAAGATGTCCGTAGGTGTCGTTGACGTTCTTGAAGTGGTCGATGTCGAACATGATGAGAGAGAGCGCGCGGCGGTGCCTGCGGGCGCGGGAGACCTCCTTGTCGAGGTTCTCCATGAAGTGGCGCTTGTTGAACAGGTTGGTGAGGCCATCCATGATGGCCATCTTGTGGATCTCCTCGTAGTAGAGGGTCTCGATGATGTTGCCTGCCAGGTACTTGAAGATGGACCGGCCCACCTTCAGGCGATCTCCCTCGGCCAGTGCAACGGGCACGTAGGGCTGGACGCGTGCGTCGTTCAGGTAGGTGCCGTTGGTGCTGCCCAGATCCACGACGTAGGTGCGACCTTCCTGCTTCTCGATCCGGGCGTGACGCCTGGACACGGTCTCCTCGTCGATGCAGATGTCGCTGCCTGGATCGCGCCCGATGGCCACGGAGTTTCCCTTGAGGTCGTATCGCTTGCCCAGGTCGGGGCCATCCGTGTAGATGAGCACCAGGCAGTCCTCAACCTTTTTCCGGTGCTCTTCGAGATGCTTCACCTCGACCTTGGCCGTGAGATCGGGCTGAAGGCTATCTTCTGGTTCGTCGGCCCGCATTGCTCGATTGTCGTTTTTCCCGCGCAATATCCGCAGGGTGGACGTCTTCTTGCGTTGTACTCCGTAACACCCCACAATAGCAAGTGCAAGACGGGCCCCGGCACGGCGAGGCCGCCAGCCGGACGACGTGCTTGCCTCGACAGGAGGTTCTTCATGCAGGCCACGATGACGATCGCCACGGCCCTGACCGCCGCCATGGCGCTGGGCGCTCCTGTGGCGCGCGCAGCCCAGATCATCTACCAGAACGACTCCTTCCCGGACACGCCAACTGGCGACGCCGCCGTGGAGTGCGGGTTTGCGGTGGGAGAGAAGTTCGGGGCCATCTTCGTGCCCGACCCGGCGGATTATCCGTTCACCATCACGAGCGTACGCTTCGCCCTGTTCCCTTACCGATACACGGGGTCCACCTGTGAGGCGGTGGCTGCACGCACCGGGATCCCGGTCACCATCGAGATATGGAACGATCCCTCGGTGTCCGAGGCACCCGCCGGTGCAGCCATCTACACGGGCAGCGAGTGGAGCGTGGAGTCGAGTAGCGATGCCATCGTCGATCTGCCCGTGGGCACGGACGCAGAGATGCTCGTCACCAGCGGAGTGGTACGCGTGGCCGTGACCCTCACGGCGGACGACGTGAAGCCCATCCGCGACGACGACGGGCTCACACCCGAGCGAGGGCTCATCTACGATATCGGCGGGACCTGGCACTGGTCCAGCGACTACATGGTGGATGGCGACTGGCTCCTCAGGTTGGTGGTGGACACGCAGCCCCTGACCGAGCCGGACACCACGGAGACTGTTCCCGACGCAGACACCGACGCTCCCCTGGACGTGATCGACGACGAGGACGTCGCGCCGGACGTTCCCCTGGACGTGATCGACGTGATCGACGAACAGGACGATCCACAAGAGGAGGGCGACGTCAGACTGGGCGGGGGTGGCTGCTCCTGCACGATGGCGGACGCTCCCGGGAACGAGACGATCGCCGGCCTGGCCCTGATCGCTCTTTTCGGTCTGGCCATGGCCTTGCACGCACGACGCTGACAGCCTCGCCAATTTCCTGGCGCGAGCGAGGTCCAAGCATGGACAAAGCAAGGTGATTCGGGCATAATGCCTTGCTGGAATAGTATATGGAGGAAGTGATCCCTCTCGGGTCGAACCGGGCTGGATCGCAGCAGAAAGGCGGATCTGCGCCGATGCAGTACACGCAGTTTGGCAAGTACCTGCTCCTCGACCGCATCGCCGTGGGAGGGATGGCAGAGGTCCACCGCGCCAAGTCCTTCGGCGTCGAGGGATTCGAGAAGATACATGCCATCAAGAAGATCCTGCCCCATGTCGCCGAGGATCAGGAGTTCGTCGAGATGTTCATCAACGAGGCCAAGATCGCCTCGCAGCTGACGCACTCGAACATCGCCCAGATCTACGACCTCGGCAAGATCGACGGCGCCCTGTTCATAGCCATGGAGTACATCTGGGGCAAGGACCTGCTCCAGCTCGTCAACCACTTCAGGCGGCGCAGGGAGGCCATGCCTCCTCCCATGGCGGTGTACGTCGCCACCAGGGTGTGCGAGGGGATCGACTACGCGTATCACAAGCGCGGCGGACACGGCAAACCCCTCAAGATCATCCACCGCGACGTGAGCCCCCAGAACATCCTCATCTCGTACGACGGCGAGGTGAAGATCATCGACTTCGGCATCGCCAAGGCCACACTGCACCACTCCGAGACCCAGGCCGGGCTGCTCAAGGGCAAGTTCTCCTACATGTCGCCCGAGCAGGTGCAGGGTTTTCCCATCGATCACCGCTCGGACATCTTCGCCATCGGCACGGTGCTGTTCGAGATGCTCACCAGCCAGAGCCTGTTTCGTGGTGAGAACGACTTCATCACGCTCGAACGCGTGCGCAAGGCCGAGGTCCCGACCCCGACGGAGATCAACCCCAAGATCCCGAAGTCGCTCGAGAAGATAGTCCTCAAGGCCCTGGCCCTGGATCCCAACGACAGGTGGCAGAGAGCGGCCGACTTCCAGGACGCTCTCCAGCGCTTCCTGATCACATCGCCGCCCATCTACACTGCCAAGCGTCTGGCCGACTGGATGAAGCTGACGTTCACGAGCGACATCGAGACAGACAAGGGCCGCATGGAGGAGTACTCCAAGCTCGGCCCCGAGGTGCTGCGTCGCTCCATCCCACCGTCGCAGCCACCGCCACCCAAGCCGGGGGCTCCCGGCATGAAGAAGACGATCATGGGCATGCCAGCAGTGCCCATGGCTCCACCCGTGCCTGCACCCGTGGGCGCCATAGCCAAGCCCATCGCGGACAAGCCCGAGACCACGAAGCCAGGCGGGGCCGTTCCCGCGCCTCCGCGCATGCCGCCCCCGGGAGGGCAGAAGATCTCGCAGCCGCCGCCTCCTCCGGGAGCGCGTCCTGCGCCGCCAATGGGTGGTGCGGGGTTCGCGGCCACAATGCCGGCGATGCCTTCCCCTCTGGCCCATGGCAACCCTCCTCTCATGCCCATGCCGGCCGAGCCGACCCCCGTG
>JBFYZU010000343.1:0-22763 GCA_041309365.1 Myxococcota bacterium
TCGCCCGGACCTGCAGTTCACATCGTGGCCCAGGTGAGTCGGTGCGGGCGGGACCCCTACGACGGGGGATGGAAGGGAACGAGGCGCTTCATCTTCGAGGGCCCTGGACGGGATCCCGTCAGGCTCGAGGCGCGCAGGCTCGCCGATCCGTCGACACCCGAACCTGCCGGGAGCGCGCGCTCCCTGGTCGAGTTCGTGTCCTGGGCCGCGGCCAGCTTCCCTGCCGAGCGTCGGATGCTCGTGATCGAGGCCCACGGGTCCGGCTGGCAGGGCCTGTCACCGGCGAGGCTCGAGCAGGATCCTTCGGATCTCGTGAGCATTCCGGACGGCGAGCTCGCGAGAGCCCTCGAACATGCCACACGGCAGACGGACATCGATCTGCTCGTCCTCGACTCGTGCTTGATGGGAATGTGGGCGACGGGCTGGGCGCTGCGCGACCACTTCAGGTGGGTTGTCACGAGCCAGGAGATGGGCGGCCCTCTGCTCGGCTCCTGGCACGACATGATCCCGAGGCTGGTCGCAGGCCCGGACGATCCCGGGAGCGTGTGCGCGGACATCCCACCGATGCTGGACGGGGAACGTACGCGTGCGAACTCGGCCACGCGCACCTGCATCGACCTCTCCCGTCACGAGGATCTGTCCATGGCCGTGGACGGCCTTTCAAGGGCGGCCATCCGCACCCCAGGTGCAATGGACACCCTCCAGGCTGCCATCGAGGGATCCCTGCACTTTGCCAAGCCGGACCACCACGACCTGGGGGATCTCAGTGCATCCATCGCCGGCGACGAGGAGGCCAGCGTCGAGATGCGCACCGCGGCAGCCAGGGTGACGGAGGCACTCGAGGGGTACGTGGTGGCTCACAAGTCCTCGGTGTTCTCGGGGGTGGGAGCATCCCACGGCGTCTGCGGTGGACCCGGGAGTTGGGGGTCCTGCGGCAGGAGCACTGGGGTGGCCATATGGGCTCCCGTTTCCGCGCCCGGTCACCTGATGACGCTGTACATGGGTGGCCCATGGTGCGAGACCGCCTGGGACGAGGCCCTGCTCCTGCTGGACGGAGCCAGCGGCCGGTAAAGCTGGTGGCGTTGTTGCCGACGTTCGATTCAGATGGTATAAATCGGCACCCTCCACAGGGTCATTCGCAAAGGAGTACACTCATGAAGATCGGAAAGAAGTCACTCGTCGTTCCCACGATCTTGGCGCTCGGGCTGAGCACCACCTCGTGCGAGATCCTCGAGAGCTGCCTGGAGTGCCTGTGTGGCGACGTCGATCAGGGGCAGTCAGGGATCACGGGCAACCCCAAGGTCGACTCGTTCTTCGCAGCGGCCATTGCGCTCGACCAGTCCACCGAGCTGGCCAACCAGAAGATGGAGGACGCGCTGGCCGATCTGAGAGCGGTCCTCGGCCTGTCCGAGACGGCCACCGTCGAGGAGATCAGGACTGCCATCGACGCGGCGTTCACGGACGCGGGAATCGCCTTCAACATGACCTACGAGCCGGCCGAGTGCCGCGCGGACGTCGAAGTGGCGGCCAGGGCCGCTGCCGAGTGCGACGTCACCGTGGATCCCGGCGAGGTGAGCGTGGTGTGCGAGGGCCGCTGCGAGGGGACCTGCCAGGCCACATGCACGGGCGAGTGCCGGCTGCCCAGCATCGACGCCTACTGCGAGGGAACCTGCCACGGGAGCTGCTCCGTCGACGTGACCGGAGCCTGCTACGGGACATGCAACGGGACCTGCTCGGGCACATGCTCCGTCACCGAGGGCGGCGAGTGCGCAGGCTCCTGCGACGGAACGTGCACGGGAACCTGCGACGTCGCGGTAGAGGGATCGTGCACGGGCGAGTGTCAGGGCGAGTGCGGCATCGACGTGTCCGGCGGCGAGTGCAACGCCCAGTGCGAGGGGTCCTGCGAGGGCCATTGCGAGGGGTCCTGCGAGGGCACCGTGATCCCGCCGAGCGTGGATGCGGACTGCCAGGCCCAGGTGGAGGCCAGGGTCAACGCCAGCGTGGAGTGCGACCCGCCGGAGCTCGACTTCGGAGTGGACACGTCGAGCGTGGAGAACATGGCGCAGATCTCGCACAGCCTGGCCAGGGTCCTCGCCATCAGCGCCGAGGCCGGTGTCATCCTCGAAGGCGTGGACGACTTCGTGACCACGCTGGGGACGGCGGCCGACGCCATCATCCAGGGCGAGGTGCCCAACAACAAGCTGGTCTGCGCGCTTGCCGAGATGGACGACGCCATCGCCATCCTCAACCAGGCGAGCGTGACGCTCAACACCATCGTCCAGGTCCAGGCGACACTGGTTCTCTAGATCCTCCCCTTCCCGAACACGGCGATTCTGACCAACCCCCACGGCGCGCCGGCTTGCCCGCAGCAGGACCTCCATGTAAAGTAGTTCAGTCCCGGCAGAAATGGGCGCAGCTTGGGCGAGGCAGCGAGGTACAGCATGAAGGCCCTGACCCTCATCACCATGGCGGCCCTGGGAGCGATCATGTCACCGGCATGCGCCACGGCGCCGGCATCTCAGACGCAGGACTCTTACATGGACACCGGCGTTCTGCCTGACACCATGGTGACCGACACGACGACCGAGCCCGACGGTCCGGAGCCCTGCCCCGACCCGGAGACCCGATGCGACGGCTTGTGCGTGGACACGACGTCCGATCCCGCGCACTGCGGGACGTGCGAGATCTCCTGTTCTGCCGAGGGCGAGAACATGGAGCCGACGTGCGAATCGGGCATCTGCGGCTCGCTGTGCCTGCCGGGGTACTGGGACAACGACGACGATCCCGGATGCGAGTACGAGTGCACCTACACGGCCGGCGTGGAGAACTGCAACGGAGTGGACGACAACTGCGACGGGAACAGGGACGAGGGCTACTCCTGCACGTTCGGAGAGGAAGCTTGGTGCACGACCACCTGCGGTTCCACGGGCCTGGGCATCTGCAGGATGGATTGCTCGATCCAGCCTCCGGCTTCCTGCACACCCCCTGCAGAGGCCTGCAACGGCCTCGACGACGACTGCGACGACGAGGTGGACGAGGACTGGCCTCCCGGCACCTGCGGCGCGTGCGTGCCAGACTGCGGCGCTCGGGAGTGTGGGCTCGAGCCGGTCTGCTACACCTCCTGCGGAACCTGCGATCCCACCACGGAGGTCTGCACGGCCGAGGGCCAGTGCGAATGCGTGCCCAGCTGCCTGGGCCGTGACTGCGGCCCGGATCCGGTGTGCGGCGAATCCTGCGGAACGTGCACGGGCACGGACGTCTGCAACGCATCGGGACGCTGCGTCGCCTCCTGCACTCCTGACTGCTCGGGCCGCGTCTGCGGACCGGACCCCGTATGTTCCACCTCCTGTGGCAGCTGCACGCTTCCCGCCACGTGCAGCGCCGATGGCCAGTGCATCGCACCCTGCACGCCAGACTGCACGGGGCGCACATGCGGGCCGGACCCCGTCTGCTTTGCCTCTTGCGGGACGTGCACCTCACCTGCAGTGTGCGACTCCACAGGCAACTGCTCCTCGTGCGCAGAAACGCCCTGCGGGCTCGTGCCGAACTGCGGCTGCCCGGACGGCCAGAAGTGCTCTCTCGTGACCCACGGATCGAGCACCTTGCGCGCCTGCGTGGCTGCCGGCCCGGGAACGATGGGAAGCGCCTGCACGTCGGACGCCGGGTGCGCCGCCGGGCTCATCTGCCTGGAGCTCCCTTCCGAAGAGGGCGGGACCGCCGCAGCCTGCTACCCGTTCTGCGACTCGGACTCGGACTGTCCGGGAGATGCGTCCCTTTGCCACGAGGCATTCGCGGACACGACGGACCAGATATGCTCTCTGGGCTGTCACCTCATCACGAGCACCGGGTGCCCCTCGGGATCCAAGTGCGCGCTGTACGTGCTCACGGCCACCGGACAGCCTCTCACGGACTGCACGAGCGACCTGGGCAGCGGCGGGTACCTGACGATGTGCGCTGCAGAGAGCGATTGCCGTTCTGGGTTCTACTGCGACTCCGGTGCAGGTCAGTGCATCGGATACTGCAGCATCTGGCCCACGGATACGTGCATCTACGGTACGGGGTGCCGGCAGTTCGTCGATGGCATGGGCTCGCCCGTCGGGATCGTCTTCGACGGGACTTCGTATGGTTATTGCTTCGACCTGTGAGATGGCATCGAGCAGGCAGACGGAGGAGAGAATGACTCAACGCATGGGTACATGCATCGCTTCCGCGGCCCTCGCGGCCCTGGCGGCCTGCGGTGGAACCGTGGGCATTGGAGATCCGGACGACTCCGCGACGGACACCAGCGTCCCGGACGTCTCGGACGACTCCATGCCCGACGTGGTGGAGGACACTTCTTTCTCCGACGTGGCGGAGGACACTCCCGAATCCGACACGGCCATCGACACGGCCATCGACACGGCCATCGACACCACGGTGGACGCGCCACCGGACTCTACCTGCAGCGGTGTGGTCTCGTTCGAGTGGGAGGCCGAGGATATGGCTCTGACCGGCTTCGACGTCAGGACCAGCTCCAGGTTGTACATCGGTGAATTCATCGAGTCGCCCTCGGACGACTCGGGCGTGGCAGCGTGGACCCTGGACATCCCGTGTACAGACACCTACGTGATGTGGGGCCTCGTGTGGTGGTCCGACGGAGCCGAGGACTCCTTCTACTACACGTGGGACACGGGTGGCGACGTGCTGCAGTGGGACGTCATGCAGCAGTGCGGCACGACCATCCCCTCGAACTGGTACTGGGACCAGGTCTCGTGGAAGTGGGACGACGGGAGCTGTGGGACGCCCGTGGAGGATCCCGCCCTCATGGTCCTCACGGCCGGCACACACGTCTTCTACCTCATGGGACGCGAGTCCATGACGGCCGTGGCCGAGTTCATCCTGACCAACGACCTGGCTTTCACCCCCCCTCCTCCGGGCTAGCCATCCAGGCCTCGCGATGCTACATTGAGCCACACCAGGGGAGAGTCTCCATGATAAGGAAAATCCTCGTCGTTCTGGACGGATCGAAGCACTCGGAATCTGCCACCCGCCATGCGCTGGAGCTGGCCCGCCTGCACGGTGCAAAGGTGACGGGAATGGGCATCGTGGACGTCGAGGGGATCGAGAGGGCCAGCGTGTACGTGCCCCTCGGAGCGAGCTACTTCAAGAAGCACCTCGACGAGGTCAAGGAGGCAGAGGCCCGCCAGCGGGTGACGTACCTTCTGGATCAGTTCGAGCAGGAGTGCACGAAGGAAGGAGTAAGCGTCGAGAAGCTCATGAAGGTGGGGACACCCGTCAAGCGAATCTACCTGGACAGCCTGTTCTCCGACATCATCGTCATGGGGCTCAAGACCTATCTCGCCCACGGCTCCGGCAAGGAGAACGTGACCACGCTGCGGGATCTCGCCAGCGAGACCATCCGCCCCATCATCGCGGTGCCTCCGACGTACAGGCCGGTCAAGGAGATCCTCCTCGCAACGGACTTCTCACCGGCCTGCTCGCGTCTCTCCTACTTCTTGAGCCATGTACCACTCTGCCCGGGAGCGCGGTTCCACACCGTGTCCTTCGTGGACGACGAGGAGGACCTGCAGCAAGGCATGGACCTGGCAGCGCAGGGCGAGGGTTTCCTGTCCGCCCATGGGCTCGACGTGGCAGGCACCACGGTCAAGGTAGGCAATCCCAGGGAGGAGATCCTCTCCTTTGCGCTGGAGATGGGAGCCGACATGATAGGGCTGGGCATACACTCGAAGCGGTCGCTGCACGACCGGATCTTCGGCTCCACGATAGAGAGACTCATCGAACACTCGGGTGTGCCCCTGCTCATGTACCAGTGACCGGCTCGATCTTCTCGTCATCGTCGGGTTCGTACTTCGGCTCCACGACCCCACCCGAGATCACGAGCTTGACGCCGTCTTCCACCGACATGTCCAGGTGGATCAACTCGCCGTCGGGCACGTAAACGAGAAAACCCGACGTGGGATTAGGGGTCGTGGGGATGAACACCCCCTGCATGGGCTGGCTGGTCCGTTTCTGGACCTCCCCCTCGCTGCGGGCCGTCAGGAAACCCAGCACCCAGACCCCGGGTCGGGGGTACTCCACGAGCACGACGCTGCGGTAGGCCGTGGACCCCTGCATGAAGATCGTGTTCACCAGCTGCTTGACGGCGTCGTACACACCACCGATGAGCGGGATCCGCTTGAGGAGGTCCTCTCCGAATCTGAGAAGCCTCTGTCCTATGTACTGGCGCGCGAGCCAGCCCACGAAGAGGATGAACAGAAGCACGATGGGCAACCCGATGGCGAAGAGCAGGACGGTCTCGACTGCACTGTAGTATGGACTCGATGCCAGCTCCGGGCCCGCCACCAGCTTGAAGATCTGGTGGAACGTGCCGTGCAGCGCCGAACGAAGGTATCCCACCACGATGCGCAACAGGAGCACCGTGATGAAGAGGGGGAGAATGACCACGAGACCGGTCACGAAGCTCGTCCTCAAACCGCTCGCCCAGCGGGACCTGGGTGCAGGTTGCGTCGTCACGTCCTCGGTCATCCGGTCGTCTCCACTCATCCCGAGTGAAACTCCATCAAGGTCCCCGGGTCAAGCGCGGATCGTCGCGCCGCACACGAGACCCTCGAGGCGAGAATCAGACTATATTGACTATTGACGCGAACCTTTCCGTGAGTATGGTATTGGTGGCCCGGCAGGTCCCCCCCCAACCTCGCCGGGCCATTTTCTCGAAAGCGCGAGCCAGCCGCGCTGGGCGCTCGACGAGCTGGTCCCACCCCTGATTCGAAGAGGATTGCACGGGCCCAACGTCGTGTCAATCCATCGAGGGCCAAGGCGGCCACTGGAACCACATCGTCCAGGCACATTGGATCTTCCGAAATGTTCCGATATCGGGTGGTCCCCAGGGGACCGACACGCTAACATGTGGTTTTCTTGCAGGACCGCCAAGGAAAGAGATGCCGAGCGCCATACTCATGAAGAAGATCACGCTTCTCGTGCTGTACACGGGCTACGTTACCTTCTACAACCCCGTCGGAAAGCGCCTCTCTTGCCTGCGCCCCATGGGCGAACCCGAGGAGGCGTGGGAGTGGGACGGCCAGCGGGAAGGCGTGGCACACAGGTGGTTGCCCTGTGGCAGCACGGTGTACGTGAAGGTGGGCGACCGGGTCGTGAAGACCCAGGTGCTCGACAGGGGGCCATACATGGCCCTGGACACCAAGGGAAAGTGGCGAGTGGCCTCACCTCCGTTCATGAAGAAGTACTGGAAGAAGCTCCTCACGAAGCAGGGCAATCCTCCTTCCGAGGAAACCCTCAAGGAGCTCTCTCGCACGCTGCCGGAAGGCTGGAAGTGGCGTTCCATCGTCGACGTCCTCTGGTCGGTCAAGGGCAAGCTCGGCACCCAGGGAGGCCGTCAGCCCGGACAGATCCTGATCACGCCGGAACTGTGGGAAGAGGTCAGGGAGATGAGGCCGGTCAACGACGATGTCGTGCTTCCAGGGCAAGAGCCCGCACCCTGAGGCTCACCTCTTCTGATCGAGCAGACCCAGCAAGCTGTTGGTGGCGACCCACGTGGCGTGAAAGAGGTCGTGCGCCTCGTCGAACGCAACCGGGTTGTTCCCGTTGTCTCCATAGATCACGACGATGGCACGTCCCTTGAGGGTGATGGGCATCATGATAGCGTTCGCAGGCAGGGGGCGACCGATGGCACCGAGAAATGCGGCTATCCTCGAATCCGCAATGACCGGACCGAGGTGAGGCTGGCCCAGCTTCCGGATCGTGTCCGGGAGCTGATCGTAGCCCATGAACCTGTCCGCGAGCTCCTGGACAGGCCATGCCCATCCCCGCGAGGACAGGGCAGTGACCTCGAAACGCCCTTTTCTGTACCTCATCAGCATGACGAAGTCGAAGAACTGCAACGCGTAGCGATGCAGTACGTCGATGACGTCGTTCGCCTTCGCGGCGCCCTCGACAGCCAGGAGGATCTCCTGGAGGCTGACCAGCTCCGGAACGTCCACTGCATAGCCCTGGATGGGCGGCCTCATCAGCACGCCGAGGTCTTCGAGCTTGATACCCGGCAGCGTGCCGAGTTCCTGCCTGCTGGGTTTCGAGCGCCGCCTGGCATCGCGCCCCATGTCATCGGAGTGCTTCTCTATGAAGTGCGTCTGCGCCTCGGGTACGGTTCCCACCGATATGGTCCTGCCGACCAGGAACTGATCCTGCGTGGTTGGGCCGTCGAGCCCTGCGCCGGTATCTTTTCTGCCGGGAAGAGGTGCCCCTTCGCCATTGCTTCGCGTATCGGTCAGCATCACGGGCAAAGGAGGGGACACGTCCGATTGCAGGTAGTCCTGGAGAACCTCCGCGAGCACGGCGGGGGGCACGGAGCTCTGCCTGCGTGGCGGAGGCACCGACCCATGACTCTGGAGAGGAGGTCTGCTGGGCCTGTGCGGCCGGGTGTCGGAGCTTGCCTTGACATCGCCAGTGGCGAACGTGATCTCCGCCTCCACGGGCTTCGTCTCGGCCGGGGGCGCCTCGGTCGCAGGCTCGTCGGCCTTTGGGGGCATGGAGACCTTGACCGCTGGCGCGTGGATGGATGGTCTGCGACGTCGCGTGCCGATGCGATTGATGATGATGTACTTGCCCACGATGGAGTCGCGCTCGCTGCGCGGCTCAGGCTCTTCCGGGACAGGCTCATCGAGATCCTCGAGATCGTCCAGGTCGCTCCAGTCGTCGTCGGATGAAACAGCCTCGTCGGCATCTCCCGAATTCTCTGCAGGCCCTGCAGCCGAAGCGATCAACTCCTCGATGCGCGAGGCGATCTCGGGAAGCACGCCACTGACGGCGAGCCTGTCCTTACCCCTCGATGCCAGGACCCTCGCCACCCTCGCATCCAGGGGAACGTCATGGTGCCAAGCGACGATGAGGGGCAGCGCCAGAGGCGAAACGAGCGTCAGTCTCACACGGCACCCGGCAGCCCGCTCCACGGAAGCCATGTCGCTGCGGGACAGGGGCTCGAGACACGCGACGAGGAGCTCTCCTTCCTCGCGGCGTACGGGGACGATGTCGAGCTCCACGCAAAGCTGCCTTGGCAACGACCTGACGACCGCGCCATCGGACGCCAGACACTCCCCGGTGGTCATTGCAGGAAGACGGTAGAACTTGCCGGAGAGCTCGACGAGCCTGCCCTCATCGATCGCCATGGCCTCCAGGAGGTTGAGACCTATGCCTCCTCCACGTATGGCCTGGTTGAGCAGGACCTGCTGCAGCACACGTGGATCCACCGCACCTTTCTTGGCGAGATAGGATGTCAGAGACGACATCGTGGCTCCTCGTGTTCGAGTCCCGGCAGGCACTGGTCACACATGGCCTGGCCAGACCTTCACCGGGGCAGGAAGAGTATCGTAGGTGATCCGAAATGTCATGTAAAGATCCTGGGATCGCGACATTGCACCCATGACCCCACTTGAACTGGAGCCCCGATTGAGGTTTCATCCCCACATCTTGCACCTTCGTAGCGCGAGAGGAGTCCGACGATGGAGATGCGCACGTCGCTCACGCCCCTGATCCTCGCCGTGGCACTGGCTGGAGCCGGGGGATGCAGAAGCAAGCCTCTGACAACGGGGGAGAAGATGCCATCCACGAGCAAGCCTGAAGATGCGGTCGGGACGATGGAAAGCCAGGCACCCTCGTCTCAATTCGCTGCCCTCGGAAGGGTCCAAGAGCAACTCGAGAAATTCGAGCCGTACACGATGAAGTGGAACCACGACCTGCTGGGCGAGGCGGATGCGGCCATGCTCCACCACCTCATCGAGGCGGCCCGCCTGATGGACGAGATCTTTTTGAGACAGGTATCCGGGCACAACGAGCAGCTCAGGATGGATCTGTCCACGACAACGGATCCCGGCAAGGACGACATCTCGCACTTCTTCAAGATCATGTTCGGACCCTATGACAGGCTGGACCACAACAGGCCATTCATCAACGTTCCACGAAAGCTCGCCGGCGCTACCTTCTATCCCGCCAACATGGACAAAGAGGAGTTCGAGAAGTGGATCGAGGAGCATCCGCAGGATCGGGATGCCTTCACGGCACCCTACACGATCATCACCCGTGACGAGAAAACCAGGCTCGCGGCCGTACCGTACAGCGAGCACTACAGGGCATGGCTCGGCCCGGCCGCGGATCACCTGCGCAAGGCAGCCGGCTACTCGTCGAACGAGAGCCTGCAGAGGTTCCTCGAGAGCCGCGCCGATGCGTTCGGGTCCAACGACTACTTCCAGTCGGACATGGACTGGGTCAACGTCGAGGACCACCTCATCGACGTGACGATCGGACCATACGAGGTCTACGAGGACGAGCTGTTCGGCTACAAGGCTGCGTTCGAGGCCTACATCTGCGTGCGCGACCCAGCACAGAGCGAGAAGCTCGAGACCATCAAGGAGCACCTCCTGGACATGGAAAAGAACCTGCCCATCCCTCCGGAGCACCACAACCTGGACCGTGGACGCAAGAGCCCGGTTGCCGTGGTGGACCTCGTGTTCTCCGCGGGTGACGCCAAGGCCGGCATCCAGACCCTCGCATTCAACCTGCCCAACGACGAGAAGGTGCGAGAGCATCCGGACGGCGGCGCGAAGAAGGTCATCCTGCGCAACATGATGAACGCCAAGTTCGACGTGGTCATGAAACGCATCGCCCCCCTCGTGACCGCGGATGACCAGGTCGACCTCGTGACCTTCGAGCAGTTCTTCAACCACACGCTGGTGCACGAGATCTCTCACAGCCTCGGCCCGGGCAGTATCGTCAAGAACGGCAAGAAGACGGACGTGAACGGAGAGCTCAAGGAGCTTTACTCCACCATCGAGGAGGCCAAGGCCGACACGCTGGGCATGTTCAACTCCATCTACCTCGCCGATCGGGGTTTCTTTTCCGCCGACTCGAAGGCCCGGATCTACGTCACGTTCATGGCCGGCACGTTCCGCTCCGTCCGTTTCGGTGCCACAGAGGCACACGGCAAGGCCAACGTCATCATCTTCAACTACCTGGTCGAGAAGGGCGCATACGTGAAGGACGCCACGAGCGGCAAGTTCGGGGTGGACATGGAGAAGATCGACGATGCGGTGAAGTCTCTGGCCCACGACCTGCTCATCATCGAGGCCATGGGCGATTACGACGGTGCGCGTTCATTCATGGACAAGTACGGTACCATGAGCGCAGACATGAAGGCACTCGTGGACGTCATCGGCAAGGCCGAGATCCCGGTGGACATCGAACCCGTGTTCGAAATCACCCCCTACGAGGCTCCGCCCACTACGGTCACGCAGGCCCCCTGAAGGACACAAGATCATGAGCGCTTCGTACCGCCCTGATCCGTGCACATCGATACGTACGAGGAGTATCGAACTTGCTCGCGAGGAACGCATTTTTTGTATAACCGTGCAAAAAGTTCATAACCGGGGCCCCCTTTTCATCCTTCCTCGTGCTCCCATGTGGCACCGAGGTCGGATGCAACCGAAATTCTCCAACAAATAAGAGATGTTGAATCGCGTTTTGCGTTGGCGACGATCCTGGCCCGCAGGCACAGCGCTTGCAGAGGATACGGATCATGTCAGTGGCAACGCACCCTTTACGGGAACAGGGGTACACGCTGGTGGAGTTGATGATCGTCGTCGTCATCATCGGCATCCTATCGGCACTCGCGGCGCCCGCCATCATGGAAGGCAGAAAGAACAGCATCCTGGGAGAGGCGGCAAGGCGCACGCAGGAGATATTCGAGACGGCCCGGGCAAGGGCCATGATGCGCAACGCGGCGATGCGGATCGAGGTCACGAAGGGTACCGCGAGCGCACCGGGCAGCATCTGGCTCACGGAGTCCACCTCCAGCAGTTGCCGTCCCGAGGGCGGCTGGCCAGACGCCACGGACACGACGGGACGTTACCACCTCATGGGGCTCGACCTGTCGGATTCCCACTTCTCGCGCTTCGACATCTACATGACCGACGTGCGCATCGGCACCATCTCCCACGATGCCGCATCGGGCGCCCGCAGCGTGACCGGGACCGGCATGGCGACAGGCATCGATCTGTGCGTGAACCGCAGGGGACGCATGCTGCAGAACACGGGCGCACACACGACTCCGGTGTGGATTCCCATCAACACGACGGGCGGGGCCTGCTCCACATGGACCTGCTACCGTGACTTCCAGCTCGTGATCGGATTCCAGAGGCAGGATGGCGATGTTGACGTTGGCGTTGAGAGGCTGGTGGTCGTGAAACAGGGCGCGGTCTCGCGCATCATGAGGTGACGGCCATGGCAGGACGCATCCGGTCGAGCGAGAGCGGATTCACGATGGTCGAGGTCATGGCGGCCCTGCTCATCTTCGGCATCGGCCTTCTCGGGATCATGGCCCTTCACATCGTAGCCCGCAAAGGCAACGCGGATTCGCAAAACGTGACCGCGGCCACTGCCATCGCCGAGCACTGGATGGAGCGGCTCCGCACCGAATCGGTGATGTGGTACCAGGGGCAATCGGACATCACGGCGACCTCCATGCCCATGATGACAGGCGCAGGAATCAACGTGACCACGCCTGGCATGGTGACGAACTGGGTCGCGCCTCCGCAAAACCCGTTGCTCGACCGGGAGATGACGGAAGCACAGCTCAACCCGAGCGACGGATCGCTTGTGACCGCAGGAGAGTACTGCACCCAGTACAGGGTAGCCACCCTTGTCCCGAACCAGGTGCTGCGTGCAGAGGTCAGGGTGATGTGGTGGAAGGAAGGGGTATCGCGACCCTCGAACTGGGCCTCCTGCCCCGTACCTCCAACGAGCGGTGCCACGGGACAGCAACCCGATCCGACGCAGATGCACGTCGTGAGCATGTCGTCCACCATCTGGAGGAACACGCTGTGAAATCACCCTCGATCCACACCTCGTCACGCGCGGACCGGGGCTTCACGCTGATCGAGCTCATGGTGGCCATCTTCGTAGGTGCCATCGTGATCTTCGGCATCTACATGATATTCGCCAACAGCCAGAAGATATTCCACCAGGAGGCGAAGATCTCGCAGGCCCAGCTCGGCGCCCGGGTGGGCATGGAGCTCCTCAAGAACGACATCCGCCGGGCAGGGTACATGTCATCGCCCAACCCCGACATGGGCCGGGACCCGCTCGTTTGCCACAACGAAGGCATCGCCACGCTGCGCCTGCACCCCGTCCGCCACATCAACGGGATCGAAGGGCAAGCGTGGGACCTCAACGGGGCACCTGCCCCGATCCCCTACAACACGCTGAACACGGGAATCGCGCCCGATTCCGTCATCCTCGTCGGCAACTTCACCAACGCGCAGACCTACATTGCCGAGACCATCGACACGGTGGCAGGTTCCATCAAGCTGCAGAGGCTCGACATGAGACCGCTCCCTGGCAGGGACCTGCTGCCCGACGGTGGCACGGAAGACACCAACGTGCCCGCCAGCGACGAGGAGTTCGAACGCATGTTTCCGGACACGTCCTTCGTGCGCATCCTGAACCGCCACGGGCGAATGAGCTTTGCACGGATCGCGGGTACGACATCGGCCTCGGACAGGACGATCAACGTGACCTCCGGCTCGCTGCAGCGCGTGGGTCGCTCGGTCCAGTGCGGCATCGAGGGATACGGTGAGGGCAGCGAGGTCAACGTCGTCAACGCCATCATGTATCGCCTCGAGAGGGATCAGGGGCCCGACGCCAGGGATGCCGCCGATCCGTCCAGCCCCTACAAGAAGATCGACCTCGTGAGATGGCTCCTCGACCAGGACATGAGCCCGATAGCGGGAACCCGCGAGGTGGTCATCGAGCACGTGGTGGACTTCCAGGTGTGGTATCGCCAGGACGACCCCGTGGGAGCAACGGGAGCACAGCCTCACGTCGACATGCAGTGGCAGTCCGAGCTTCCGGACGACGACGTCATCGTGATCGGGATCCCGGCAGGAGGCAGCCCGCCCCCGCTGGATGGCAGCATCAACGCCAACCCGGAGAACGTCCGTTCCGCCATCATCAAGATCAGCGTGCGCACGGCCGAGGAGGACCCGGACTTCCCGTTCATACTGAGGCTTGCCGGTGCCGCGCTGCACCGCTTCGAGCTCAACCCGAACGTCGCGGGAGCAGCCCACGTGCGCACCATCGTGACAGAGGTGAGCCTTCCCAATATCGCATTCCGCAACCTGAGGCACTGAGGTTATGGGGATGACCGCACAGACGACACCGACGAGAAAGGGACGTGAAGACGCGGGGGCGGTGATGTACATCGCCCTGTTCGTGGTCGTGGTGCTCGCCGCCCTCGGGACGATAGGCGTGCGCTCGGTCCAGTTCGAAATCGCCACGGCACGCAACGTCCGCATGGGCGCCCAGGCCCGCTACGCCAGCGATGCGGGGAACATGGTCTCCATCGGCGAGTTCAGCGGCCGCTACTCCGCCTATCGCAAGTGGATGGGCCAGAACGCCCAGAACTGGTTCGAGTTCGACAACGATTACTTCAGCGCCGCCTCGACCCCCATCTTCTCGGACGAGGTCGGCACCGGGTGGACGGCACTTGGATACACCGACATGCAGCCCGGTTTCCTGGTCCGCGTGGATCAGGGCATCGAGATGGGCGACACGGAAGGCTATGCCGTGACGGGCACGACGGCGCAGAGCTTCTGCTTCCGCAAGTACACATTCACCTCCGCCGGGACCATCATCGACCCGTCGGGGACGGACAACATCGGAAACAGCGCCGAGACGATCCGGGCCACGAGCACCATCGGGCCCGCCGTCTGTGGCTTGCAGTGACAGGAGAGGTGAAGAACATGACTCATCGTCACAGGACAGGCGCAACGTTCGACACGCCCGGATGGATCTGGCCGGTGGTGTTCGCCTCGCTTGCCGTTTTTTTCACCTCGGCCCACACCTCGTTGGGCCAGTCGGATGTGCGCAACATCCCCCCCAACGTGCTCATCGTCATGGACTCGTCGGGCAGCATGGAGTACCTGCAGCACGAGCACACGATCCCCGTGTGCAAGGACGACCCGCTGCAGGACGACCCCGAAAAGCGCACGCGCTGGATGATGGCGCTCGACGCCCTTCTCGGCCCAATCTCCGACGAGAGCTACCACTGCGAGTTCACGGTCCCGGACGACCACATCATCCCCCACTTCGTTCCCAAGGGTGACAGGGACTACTCCTGGGGAATCCTCGAGCGTTACCGCGAGCTGGTGCGGTTCGCCTACTCCAGCTTCGATTCCTACTACGCCACGACGTCGAGCGAATCCGGAATGTTCAGCTACGGCCCCACCGTCTCCGGCGTGAACGTGGGCATCAAGAAGCCACAGCAGGTCACGGATGCGAACGACATCGCCGGCGCTCTCGTCTCCTTCGGCGCGGACAGCGTGGACTTCGAGCTGACCAACAACGCCATCCGGGTCGAGCTGTCGCAGACCATCCCGTACTGTGGAAGCCCCGTGGCCGCAGCCCTGGACGACGCGGAGTACTTCTTCGACGCCCATCCCGACAACCTGGCTTTCGAACAGGGTGGCAACGATCACTATGCCAAGTGCCGCCAGAAGTTCGTCATCCTGATCACGGATGGCATGCCGAACACCGGAGAGGGCACCTACTACGGCACCAGCCCCATGGAGGCAGCCGACCTGTGGAATCTCAGCCTCAACGACGCCGAGGATCCCTATGCCAACGTGCCCGTGTACGTGGTCGGTCTCTCCACGTGCCCCTGCTGCGTGAACAGCGAAGATCCCACCTGCCCGGCGGCCTGCCAGGGCGACGGGCCACTCTCCTTCGAAACGTGCCCCGTGGGCCCTGGAACGACCCACGGATGGGAGGAGGTCTGCAACGCACTCAACGACATCGCCCACATGGGTTGCCCACCCGATCAGCCCGGCTGCCCGGACGGGGCGTACTTCGCCCAGAGCACCTACGAGCTCATGGCGGCCCTGGACTCCATTCTCGAGATCGCGGTCAAGGACGCGAACTCCAGGACAATAGCCATCACGACGAACCTCGTGGGCGACCATGCCGGTAGCAACGTGGTGCAGTACCAGTTCAACACGTCGCTCACCGTGGGCACGGGCAACGATCCATGGTCGGGCATCCTGGAGAGGTCCAGCTACGTGTGCAACGACATGGACGAGGTGGAGCTGAGCCTGGAAGCGGCCGAGTACACGGACTACGGTGACGAGCTCGACACCAGGGCCACCGAGCGCAAGCTCTACACGTCCGTCAACACCGACGCCATCGATCCGTCTCCGGACAGGGTCATCGTGTTCGACACGACATCGGCCGAGCTCACACCCTCGATCCTGGGCCGTCCGGACGAGGACCAGACATGGGCAGACGGGCTCATCGACTTCATGCACGGGCGCACCGGCACGGCCCGGGCCGGCGACAGGCTCGCAGATCCCTTCCACGCATCGGCGACCATCCTGGAGCCCCCTCTCATGGATCTGCCCATCGTATCCTTCTACCAGTACCAGCTGGACCAGTCGGACAGGCCTTCCGTGATCTTCCTCGCCACCAACGACGGCGTCGTGCACGCCTTCCGCGTCCAGGACACGGGGGATGACGCCCAGCGGGCCGAGGAGCTGTGGGGGTACGTCCCGGGCATCATCCTCGACAAGCTGCACCGCCAGTATCCCTACAGCCATGACTGGAACGTGGACTCCTCTCCCATCACGAGGGACATCCGCGTGAAGAAGAACCTCTCCACCGTGCCGCAGGACGAGGAGTGGATGTCCATCCTCGTGGGCGGCCTCAGGCAGGGCGGCCGTGGGTACTACTGCCTGGACGTCACGGATCCCGTGCAGCTCGACGTGGGCACCATCGGCTCCGACAGCGATCTCCTGTGGGAGATCGACAGCGAGACTCCCGGCTTCTCCGAGATGGCGCTCACCTACGCCACACCGTTCATCGGTACGGTCTTCGTGCCCGACCCCGACGACACGAGCCACCCGCTGAGCGAGATCGCGGCCGTGGTCTTCCCGGGCGGCCTCGATCCCGAGAACCGCGACCACGACACCTCGCTCTACATCGTCGCGGCCAAGACGGGAACCCTCATCCGCAAGCTCGACCCCGAGTTCCCGGCCGAGCTGGGCTGCGCCGGATCCCCCGACTGCAGCGCCCACCCCGAGTGCTGCGCACAGCTCATCAGCAATCCCGTGGGGTTCGGCTCCATGGCGGGCCTGGTGACCACACGGGCCTTCGTGGGAGACGATCGCGGACGCCTCTGGAGAGCGGACATGGCCGCAGCCGACCCTGCGGACTGGCACCTGACGCTGTTCTTCCCGGATCCGGATCCCTTCACGGACGACCCGGCCGCTCCCTATTTGACCGCCGAGCCCGTGGAGAACCCCATCGGGCTCGCCGTGGACGAGGACGGAAAGCTCATCGTCCTGTTCGGCACGGGCAACGTGGACGACCTCCCAGGGATGGGCCAGAACTACCTCTTCTCGCTCACCGAGGAGTACACCTGGGACGCCACCAACTCGCTCTATATCGGCAAGGCCAAGTTCAACTGGCAGATCAACTTCCAGCAAGGTGAGAAGCTCCTCGGCCAGCCCATCGTGTTCGACAAGGTGGCCTACTTCTCCACCTTCATCCCGTACTCCGACGACGAGGACTACTGCATCATCGGCGAGGGACGGATCTGGGGCGTGCACTACAACATGGCGGACCCCAACCTCGACGGAACGGCCCTCGCCGGCTGGACGGTCAGCACCCAGCCGGCGGTGAGCGATGACTTCGCCCAGCTGGACCAGGACGGTGTCGAGGGAGGCGACAAGGACCTGTACATGTCCTACGACAACACCCTCATCTCGGGGCTCACCATCATCCAGCGGCCGTCATGCCTCGAGATCGACATGGCTTCCGGTGTGGACTTCGGCATGGGCCAGCAGGAGGTCTACGAGCTCGTGGCGCAGGTGAGTGGACCGGGAGGCACTCACCAGGGCAACCAGCAGACCCCCACCATCACGATGCGCATCCCATCGCCTTCTCTGCGCTCCTTCGCCGACAGCTGGGGTTCCGTGATAGAGTAGCCATATGCCATCTCGCCCAGTACTCTTTTCGCTCGGACTCTGGCTGTGGTCCTTTTCCTGCAACGCCCCAACCGCGTCCAGGCCCATCGTCGCCGCCGAGGCCGAGCCACTCGACACCACACCCGCGATCGTGCGCAAGTACGACGACCAGGGCATCCGCCTGCCCGCCGAGGCCCTCCCTCTCGGGACTCCCGTCCCCATCGGCATTGCCCAGGTATCCACCGGCGCCGGATGGGTGAGACTGAGCGGTACAGTGAAGCCCGACGAGGTCATCGACTTCTACCGCAAGTACCTCACCCTTCCGGATGGCACGGCTCCGCACGAGGTGGGCCGGTCGACGCTGTTTCGCAATGCCCACCCCAAGCAGCCGGGCAACACGGGGCGCGTCGTCGAGGTCCGCGTTATCCCGGAACAGCGCGGATCGCGCACCGCCGTGCTCATCCTCGACCAGGACTACGCCGACCGCGCCACGCAAGAGGAGCTCGAGGGCATCAAGAACATCACTCCCGAGGACTGGAAGCCCTCATCTATTGGCGAGATCCCACCCGAGGAGCTGCTCTGATCATTTCGAGCGTCCAGAGCCTGTCATGCTGGCCAGGAAGGAGGCGATGCGATCGATGACTCGCGGAGGCTCCGGCACGGGGGCTTGGACGTTTTTCGCGCAGATCTCGGCAAGCTCCTGGTCCATGGGATCGTTGCCCCCGGTGAAAGCGAGGCGCAGGTGGAGGATGGCCTTCTCGTACATGCCGAGCGCGTGCAGAGTCACACCGAGCCAGTGATGATCGACAGGGGCGCCCCTCAGATCGACGAGCCTCTCGAGAACGGGCACGGCCTCGGCATGGCGGCCCAGACCATCGAGCGCGCGGCCTAGCCACAGGAGATCCTCCGGGTCGCCCCGTTCCGCCACGGCTCGCCCGAGGTGATCGATGGCATCCTCGTGGCGCGAGAGGCGTGAGAGCGTGCGTCCCAGAATATGCCGCCGGCAGGCCGTGGGCCTCGAGCGTACGGCGCGTTCGAGGAACGGCAACGCCTCCTTGAGGCGGCCCGATGAGATCAGCCTCAGGGCGCGCATGTCGTCCGACTCGGACACGATCACGCTCTTGGCCCTGTTGAGAGCGTCGCGGACCAGCGGCTCGCGGCGGAACCTGTGCAGCAGGCGCACGTGGACACGGTTGACGTGATCCCGAGGAGCGTCGAGAGCGACCCCGAGTGCTTCCTCGTGCCGGTTATCCGACACGAGCTTGACTATCCTCGCGCCCTCGCCGTCGTTCATTCCTAGTCCACGTCGGCGATCCGGATGAGCTGCTCCAGGTAGTCCCGGAACTCCTCCTCGCCTATCTGCCCGATGCCCGGTTGCCTGAGCGTGTCGAGGAGCTCCTTGACGCGGTTGGAGATGTTGGGGCAGTCGTCATCCGGAAACTTCAGGCCGTTGTGCACCGCTCGATCCACGGCCTTGCGCACCTCGCGGGCCGCGCGCTGCACCCGCAGATGCGATTCGTCCGAGACGAGCGCGAGGGCCTCCTGGGCAACGTGCACGTGGTGCTCCAGGTGAGTGCGCGTCCACCTGCTCTTTCTGTGCTTGACGGACTCCCGGAACGCCTTGACGTCCTCCTTGGTCCAGCGTTCGGGCATGGTGTGCTCCTGCAGGGGAAGCTCCTGCCCCTCGAGGCTGTCGAGGCCTTCGAAGCGCACCTTCTGGTGGGTCTGAGAGTGCACGAGATTGGCTATCATCCTCTTGTCGTCCGTGATCTGCAGGACGATGTCGATCTGCGGCATCTTGCCCGTCGGCGTGATGCTCAGCGTGTAGTTTCCCAGGTACTCGTAGCGGTAGACGATCCTGTCCGCCGTGCTGCTCTCCACGTCGGGCCGCTTGGCAACGAGTGGCACGGGCACCTCGAGTGCCTTCGGGTTGGGGTGCGTGAGCACGCCGCTCTCCGTGATGGGGTAGTTGGAGTTCTCCCTGATGATGGGCGCGTAGTAGTCGTCCTGGCCTGGCACCGGGCCGTAGATAGTCCCATAACCCTCCGATATGACCTTTCCCACGGGCTCGATGACCTTGCCTGCCTTGAGCGATGCGCCACGGGCAACGCACTCCATGGGATCCACCGGGAGCCCTTGCACGCCGAGCGACTCGATGCCGGAGAGCAGCGCAAGACGGGCGCCCAGCGCCTTGAGCTCGTCGAGCACGATGCCTCGCACACACGGCATGTTCGTGGGACCTCCGATGAAGAGCACGTGGTCGAGATCCGCCGCCGTGAGGCCGGACTGCTGCAATGCCACCCGGATGGGCCCCCTGAGACGCTCGAGCAGTGGCGCCAGGATATCCTGGAGCTTTTCCCTGGTCAGCCTCACGCTGCGACCTCCGGGAAGATCGAACGTGGTGGAGTCCTGCGTCGAGAGCCGGATCTTGGCCTTCTCGATCTCCTCGCCGAGGATGGCGCGGTGCGCAGGATCACGCATCTCGGATCCGAGGTCGAGTCCCTCGACGAGATGGGCCGCTATCCTGTCGTCCATGTCGATCCCACCGAGCGCCTCGTGACCCGAGGTGCACAGCTCGCCCGGTATCAGCTCCTCGTCCTGCTTGACGACGAGCATGACAGTGACATCCAGCGTCCCCGCACCGATGTCGAATGCCAGGAGGTGAGCCTCCGTCTGGATATCGAGACAGTACTGGATTGCTGCCGCTGTCGGCTCGGCTATGGTGTCCACTTCCTCGAAGCCCGCCCTGAGGGCCGCCTCTACGATGGGGCCCGTCCGGATGGCCTTGTAGTAGGCAGGAATGCTGATCACCGCGCCGTCCACGACTCCGCCGATCACGGGGTTTATGGCCGTGTTCTCCGCATCCGCCTTGATCTCGCGCAGGATGATCTCCAGGATGTGAGAGGGCGTGAACCTCTCCTCGCCGATGCGGATGAGGATGGAGCCTCCGGGACCCTCCTCGATGGCGTAGCCGAACCGGTCCAGCTCCCCCATCTGCAAGGCCTGGCCGTAGGACAGCCCCACGAGCCTCTTGACACCCCAGACCACCAGATCGGGGTTGATGCTCATCTCCTGCTTGGCACGCTGGCCCACGAGCTGTCGTGTACCGCTCCTGTCGAACAGCACGAAGGACGGAAAATTCTTGCCGTAGAGCGTTTTCCCGTGACGGCTCTCCACCATCACGATGCGATTGCGGCCCAGGGCCACGGCCGCAGCGGAGTTGTACGTTCCGAGATCAATACCGATGGATTTTCCCATGACCTCTCCGCTTGTGACCTAGCTTCTTTCCCCCTTGCTCACGATGACCTCGGCATGCCTCAGGATGGAATCATCCTGCCCCTCCTTGCGCCGAGGAAGATAGTAGCCCTTGCGGACCACCTCGAGCACCGTTCCAGGGGGAGTCTGGTGCTTCCTGTCGCCCGCGTGCTTGTGGTACATCCCGTCGAACACGTCTCCCTCGCGTACGGGTATCTCCAGGATCCCTTCCGCAGAGAGGAGCTTTCGCGTGCGCTGTGCGAAGAAGTCCAGATCCAGAGCCCTCGACCCCTCGCGCGCCTCCAGATCCATGTGGTCGATGAGCAAGAACAGGCTTTCCGTGAGCCCCTGATACTGCTTGCGCAGGGTCTGTTCCCTCTCCCAGTTCTGGGCGCCCAGATCCTCCAGATCCATGTCGAAGCCGTCCAGTCTCGCTCGCGCATCCCCCACGAGGGCCGCGATGCGTGCTGCTTTCTTGCGCAGGCTCGTGAACTCCGGATGTTCGTCCTCATCGGGCCGTGCCTTCTCCACCGCCTTCTGACCCAGGACGGCCCGTAGCCGGATGGCACCCACGGACTGCAAGACGAGCACGACCACGTTGACGATAACGAGGAGGCCCACGAAGACACTCAGGATCCACATGAGCACGAAAAGACCGTCTTCATCCTGGGGGGCCTCGTCCCTGATCTTCACGGGCACTGCCTCTTTTTCGGGCGAGGCAACGAGAGACTCGTCCTTCGATGTGGGAGGAGGCTGGATTCCATCCAGGAGCACGGCGAGCACGTCGTCCAGCGATGTCGTGTCCGGAGCCACGAGGCATCGGCCTCTCGTTGAGTCCCCGATCTCCCGCATCACGGAAAGATCGGCGTCCGCGCCATAGGCCACGGCAATGATGGGGATCTTCGCCAGAAAGTAGTCGTAGAGAACCTCCTGGCGCAAGTAGACGAGCACGTCGTCGTGCGTGCTGTAGTCGTGAGCCGGCACGAGATGCCCCCCGGACAGGAGGATGACCACCCTGGTGGCGTCCTTGTCCCCTTCCGCGCTGAGGAGATCGAGCGCCGTGGCAAGACCTCCCGGGAAGTCCTTGAACTCGTGTTCGAATACGAGATCGCCCATGACCTTGGCGAGCTTCACCCTGTCCGCGTCAGTCGTCGCCGAGCTGAGCTGGTAGACGATCTCGGGCTTCTCGCCGAAGGTGACCACGGCAAGCCTCTGCGAGCTGCGGAACCTGTCCACGAGCTCCAGAAGCGACTCCTTGCTCACCCCCTGCATGGAACGCGACGTGTCCACGAGCAGCACCAGGTCAAGCTTGTCTGGCGACACGGCCGAGGCCGGGCTCGCCGCCAGCACTGGGACGAAAAGGACGCAAAGCGGTAACCACTTCACGTGTGCTCTCCAGAAGGCCCTGTCAGGCACTCCCTCGAACGCACCACGCTCGCCATGGCCTCGGCAACGTGGGCCGGGCCGATGATGAACCCTTCGGGCTCG